>NZ_VIDW01000004.1:0-211812 GCF_006519665.1 Paenibacillus sp. tmac-D7 | reverse complement strand
TCAGGATGTCAAGGCAGTGAAGAACTGGAGAACCTGGCGTCGCACGGAAGTCCGAACGCGCTTCAAGCAGATTGCACCTGTGAGGAAACGGTTTTTTACCCGCTTTCCCCGGTTTTTTTAACCATGTATCATTCTTTGCTGCTGGAGGCCGGGTGAGGTTGTCCGTCTTACGAAACCGCACGCCGCATGACCTGGAACGAGGTGGATGATCAAAGAACAGCCCGTTTGCTTTCCTCAAGGAAAGCAAACGGGCTATTCGGGCGATACGCTTGATGGACAAAAGACAGGATGTAAAGTCAATTGTTATAAAACAGATTAATAATAAAAAAACAGTATTGCACAATGGTAAGTATTGTGATATAAAATATATATGAAATTCAAAACTGTATTAATACATTGGAGGAGGGGAGAACGACAATGGACTGTCCGAGATGTCACGGTAACGGAGAATTGGAGAGCAGCGCCGGGAGTGGAGCTTCAGGTTTGAATGAAGAGAAACATTACGGAGCGGACCGGGAGCGGGGAGCTTGGCCTGCCACCTGCCCCACCTGCGAAGGCAGCGGTTATTTAGAGGAATCGATGTAACTACAATATTAAAGGAGATTGATAACGATGAGTGATCGACAACAACAACAGGAACAATTGCAGGCAAGCTGGAGCTCCAAACGGTATGAAGGGATTACACGGCCTTATTCGGTTGAAGATGTGCTTCGTCTTCGCGGTTCTGTCTTGATTGAGCATACGTTGGCGGCTCGGGGGGCCAAGAAGTTTTGGGAGCTGGTCAACTCGGAAGATTTCGTTCCTGCTCTCGGTGCGCTCACGGGCAACCAAGCCGTGCAGCAAGCGAAAGCCGGACTTAAGGCGGTTTATTTGAGCGGTTGGCAGGTAGCTGCCGATGCGAATTTGTCCGGTCACATGTACCCAGATCAAAGCTTGTATCCGGCTAACAGCGTTCCGCAAGTCGTGAAGCGCATCAATCAAGCGCTGCAGCGGGCCGACCAGATTCAACATTCCGAAGGCCAAAGCAGCATCGACTTCTTTCTGCCGATCGTGGCGGACGCTGAGGCCGGCTTCGGCGGACCGCTCAACGTGTTCGAGCTGATGAAGGGAATGATCGAAGCGGGGGCGTCGGCCGTTCATTTCGAGGATCAGTTATCCTCGGAGAAGAAATGCGGCCACTTGGGCGGTAAAGTGCTGCTGCCGACGCAGCAGGCCGTTCGAAACCTGATCGCCGCACGGCTGGCAGCCGACGTCCTGGGCGTAGAAACGGTATTGATCGCCAGAACGGATGCGAATGCCGCTCGCCTGTTGACAAGCGATATCGATGAGAACGATCGTCCTTTCCTGACAGGCGAGCGTTCGCCGGAAGGCTTCTACTATGTAAACGACGGCTTGGACCAAGCCATTTCCCGCGGCCTTGCCTATGCGCCTTACGCCGACATGATCTGGTGCGAGACGTCCGAGCCGAATCTGGAGGAAGCGCGCCGGTTTGCCGAGGCGATTCATGCGAAATTTCCAGGCAAATTACTCGCTTACAACTGCTCCCCGTCCTTCAACTGGAAGAAGAAGCTCGATGATGCCACGACGGCCAGGTTCCAACGTGAGTTAGGGAAAATGGGCTATAAGTTCCAGTTCGTAACGCTGGCCGGCTTCCACGCCCTGAATCACAGCATGTTTGAGCTGGCGTACGACTATAAGGATCGCGGAATGGCTGCATACTCCGAGTTTCAGCAAGCCGAATTTTCCAGCGAGGCTCGCGGGTATGAAGCGACCCGTCACCAGCGCGAAGTAGGAACGGGTTACTTCGACGAGGTGTCGCAAGTGATTACGGGCGGTACCTCGTCTACCACAGCGCTTGAAGGCTCGACCGAGCAAGAGCAGTTTACCCATTGAGGACAGTCGACCCAAGAAGGAGAGGAATCGGATGGCCGGTAAGACGCTGCCGACAGGCATACAAATAACGGGCGAGGTTTCCAGCCCTGAACGGGAACATATCCTTTCGGCGGAAGCGCTTGAGTTCGTGGCCGAATTGGAACGCAAGTTCGGCGGGAGGCGGCAAGAACTTCTGCGCGAGCGCGACGTCCGGCAGGCTCGTATCGATGCCGGAGAACGACCCGACTTTTTGCCGGAGACGGCATCGGTTCGGGAAGGCGACTGGAGCATTGCTCCGGTCCCTGCGGATTTACAGGATCGACGCGTCGAAATAACGGGCCCGGCCGGTGACCGGAAGATGGTCATCAATGCGTTTAACTCCGGAGCTTATGTGTATATGGCCGATTTTGAGGATGCCAATTCGCCGACATGGGACAACTCGATGGACGGTCAGGTCAACTTGCGGGATGCGGTTAACGGTACGATCCGGTATAGAAATCCGGACGGAAAAGAATACCGGTTGAACGACAAAGCGGCGACTCTCAAGGTGCGCCCCCGCGGATGGCATCTCGAAGAGAAGCATATTCAAGTGGACGGCAAGCCCATTTCCGCTGCATTGCTCGATTTCGGACTTTTCTTCTTTCATAATGCGAGAGCTTTGCTGCAAAAGGGCAGCGGACCTTACTTTTATTTGCCGAAAATGGAGAGCCATCGGGAAGCCCGGCTGTGGAACGACGTATTCGTCCATGCCCAGGATGCGCTCGGCATCCCTCAGGGCACGATCAAGGCTACGGTGCTGATCGAGACGATTTTAGCGGCTTTCGAGATGGACGAGATTTTGTATGAATTGCGGGAGCACAGCGCAGGCTTGAATTGCGGCCGGTGGGATTATATTTTCAGTTACATCAAAAAACTGCGCAAACAGCCCGACGTCATTTTGCCCGACCGCGGTCTTGTTACGATGGAGACGCCTTTCATGCGATCCTATTCGCTGTTGGCCATCCAGACCTGCCATAAACGGGGGGCGCACTGCATCGGCGGCATGGCTGCGCAAATTCCGGTGAAGAACGATCCGCAGGCAAACGAAGAGGCGATGCATAAAGTGCGCGCGGACAAATTGCGGGAAGTCAGGAACGGCCACGACGGAACATGGGTTGCGCATCCGGGGCTCGTTCCGGTCGCCCAAGAGGTGTTCGACGAGCATATGCCGTCGGAGAATCAAGTGGACCGCCAACTGACGGATATCCGGATCGCCGCGAAGGATCTGCTTGAGGTGCCTTTAGGCCCGATTACGGAGAAGGGCGTTCGTACGAACGTGAGCGTTGGCCTGCTGTATTTGGAAGCATGGCTGCGCGGATATGGAGCCGTTCCCATCCACAATCTGATGGAAGACGTGGCGACGGCCGAAATATCCAGAGCCCAGCTGTGGCAGTGGATTCATCATCCGAAAGGGGTGCTGGAGGACGGCCGCAAGCTGACGGCAGATCTGTTCCGCCAAATTCAATACGAAGAGCTGGCGCGTATCGAAGCCGAGCTGGGCGAAGATACGCTCCGCACCCGGAAATTCGACGTGGCCTCCGCGCTATTCACGCAGATGACCGTCTCGCCGGAGTTTGAAGATTTTTTGACGCTGCAAGGCTACCGGTATTTAGATTAACAGAACAGCATCCGAACAGCATCCTTTTGGGGATGCTGTTCTTTTTGCGCCAAGTATACTATAATTGTCTAAATATTATAGTACAGTTCGGTGGGGTGCGGAACATGAACCTGGGCCATTCGGAGCTCAATACGAAGCATGAGCAAATTACGAAATACATCGAGTCGTTGAGTGTGGGCACGAAGCTGTCCGTACGGAAAATCGCTCAAGAACTGGATGTCAGCGAAGGAACCGCTTATCGGGCTATCAAGGAGGCGGAGAACAGCGGATTGGTCAGTACGAAACGCCGGATCGGCACGATCCGCGTAGAGAAGAAAGAGGAGCCCCACATCGATAAGCTGACGTTCGAAGAAATCGTCAATGTGGTGGAAGGGGTCGTGCTGGGCGGAGCGGCGGGCATCCAGAAGTCTTTGAACAAGTTCGTCATCGGCGCCATGCAGCTCGAAGCGATGCTTAAATATATTGAAGCCGGCAACCTGCTGATCGTCGGCAATCGTGTACAAGCCCATATGTGCGCGCTCGGTCAAGGCGCGGGGGTATTGATTACGGGCGGATTCGATACGACTCCGGAGGTCAAGAAGCTTGCCGACGATCTGGAACTGCCGATCATCGGTACGACTTTCGATACGTTCACCGTGGCGACGATGATTAACCGGGCGATCGAGGACCGGTTGATCAAGAAGCAAATTATGGTCGTCGAGGACATCATCCGCAAGGATTCCCCGGTCTATTCCTTGCGGCCGACCAATACGGTGGAAGAGATGCAGGAGCTGGTCGTGGAAACGACCCATACCCGTTATCCGGTCGTGGATGAAGAGATGAGACCGGTGGGCATGGTGACGACGAAAGATATCCTGGGGGCCAAGCCTTCCGAAACGATCGGCAATTTAATGACGCTCCATCCGCTTGTCATCAGCGCGCGAACGTCCGTCGCTTCCGCCGGTCATACGATGGTGTGGGAAGGCATTGAGCTGCTGCCGGTTATTGATGCAGAGCGGCGCATGATCGGCGTCATCAGCCGTAAAGATGTCATGAAAGCGATGCAATACATGCAGAAGCAGCCGCAAAATGCGGAAACGTATGAGGTACAAATTTGGTCCGGATTTGAAGAATTGCGCGACAAGGACGGCAAGCTGTTCTTCAAGGGGACGGTAACCCCGCAGATGACGAATTTTGAGGGCCTGGTCTCGGAAGGCGTCTTGTCGACCGTCATCATCAGGGCCGCTTACCGAACGGTACAGGAGCAGAAGAAGGGGGATTTGATCATCGACAGCTCCTCCAGTTATTTTCTGGTGCCTTTGCAAATTGACGATGTGATCGAAATCATACCGACGATCGTTGAGCTAAGCCGCAGATTTTGCAAAATGGATCTGGAAATAAGAAGCAATGGGATTCGAGTGGCGAGAACGATGGTAACGGCGCGCATTTTGTAAGGCCGCCGTCCCTGGAGTTTCATCGATAAGGAAGCACTGGCGATGCGCGAAGGCGCAATCGGCCGGTGCTTCTTTGGTTAAGACGCATACACCTTTCACGAATGTTATATAATAATGAATAAAAGTCTTGAACTGTTTCGAATACTGTTATATAATAAAACACATCAGATCAAAATATTATATGATAGTGGAGGGTTTTATGATGATGAAATCAACCCGGTTTCTAGAGACGCTCGAGCCCAAATGCTGTGAGAAGTGCGGACAATCGGTGGAGCAGCTTGCAGATTGTCACACGAACGTTTGCTTTCAATGCAATGAGTCGAACTTTTATCCGTTATCCCCGGTCAATACAAACAAACCGTTTCACACCGTTGTTTACGAATGAGGGAGGGTGCAGCCATCGCAGCCGTCCAAACAACAGAAGATCGCAACCCATGAAGCCAATACGGTTCGTGCGGGTGCGATCTTCTTTGTTGTTTTTGGGATCCCCCAAACGCAAACGAAATCGACAGCTTGGGTCATGCGGTATAGAAAAAGCCGGACTTTCCAAGAGATCGACTCTTGAAAAAGCCCGGCTAAAGCCATGATGGCGGTTTATACGACCGTATACCTTCGAATTACCTGCTGAAGCTCCTGCGCCGAAGCATGCAGCGCCTCGGCGGATGCATGAATTTCCTGCATGGTCGCAAGCTGCTCCTGCGACGATGAGGACACCTGCAGCGCATTGTCGGCGGATACGCGGGAAATGCTGACGATTTCGCCCATGGAGGCGGTCACCTGCTGCGTACCGGCCGACATTTGCTCCGCGGCCGCCGATACTTCTTGAATTTGATGGGCCACATGCTCGACCGCGCTCATGATCTGTTCGAACGCGTCACCGGTTTGCTTGATGACCTCTTGACCTCGTTTCGTTTCAAGTACGCCTTCGTTCATATGTACGGACGCATCCTTCGTTTGCCCTTGAATGTGTTGAATCAGCTCGCTAATTTGAGCGGCGGCCGTCTTCGTTTGTTCTGCCAGCTTCTTCACCTCGGAAGCGACCACCATAAACCCGGCCCCGTGTTCGCCGGCTCTAGCGGCTTCAATAGAGGCGTTAAGCGCCAGCAAATTCGTTTGGATGGCGACGTCCGTAATCAAGCTGCTGATGCTGCCGATTTCTTGCGATCGTGCGCCCAGCTCCTCAATGACCTTGGCGGAAGTGTCGACGTGCTTGTAAATATTTTCCATCTGCTTGACAGCCTTGCGGACAGCGTCGTTCCCTTTCTGCGCAAGCTGGGACGTTTGCGTTGCGGCTTCGGAGACACTGGAGGACGTCTCGGCGATCCGCTGTACGCCCTGAGCCATTTCTTCCATGGCTGTGGACGTTTCTTCCGCGCCCTTCAGCTGTGTATTCGCACCCTGGGCAACTTCCTGAATGGCATCCGTGATCCGATTGCTGGTCTCGGTCGACTGGGAAGCGCTTTGCGTCAGCGACTGGGCGGAGACCGCCACCCGTTCCGATACGGTAATGCTCGTCTGAATGGCGTTGCGGAACGCCTCGGTCATCTGATTGAACGAGTTGCCCACAATGGCAAGCTCGTCCCGGGTTTGAAGCTGTACCCGCGAGGTGAGATTACCGTTTGTCACTTCCGTGGCCGTTTGCTCCAACGCGGAGACGGCTCGTTTGACTGACAAATAAAAGCTGATAAAAATGTAGAGCAAAGCGAGCGGGATGAGCAGACCCAACAAGACGAACAGCGTGTTCTTCTGATGCAAGCCAGTCAGCCTCGTCTGCAGCAGATGCTCGTAAGCCTTCAGCTCGGTGTCGTAATGAGTTTGAGTTTGCTTGATGAGATTGGACAGGTCATCGAATACCGCTTTGGGAGTCTGATCTACTTGTTTAGGTATGATGATCTGATTGTTTATCCAGCGATTCAGTTGGAGTACGAGCTGGTTATGCTCCTGCCAAGCATCGAGAAGTTCGAAGCTCAGCATCTCGTTCTCCGTTCGGAGCGATTCAAGGTTGCCTTTAACGGTATCCATCGACGTGCGGATTTGGTCCAGCAGCGATGTCAGGGTTCGTTCTTCCGTGGTGAAAATCGGCGTCTTTGACCCCGCGTAATGAACGGCCAGAGCACGTGCTCGTCCGACGCGATCCATCAGAGTGGGAAATTGGCGGACTGTCGAGTCCATTAAATAATAGCTGTCCAGCTGGGAATCGAGCACGAGATGCGACGCATTGCCGATTTTCGTGATGATCGCCCGGGTATCCGTCAAGATGGCACCGTATTGGTCCAATGCATCTTGACCCGTGAGGCTGACGCCCCTTCCTTTCAGTTCCGACCATTTCGATTGAAGAGCTTTCCATTGTTCCGTCGAATTCAAGCTCTCGCCTAACCGGCCATCCAATTCGTTCAGCCCGGCCACGATTTGATTCAGGGCTTCCTCATTGGCGGCTAATTGGGACTTCAAATCTTTATCGCCGTGAATGGAACCGACAATCAATGCGCGGTGAACATCGACCGCGATCAGAAAGTCGTTTAACCGGCTCACGTACTCCAGACCGACCTGCTTTTGCTCGGTGAGAGCGATTTCTTTGGCGGACGCGGACAATTGCAAATACAAGAAGATGCTGAGCGGTACGAGCACAAGCAGTCCGATTAATAAAAACTTACTGGCATATTTGAAGCGGTTCATAAGCCCGATGCCGGGGGTGAAAATAATGAGGAACTTCTGACTGCGCTGAGTTCGATTGCCCTTTACCATGCTAATGCCCTCCTGATTGTTGATTGAATACATAAAAAAGAGACCAGCCATCACCGGTCTCCGCGCCAGGTACCAGAGCCGAGCGTTCGGAAGCTGGCTGGCATACGAAACTCCCGTTTCGTGAAGCCCCTGTAGCTTTGCGGCCTGCACTTTCGTACAGTGTGCCTTTTCGTGTCTTATTTCCTAGATCCAGTCGTTTATATGAGCTTATCATACTATTATGTAATAGAATTGTAAAGATTTGTAGAAAGTTGTTCCATAATGTAGAATGGAAGGGTTTTTCGTCTTAATGCTATCGCACTAGAGTCGGAGAGCGGCGGCCGGCTTTCGCCTCCGGTGCAGGTCCGGATTTGCGCAGCCTGGCCGCTTGGGACGCATCCTGCCGCTTTACTTCGCCTTAAAATGAACGACGGCGCTGTACGACAACTTGCCCGCATTGGGATCAAATACGGTGTGGTGCTGAACGGCAAATACGTCCAACATGAGCGCTTTGTTGTTTTCGATTTGCTGGTCGATTTGACGCTCCAGCGATTTCAAGTCGTACGCTTGAAAAAACTCCACCTTGTTTTCGATTCTTTCCAAACGGAACTCCACGGTAAATCCTCCTCGATCTCGGGTAGTATGCTGCTCTTATGATCACATCTTAACAGTATGCCGGGACGGATGCACGTACTTTCCGTTATCGGCTCCTCCCTCCGCGAACGCCTATCCCATCGCCTGCATAGGATGTAGGGCTTCACGAGTCAAGGCGGGAGGGTGGTTTCGAGTGGATATTCAACTGGTTCCTCTGCATGGCGTGTACCTCGCGTTTATCGTTTTCAGCATGGCGCTTCTTAATTATGAGACGCGACACGGCCATGATTTGCGTGGTCGGGATTTTGACGCTCGGCCTGCTGGCTACGGAAACCTTAAGCGTCTCCGTAGCCGGTATTTTTAACAGCTTTATTTATGCCACGAAGGAATTGATCGGCACCATTTTCATTATTTCCATCATCGTGGCGATGAGCAGGGTGTTGATCCAAACCGGCGTGAACGAGATGATGGTCGCGCCGCTGACCCGATTTTTGCGTACGCCGGCCTTAGCGTTCTGGGGGATCGGTCTGATTATGATGGTTCACCGAACTGTTCGGCAAACCGCCTTCCCCAAGGCTCGTACGGCATCGTCAACGACCTTGGCGTTGCGCTCGCTCACAATGTTCCGTTAAACGATGCGGTTGGTGCCCTCACGTTGGCCGTTACGGGTGCGATTACGGGTCTGGACGGCTCCGGGTTCTCCGGCATCTCGCTCGTTGGCTCGGTCGCGCAGCTGTTTGCAGGCGCAAGCGCCGCAGCTGCGGCCACCTTGACCGCGCTCGGGCAAGTGGCGGCCGTCTGGGTGGGCGGCGGAACCCTTATTCCGTGGGCGCTCATTCCGGCGGCGGCGATTTGCGGCGTGAGCCCCTTCGAGCTGGCGCGGCGCAATCTGAAGCCGGTGCTGATCGGCTTGGCGGTCACGACGATCGTGGCGATGTATCTGATGTGAGCAGGGAAACCGCGTTCCGGCAGCGAATAGATGAAGGTATATACTTGGGGATGAGGCTATGAATATAAAAAAAGAGCAGAGCTCTTCGTGAGCTCTGCATGTTTGCAGTCAAGCTATGAGATAATAAAATAATGGCCTAGAGGTATTCCCCTTATTTAATCACGCGACGTGCTGTTACGTAAGTCTTGTCCCAAATGCTGCCTTTAAAATTGGAAATGGTAACTCCCACGCCGACTTTATACGTATGAAGTATTTTTCCGTCGCCCATATAAATGCTGACGTGATTAATAACCCCGTCTCTGTTCGTATCCGAGAAGATTAAATCGCCCGGCTTCAACTTGCTTTTTGGAACATAGGTGCCAGCTTTAGCCTGGTCCCTGGACGAACGGGGAATGTTGATGCCGTTTCGTTTAAATACATATTGCGTGAACGAGGAGCAGTCAAAGGCTTTGGTATTTCCGGCTTTAGCTCCGAATTGATAACGTGTCCCGAGATATTGTTTACCCGTTGAGATCACTTTGTCCGCTACGGAAGCATTGCTTGCGACGGCCGCTTGAGCCGACTGAGGCGCCAAGAACATGCTGCCCGAAAAAAACAGGGAGAGGCTAAGGCTGACTCCCACCAAGGTTTTACCGAGACGGTTTTTCTTCGTGTTGTTCATCTCTTATTTCCTCCCTTTAGGTTGTTGTTTGGATACGGCTTGTCCGCAAGAACAACGATACCATATCTTAAACTTCCATGAATTACCGGCGGTCGGAGCGAAGCCCTTCGCGCCTGGGATGAGCCGCTACTATTAAAATTTCATTAGAAAAGTTTAATGAAAAATTTCTTGACATCGATAAATCTCAATAGCAGGGGGAGCTAAGCATGGTTTCAAGCCAAAATGACTTGCAGGAAGGGAGTCCGGGGAATTTGGCCCAAACGCAGCTAACGGATACGAATCAAGTCTTTGCCGGCATTAGAGGATGGCTGAGCCTGCCGGCTGTAGGCCTTGTTTATTCGTTGGCGGCAACGCTTGTCAGTTTGTTTATGAGTGACTCGAATGCTGCGGTCAGCAAGCCGCTTTATTACTTTTCTTATACGTTAAGCCTGCTGTCGATTCCTGTATATCTGATCCTCATTGCGAAATGGTGGAAGAGAAGCCGGACGCTCCCAAACTTAATGAAGGCTTATTATCTCGTAAATATAGGGGCTAGCTTGATGATCGCTATGTATTTGTACGCCGTTCAAAAGGAAAGCATCGATGAGATGAAGCTGGCAGCGAATACCGGCTTGACGGTAATCGTATCGTGGATCTGGATGATGTATTTTCATATATCCAAACGGGTAAAAGCTACTTTTACCGAGTAACGGTTTGATGAACGGAATTCAAGCCGTTAGAATCGTTTTCCCGCAAATGGGGTATACTCGTCGTAAACGTTGCAGCCGCGGCCGCCTCGGGCATTCGCTGGGGCGGAGCCGGATGCGCACTTTGCACCTTTGTGGGGGCCTTCTGCTGGAGCGCCTGATTTAACAAAATGTTTACATAGTTCACGTATGCGGTTAACATCCGTCTTCTATCCTATACCTATAGACTGAAGTACTCTCAGGAGGCGGATCTCATTGAAACATTGGCTTAAGAAATACGCTGCTCACCTCATGCTGCTGATCCTTCTGAGCTTGACCGCTATCCCGTTTGAAGCGATTGCGGGAAGCATCGGGCCTGCCGCGGCATTCCGGAACGAAGTCTTGCGTACGTCTACCGGGGAAGCGCCGCTCGTATCCGTAATGGAAGCAAAAGACCTCCCCGGTCAGCTCGTCACCGTACAAGGGGTCGTCGTGAAGAATCAGGTGCGAATCCGCGGCGGGAAGCGGTCGGTCCATATTCAAGACGAAACCGGAGGCATTCACATCTATGATTATCGGGGTCCCGATGCGAAGGCGGGGAATCGGATTCAGGTGACGGGCGTGGTTGGCGACCGCCAAGGCCTTCTGGAGATTCGTCCGACAACCGCCCCGATTCAGGTGCTGCAAAAGAATAAGTCCGTACCTGCACCGAGCTCACTGCAAATGGCCGATTTGAATCATGCCGGACGAGCGGAAGCGTTGAAAGGACAGCTGGTAAAGCTGCCCGGACAAATGAAGGAGCTTCCTGCCGGGCCCACGGATGGCGTTTACCGCATTCCGGTCGCGGATGAAGCAGGGAACGTCATTACGCTGGTTGCGATGGAGGGTCTGCTTGATCTTCATGAGATTCGAGTTGGGGGCACCTATGAAATTACAGGCATTTTGAGTCAATACGAAACGTACGAAATCATTCCGCAGAGCCCTGCAGATCTGGTTGCGATAAATCCGAACAAATAGAACGACCTATTCAATGCCGGCTGCTGCTTCAAGCCGGCCTTATTTGTTTTTCTCAAGGAAGCTTCCTATAATGAAAGAATCACACGTTTACTAACTTTAGAAACAGAAGGCGGAATGAAGCAATGTTAACGGTTACCGGATATGAAGTGGAATTGATCAAGGACCCTTATGGAATATTAGCGGGCAAGCGGTACGAGTTCGTCCTGGATATCGAGGTGCCCGAGGATGACGAATTGTACTCCGAACAGGGCCTGTATATTCGGGTCATTTATAAAGTCGAAGAAGACAGCAGCGGAATTGTCAAATACGAAATTTTCGAGCGAACGACGGAACGTTATCTGGAGTTTGAGATGGAAGACGATGAGATTGCGCTCGTGGATGCGTTTTGTAAAGAGCATTTGGCGCAAGCGGCGGAGTAGGATAAGGGAATGCCGACAGGCTCTCCCGAATCCCAAACCCGTTCGACCGTTTACAGGGCCTCTTCTTCGTTCGGATACCCCTGCATGCAAAAAGACTGCCTCTCGGGTAGTCTTTTTGCATAGGAAATTACGCTTCTATCGACTTATTAATCAGAACAGGGAGTTGTCTCGTGCCTTGTACCATATCCGAATTGCAAAATGGACAGACGGGACTTTTTTCAAACGTGAAGTTTTGTCTCATCCAACCGGTGCAGCTCTCTTCGCCGCACAGCCAGATGGATGTTTCCTCAATGGGGACCGGATCCGGTTTCCTGTACAATTGACGGCCTCCTCCTCGGCATCATGTTTGCCAGTGCATTTCTTACATGATATGCAGCTTATGGAGTGTTAGACCGAAAACTTGTCCGCGAGGAGCCAGGTGCCCATTAAGCTTACGAAGTGCTTATCCTTTACGGGGCAGGGGTTGGACGGACCTGTTGAAACAAGTTGATCGTGAACAGGATAACGCCGATGACGACCAACAGTGAACTCACGATCGTGATGGGCAGGAATGCCATATTTTCGGTCGTAATTTGCAAAGCGATGCTGATCTGCATGATCGGGAGGCCGATATTGTGGAGCCAGAAGTGTGTTTTGGCTAATTTGGTTTGCCCCGCACCCGGATAGAAATGATAGATAAGACCGAATAAAGCCATCGAGACCCAGCCGAGCAAGTTAAAGTGAGCGTGAACCGAGGTCAGCCTGAAATCGTGAATGATGCCCATCACCATACCGAGCAGGACCCCCACCGTAAAATAAATCGCTGCCAGCTTCAAGTAACGTTGTGCCACTAAAATCCCTCCATTTTCCATAGTCGTACTTTTCTCAGTATATGAGCCTTTCGTCATTTCAAGAAGTTACACGTGCCATATGCATCGCCCATTCATTGCTCGGTGCATGCCCTTTTTTCGAGGGTTAGAAGACGTCATTGTTCCGTATAATCTATGAAACTATTACCAAATGAATGGAAATGTATAGTTGTCCTCCGGCTTCATCTATGCGACATACTTTATATGAAGTGGGTTCAAGTTAATCTACTTGTATCGGCTAAAAATATGGAGGTGAGCAAAGTTGCCGCTAAACAATATTGTAGTAAACGGGGGGTTCGAAACCGGGTCGCTGGTCCCTTGGCTATCGCTGAACGCGTCTATTAACAGCGCTAACAGCCATTCCGGGTTCTTCAGTGCGCAACTGAATGGAGGAGGCTTAAACTCGTTCATCATCCAATTCGTTCCGATCACGGCGGGGGATAATCTGGAGCTGTTGTTTTCGTTGGCCAAACTTGGCGCCCTGCCGAACCCGATCGTCAGTACCTCGGTTTCATACTATGACGCGTTATTTAACTTTCTGGGGACCGGTTTGATTGTGAACAACATCTCCTCCCGTCTTCCGGATGCGGCGACGGACGATACTTGGCTCGAAGTGTACAATGTGACGACTCCGGCACCTGCAGGCACGACGCAAGCGTTGATCGCGATTAATGCGCTACCGCAAGCCGGAACGGCTGACGTACTGGTAGACGATGTCGAGGCTCTGGTGGTCACAGGTGCAGGGGGAGCGACAGGAGCGACGGGCGTAACGGGAGCAACGGGGGCAACGGGAGCAACAGGACCTACAGGTGTAGTAACACAAATTTTAAACCAGCAGTTTACAGATATTGTTCCGTTTGATGTCCAAAATAACGTAACTCTAACGGTTTAAACCCGTAACTTTAGAGTCTTACACCCTTATTCTCACGATTGCGTAATTTCTCATTGATTTACGTCGTTGTCGCTCGTTGTCGCCCTTGACATGGAGCCTCCAGCGGGCATGATTTTTCGCGATAGGGCGATGCGGATAACACATGCATCGCGAGGCTAACAAGCCTATCATGCCCGCCCCTCCATGTAAAGGGCTTTATCCATCATACCTTAATCACAAGCGGTTTTACGGCTTGCTGATGCATAGCTTGATGAAACTCCTGCGGGGATAGATCATACAAACTGCCATGGATCCGCCGCTGATTATAAAACAAGAGATAGTCAGATACGATACGGTATGCATCCTGATAACTCTCAAATTCATGCCTGGAGAGACACTCTTGTTCTAAAATGGCATGAAATGCTTCGATATGCGCATTTTTATTCGGCGTTTTCGGAGGAATCCGTTCATGTTCTACACAATACTCCAGGCATGCTTCTTCAAAAGCATGGCTGATAAATTGCGGGCCGTTATCGGTACGAACCACTGGCAGCTGATCTTTCTCAAAGAGCTGCCGTTTCCATAACGCTCTCTGCAGGATCTGCGCGGCATGCTTCCCTTCGCAAGAGAGGCCCATGTGGTAGTCGATAATCGATCGGTCGTAGACGTCAATCAGGCTGAGCAAGAAAAAGAAACGCTGCTCTGCTGCAATATAGCCGTATTTCACGTCCATCTCCCAAAGCTGATTCGAAGCGCGGATCTCACGGTTGTTCGCCAGCTTTCGGGGATATTGGATTCGCTTCCGACGTTGTGGCTGCAGGATGCCCAGTTCCTGACACAGCCGGTATACTTTTTTCTTGTTAATGATCAGCCCATACTGTCGTTTCAGGCATATGGTTAATTTACGGTAACCGTAAGTCGCTTCTTCCCCGGCAATAAGCTCCAGCAGCCATTCCTTGATCTGCTCGTCGCTGACGGGACGCCGCTTATGATCCAAGGAAAAGCCGGGAAGCGGCCGTCCGCCGTTATACACTCGCTCTTGCTTGAAATGTTTCTTACGGTAATAGTATGTCGCTTCACTGACGCCGACGATTCGCAGCACCACTGCAGCTTTATATCCCCGCGCAATCCATTTGTCGGCAATCTCTATTTTGTCCGATAGGCGGGGTTCACCTTTTTTACGAGATCACGAAGAATCGCAATCTCCAGATCCTTCTCGCCCAACAGCTTTTTCAATTTGTCGTTTTCCTGCTCTAATGCTTGAAACTCTTTAGATGATGGAGTGTAGGCTGCAACTTTTTTGGATTCTGGTGATGTGTTTTTCCAGTTTGCATGCTTCGATTGACGAATCCAACGAGCGAGCATTTTCCCGTCTATTCCATGTCGTCTTGCAACTTGACTTGCATTGCCTGCTTCTAAGGCCTCTTGGATGAGCTGCTGTTTAAATTCGATACTGTAACTCTTGCGCTGCATCTTTGATCCCTCCACTTTCGTTCATTCATATTGTAGTGGATAAGGATAAAAGACTCAAAGGTAATTATGGGGCTTTAGAGCTAACACTGATCGCCACATTAGGTCCAGGTCAAAAAATAAAACTGGACGGGAATGTTTCAGGAGTTTTTGAGCAATCGGCTAATTCCACCCTTATCTATGGATTTAACAACTTCTTTAGGAGAGGCGTAACCATTCTTAGCTAATGAAATTGATGATGTAGTTTATTTCCTTAGTGGCGGTATTACCATTCAAGTTTTTTTTCAACAGATAAGTACGATTACACGGGTAGATGATCCGCCGCCAGGAACTTATACGCACACTTTCTTTATTATAGCCAGTACGGGTCCAGGAGTGAATTTGGCAAACAGCAACTTTGGGGAAAGAAGTTTCACGGGTACCATTTATAATGGATAGACAGTGGACGGGCACTTGCCGATGTGTCTCATGATGAAGCAATGAAGGCAAGGAATCAGAGGAAGGGCTGGTAAGCAGCCTTTCCTCTCTTTTTATGAATCTTATATTTAGTGTTAATAGAACCAAAAAATGGTTACTTGAAGTCAAATGGGGCTCTGTTTTTCTACAAATCTACTAAACAATAGAGTAAGAATGGATGTTTGTCCTTTGGCATACGCCGACTCCATTCTCATTATGGTGACATACCGTAAATTAAGTTGGTTCAAGGCAACATATGTGAATCGACTTAAATGAACTGGAGGTGAGTTAAATTGCCGTTAAACAATGTTGTTGTGAACGGCGGATTTGAAACGGGAACGCTGGACCCTTGGCTTTCGCTGAACGCGTCTATCAACAGCGAACACAGTCATTCCGGTTTTTTCAGTGCGCAGTTAAATGGCGGAGGATCAAACTCTTTTATATCCCAATTCATTCCAATTACGGCGGGAGAAAAATTAGAGCTGCTGTTTTCGGTGGCCAAGATCGGCGACTTGCCGAACCCAATCGTCAGTACGAGTGTTGCATATTATGACAGTGCATTTAATTTCCTCGGTATTGGCCTGATCGTGAATAACATCTCCTCCCGGCTTCCAGACGCGGCGACGGATGATACTTGGCTCGAAGTTTACAATGTGACGACTCCGGCACCCGCAGGCACAACACAAGCGTTGATCACGATTAATGCGCTGCCGCAAGCCGGAACAGCTGACGTACTGGTAGACGATGTTGAAGCTCTGGTGGTCAGCGGAGCCACGGGAGCGACAGGAGCCACAGGAGCGACAGGAGCCACGGGAGCCACAGGAGCGACAGGCGCAACGGGAGCGACAGGCGCCACGGGAGCCACGGGAGCCACTGGAGCGACAGGCGCAACAGGAGCGACAGGAGCCACTGGTGCAACGGGAGCCACAGGCGCAACGGGAGCCGCAGGCGCCACTGGAGCGACGGGAGCGACAGGAGCCACGGGCGTAACGGGAGCCACAGGAGCGACAGGAGCAACGGGAGCCACGGGCGCGACAGGCGCCACGGGAGCCACGGGAGCCACTGGTGCGACAGGAGCGACAGGAGCCACGGGCGTAACGGGAGCTACGGGAGCCACAGGAGCGACAGGAGCAACGGGAGCCACGGGCGCGACAGGCGCAACGGGAGCCACGGGAGCCACAGGAGCGACGGGAGCGACAGGAGCCACGGGAGCGACAGGTGCGACAGGAGCCACGGGAGCGACAGGAGCGACAGGAGCCACGGGCGTAACGGGAGCCACAGGAGCCACGGGAGCCACAGGTGCGACCGGAGCGACAGGAGCTACGGGAGCGACGGGAGCCACAGGAGCGACGGGCGCGACAGGCGCAACGGGAGCTACAGGAGCCACTGGAGCGACGGGAGCGACAGGAGCAACGGGAGCGACAGGCGCCACGGGAGCCACGGGAGCGACAGGAGCGACGGGAGCCACTGGTGCAACAGGCGCAACGGGAGCGACGGGAGCCACAGGCGCAACGGGAGCGACAGGAGCGACAGGAGCCACAGGCGCAACGGGAGCGACAGGAGCGACAGGAGCCACAGGAGCGACAGGAGCGACGGGAGCGATAGGCGCCACGGGAGCCACGGGAGCGACAGGCGCCACGGGAGCGACAGGAGCGACAGGAGCCACAGGAGCGACAGGCGCCACGGGAGCAACAGGAGCAACAGGAGCAACAGGAGCAACAGGAGCGACAGGAGCCACAGGCGCAACGGGAGCTACGGGAGCTACGGGAGCCACAGGCGCAACGGGAGCGACAGGAGCGACAGGAGCCACTGGTGCAACGGGAGCCACAGGCGCAACGGGAGCGACAGGAGCGACAGGAGCCACTGGTGCAACGGGAGCCACAGGCGCAACGGGAGCGACAGGCGCAACGGGAGCGACAGGCGCCACTGGAGCGACGGGAGCCACAGGAGCGACAGGAGCCACAGGAGCGACAGGAGCCATGGGAACAACAGGAGCGACGGGAGCAACGGGAGCCACAGGAGCGACCGGAGCGACAGGAGCGACAGGAGCCACGGGCGTAACGGGAGCGACAGGAGCGACAGGCGCCACGGGAGCCACAGGAGCCACAGGAGCTACTGGTGCCACGGGAGCGACAGGATCCGGTTCGTTACTGTCCAGTACAGATGCAGTTGCAGCGCAAATCATTACCATCGGAGATCCTCCAGCAACGGTTTTATCGTTGGGGGTAGTCGCTACAGGCACCGATTCGTTCAAAATCGACTCCATGGTTGAAGTCGAAATTGTATCCGGCGCTGTCATCAATGCTGTTGAATACACTATTACGTACCAGTTGCTGCTCGATGGAACTCCTATTGCCACCATAACAAGAGAAGACAACTCGGCTCAGAGTATCGCTATTGCCCGTACCATCATTGAAATTCCCAACATGACCTGGGTGGATACGCCTGGAGCTGGGGCGCATACGTATTCCATAGCAATCGCCGTAAATGGTACCAATATTACGGATGCGCAAGTTAACATTCGCGCATTGAACGTCATACAATTCACGTAATACTTGGTTGGGGATTCGGGATGCCTTCTTCAGGAGAAGGCATCCGTTCCTTTATTTTTTCTCCTCTCTATAACTTCCGGAAATGAGGATGATTCATGATAACCATCAGTTTGTGCATGATTGTCAAAAACGAAGAAGAAGTGTTGGCCCGTTGTCTGGATTCCGCCAAGGATATCGTCGATGAAATCAACATTATCGACACAGGCTCCGAAGACCAAACCGTGGAAATTGCGAAACGGTACACGGACCGCATTTTTCATTTTCCGTGGACAGGAAGCTTCTCGGAAGCGAGAAACCATGCCTTCACCTACGCGACGAAAGAGTACATTCTTTACTTGGATGCGGATGATGTCATCTTGGAGGAAGATCGCCGTCAATTTCTCGAGCTCAAGAAAACGTTGAATCCCGCGGTCGATTCGGTCTCCATGTTTTACAACGCCGGCACGGATGAGTTCGGCAACGTCACGCTGCGCTACCGGCGCAACCGGCTCATCAAGACGGCCCGCAACTTTCAATGGCGCGGCGACGTGCATAATTATTTGGAGGTCTCCGGCTACATTATTAATTCGGACGTGGCGATCACGCACAAGAAAACGAGACATAAAGTAGGTCGTAACCTGCAAATTTATGAGCGTAAAATCGAACGCGGCGACAAGTTCAGTCCCCGGGATTATTTTTACTACGGAAATGAACTCAGAGAAAACGGTCATTATGAGAAGGCGATAGATAACTATAAAAACAATTTGGACCTTGCCGAAGGATGGGTCGAGGATAAAATTAATGCGTGTATCAACATGGCGGACTGCTACCGGTTCCTCGGCGATTTGAAAAAAGAACTGGAGGCTTTATGCAAATCGTTCGATTACGGCAAGCCCAGAGCTGAAGTAGCCAGCCGGATGGGGTTTTATTTTTACCGGAAGCGGGACTATCGTACAGCGATATTCTGGTATGATTTAGCGACCCGGCTGCCGGCCGATACGAATCAGTGGGGCTTCAGTTATCCCGCTTACTGGACCTGGTATCCCCATTTGCATATGTGCGTTTGCTATTATCGGTTGGGCGAATACGAGAACGCATACGTTCATAACGAAGAAGCCCGCAAGTACCGTCCCGAGGACACGAATGTTCTCCACAATAAAACGCTGCTTGAGGGACTCCTTACGCTGCCAAAGAAGGTGGATGAATGAATGTCCGTATTAACAGCGTGCTATTCATTCAAGTCATTCCCGATATCCGAACGAATAAAATCGCCAACGTGTTAAGCCAAGCCGGCATCCAAACCGATCTGCTCTATTTAAAGACGCATCCTGCGGAAGTTTATTGCGGCTATGCACTGCCATATTCCCGGATTTTTAAACTCCGGATGATTAAGGAAATCGTCGAGTTTGTCGATCAATCCTCCTATGATCTTGTCATTAGCTGTAATGAGCCTGACATCATCAGCGCCGTGCTGGCCTGCTCCACCAAACCTGTCATACATGATTGTCACGACATGATGTCGCTCCGCGGGGATATTACGAACGATCAAGCGATTTTGGAATTCATCGCCAATAAATATGCGTCCGCGAACATCTATGTGACGGATTTAATCAAGGAAATTGCCGTACAACGATTCGGTCTGTCGAATAAACCGGTCACGGTGCTGGATAACTATGTTCTTCGTGAACAGCTACCCCAGCAATATCTTCCGAAATTAAGCCAAACGGACGGCGAGATCCATTGCGTCTATGAGGGAGGCTTAACGAATCGCAGCGATCATCACCGTAATATCGAACCTGTTTTACTTGCCCTTGCGCAGGAGAAAGTTCACGTTCACTATTACACCCCGTTTCAGAGCTCATATTACAGCATGCTGGAGCAGAAATCCCCTTACCTGCATTGGGAAGGAACCCGGGAGCCGAACGAGCTGATTTACGAGATGACCCGCTATGACGTCGGGCTAACCGTATTGCATGTAACCGAACGAAACAAACCGTTTCTGGACAGTACATTTCCAAACAAAGCGTGGGATTATTTGGCGGCGGGGTTGCCCATTTTGTTCAGCGATTTGACCTCGTTTCAACAGTTTTTGAAAAGCTATGCCGTCGGCCGCATTTTGGACTTGTCCGGCCATCTATTCGAACAGGTTCGGGCCGCCTCCCTTATACCAATCAATCCCGGTTTTTTGAACGATTACCGTCTCACGATGGAAGATCAAAGCGATCGGCTTGTGGAATTTTTGGAAGAAGCCGTCATTTCTTTTTATAAGCGGAGCAGGGAATAGCTCCCGGCTTTATCTCGTTGTAACCTGCCCCCGCCTGCTGAGGCGGGGGAGCGCCCCTTTGAAAGAACAGGGCAGAGGTGACACAGGGGCTGCTTGAAAATAGAGGTCGGCGTTACAAATGATCTAATCAATAAAAGCCCACGGAAGGATAGCACACGTGAGCTTTTTGAGTTGTTCACGAACATACTTACGATATTTCAATAGTCCTATTTCGTCAGCAGCAGCTCTAACGATTTGCGCACGAAGCCGCCGGTTTCGGCAAGTGCGGCCTGGGCTTGGGCACAATGGACGCCTCCGAGGAGCATGACGATGGCGGTTTTGACATGGCCGCCGGAGTCGGCGAAGGCTTGTTCTACGGCTTCCTCCGAAGCATCGGTGGCGAGCCGGATGATCCGCTTGGCGCGATCAACGAGCTTGATGTTCGACGGCTGTACATCGACCATCAGGTTGCCGTACACTTTGCCCATGCGGATCATCGATGTCGTCGTCAGCATGTTCAAGATGAGCTTCTGGGCGGTGCCCGCTTTCATCCGCGTGGAGCCGAGTACGACTTCCGGGCCGACCACGGCCTCGAGCACGATATCGGCCAGCGGAACCATAGGCGTCCCCTCATTGTTGCAGATGCCGATGACCCCGGCGCCGTTCGCCTTGGCCCGTTTCATCGCGCCGAGTACATAGGGCGTCCGTCCGCTGGCTGCGATGCCCACGGCTACATCGTTCGGCCCGATTCCGTGGGCATCCACATCGGACATGCCGAGCTCTTCGCTATCCTCGGCGCCCTCGACGGGATCCTTCACCGCCTGGAAGCCGCCGGCAATCAAACCCAGCACCATATCCGGCGAGGTGCCGTAGGTCGGAGGGCATTCGGACGCATCCAGGATGCCGATGCGTCCGCTGGTGCCGGCGCCGATGTAGATGAGGCGTCCGCCTTGTTGAAAGGAGGCGACGATGCGGTCGACGGCCTGCGCCAGCTTCGGAATCAGCCCTCGCAGCACGTCGGCGACTAGACGGTCTTCATCGTTGATGAGCGTCAGGATTTGCTCGGTCGGCAGCTCGTCGATTTGTCGTGTCCGCGGATTGACCTGCTCCGTCGTGAGTGTGTGTAGCTGATGTATTTGCATGGAGATAGCTCCTTCTTGAATATTTTTTTGGGATACCGTGCTCCTGCATCGGGCAGCGGTGTCGATAGCAGTTGCTCCAGCCGCTGCAGTTGCGCTAGTTGGCTGGAGAGGGGATTGCTCACTCGCCTGGCAGGAGTTGCAGCGCCAGCCGGGCGGCGCCATAGGCGGGCGCTTGCCGCGCTTCGTGCAGCCGCAGATCCGGCCAAGCGGCCTCCAGCCGCTCGCGAAACGTCTTCCGGTACAGCTCGCTGTACCGGAAGACCGAGCCGCTGAGCACCAGGTCCGCCTGCGCGAACCAAGCGTGCTTGCGCACAAGCGCGGACGTTTGCTCTGCCAAGGCTGCGGCGCTGCGCTCGATCAGCCGCCTGGCCGGCGGATCGCCGGCAGCGGCCGCTTCGATCGCATACCGCGCGAAGACGGCGACGTCCTGCTTTTTAATGTGCGGCTGGTAGATATACCTCCGCAGCTCGACGATACGTTCCCAGCCGTATGCCTGTTCAATCATCGGCGTCATCGCCGTAGGCGGATCAATGCCGTCGTAGCTGCGCATGACCGCATGCAGCGTATCGAGACCGATGCGGTAGCCGCTGCCTTCGTCGCCAAGCAAGTGCCCCCAACCGCCGACACGGTAACAGTCCCCGTCCGGCGTGCGGCCGAAGACGATCGAGCCGGTTCCTGCGATGGCGAGCACGCCGAAACTGCGATCGAGCGTGGCCATCAGCGCTATTTCCGCGTCGTTCGTCACGAGCAGCTTCGCCTCGACGCCCGTTTGTTCGAAATAAGACCGGATTGCGAAGGTTACGCGTTCGCGATCTTCATGCGTATCGACGCCCGCCATGCCAAGACAGAGGCCGAGCTCCCAACGTTGTCCGGGCGCACCGAGCTTGTCAAGCTTTTCACACTCCCCAAGCACTTCGCGCTTGTCAAGCCCTCCAAGCTCTTCGGACCTCTCCGGCCCCGGCGTTCCCGTTCCCCCGTCGTCTTCCCGTATAGAAGAAAGCGCTTGATTCAACAGCTGGATCAGCTCGCGAACGGCGTCGTCGAAGCCAATCGCTTGCGGATTGCTCGGCCCTCCTGACAACCGGGTCAGCTCCAGTCCTGCGGCATTGATGACGCAAATCTCCGTTTTCGTCCCGCCGCCGTCGATGCCTACAAACAGCTTCACGAACATCACCTTCTTGCCACGTCATGTAAGATTATGTTTAAAGTATATACGAAAAGGCTTGTCCGTGTAAAACAAAATTTTATGATTGAAATATATGTTGAAATAAAGTTTCAGAGGCTTTATAATTGGAGTCAGTTGGAAATGAATTCTGGCAAGAGGGGGTGAGGGAGTTGAACGGCGGACTCGTCCGGTTAAGAGAAGCCCTGCACGATCTGACGCCATCGGAGAAGAAGGTGGCGGAATATATACTGGGCGATCCCAAAGGCGTTATTGCATTATCCGTAGCGCAGCTCGCGGAATACAGCGGGTCCAGTCAAGCCGCAATCGTGCGGTTGTGCAAGTCGCTCGGGCTGAAAGGCTTCCCGGATCTGAAGCTGAAGCTCGCGGGCGATTTGCAGGAGTCGGCCAAGGTGCCGGAGATGCAGGGCTATCAGGAAATCCGGCCGCATGACTCGATCTCGACTTTGATTCAGAACGTGTCGGCGAACAACATTCAGTCGATCCGCGACACCGTCAAGATTTTGGACGAAGCGATGGTAAGTCAAGCGGTGGAGGCGTTAGACCGGGCCGAGCGCATATTTTTCTTCGGGATCGGGGCCTCCGGATTGATCGCGCAGGACGCGCAGCACAAGTTCCTCCGTATAAACAAGACGGCGTTCTCGTTCGCCGACTCGCACGTGCAGTTGATGACAGCGGTTACCTTGACTCCCCGTGACGCTGCGGTAGCCATCTCTTACACAGGTGAAACCCGCGAAGTGATTACCGCATTGAAAGCGTCTTCAGAGCTGGGCGCCACGACGATCAGCATTACGAAATACGGTACGACGACGCTCCACAGCTACTCGCAAATTCCGCTCTGCATCTCTTCCACCGAGAACGAAATTCGCAGCGGCGCGATGGCTTCCCGCATCACACAATTGAATGTGATCGACATTTTGTATTTGGGAGTCGCCAGCCGCAACTACAACCAGTCGGTTCAATACCTCGACCGAAGCCGGGCGGTCATACGCGATTTGAACAAATAACCACAAACCAAGGGGGATTTAACGATGAAGCGTACGAAATGGCTGTCTTTAATGGTAATCAGTGCTTTGGCCCTAACAGCTTGTAACAACGCCGGCGGCGGTGCGGGAGAGACTGGAACGGCGGGAACGAAGACCGGCGAGCAAAGTGCGGCGCCGACCGACGATAAGAAGCCGGATACCGTCAAAGTATGGACGTATCCTGTGCATGCCGCGTACGAAGACGATCTGAAACAGCTTGTCGCTGATTTCACCAAAACGAACCCGCATATTAAAGTCGAGTACGAAATGCTGTCTTGGGCGGAAGGTCCGAAGAAGTTCGACGTCGCGCTTAACGCGGGCGATCCGCCGGACCTGTATTTCCACTCCGTCAGCGGTCAATACGTGAACACCGGCCTTGCCCTTCAATTGGACTCTTTCCTAACTAAAGAAATTAAAGACGATTACCAGCCGGGAACGCTGGAGCTCGGACAAATCCAGGGCAAACAGTACGGCCTCCCGCTGTACCAATTCCAATGGGCTTGGGGCGGCAACAAGCGCATCCTGGAGGAAGCCGGCATCGATTGGAAGAAAATACAAGCGAGCGGCTGGACGTGGTCCGAATTTAACGAAGCGGCCAAGAAGCTGACCAAAAAACTGCCGGACGGCTCTACCCAATACGGTCTCGTTACAGACGGCACGAGCCTTGACTTCATTCAAATGCTCTCACGCAACGCCGGGATGCCGGATGTGCTGGACAAAGACGGGAAATTCCAATGGAACGACACCCGGATTCTCGATACGATGAAATTTATCGAAGGACTGGTCAAAACCGGCGTTATGCCGAAGGAGAGCGCTGCCCTGGCGCCTCTCAAACGGACCGAAATGTTCTATGCCGGCCAAGCGGCGATCATCAGTAAAGCGATTCCATACTACGATGTCATGATCCAAAACCGCAACAAAGACATCGACGCTGGTAAAGTGAAGGGCGAGAAAATCGAGTTCATTCTCCTGCCTGTTCCGCACCACGACAACCAGCCGGCCAAGACGACGATGGGCGGCGAAGGCTATGTGGCCTTCAAGCAAAAGAACGATAAAGGCGAGCAGCACGCGAAGAACACGTTCCTCGTGATGGAAGCGCTCAGCGGAGCCAAAGCGGGCAATTCCGCCAACGAGCTGTCCCTGCCGTTCGTACGCAAGTCGCAAGCGAAGGAATTCGAAGGCAAGGGCAAAGCGAGCCAAGTGAACTCGGAGGCCGCCCAAGCGATGGCGAAAAACATCTCGATGCCGGTCGATCTCAGCATCGATGTCGATAAAGCCGCGAAGATGAAGCAGTTTAACGAGCAAGTGGTGAAACCGACGTTCCAGGCGGTGCTGGCCGGCGAGAAGACCGCCGATCAAGCGGTGGAAGACTTCAAGAACAAAGGCAAGCAAATGTTCGGCCAATAATTCAAGGGAAAACAGGAAACTGAGGCGAAGTACAAAGGGGAAGCCGTCCGATGAAGCTTAACGAAAGACGGACAGCCCGAAAGGGTAAGGCTTCCCCGTTTGTGCTTTCTTTCTTTCCTTTCAGAATGAGGACGAATCGGCTTTTTCGGCGGAAAGGAGACCCTCATGCAGCAAACTTCGGTTGCACGGCCCGTACCGGCACCAAGTCCCCTCAAGCGTTTTTGGCGGGAGTACGGGTGGGCGTATGCATTCATTGCGGTACCGGTGCTTTTGTTTCTCGTGTTTACGTTATATCCCGTCATTTCGGCGTTTATTATGAGCTTTCAGGAATACGGCATTCTGCAGTCCAAATGGGTCGGGGGCAGCAACTATTCGCGGTTGGTGCACGACGAAGTGTTCTGGAAATCGATGAAGAACACCGTCATTTTTACCGTCGGCACGGTGCCCGTCAATATTGTCATTACGTTCGGTCTCGCCTATCTTATTTTTCAAACGAAAAACAAGTGGCAGACGTTTTTCAAAGCAGCGCTTTATTTGCCGACGGTCGCCTCCGGCGTCACGCTGTCGCTTGTTTGGCTGGCGATGTTCGACCCGACCTCGGGCGGCTTGTTCAATAAGGTGCTCGCCCTCTTCGGCTTGGAGCCGGTCATTTGGCTCGGGCAATCGAGCTCGGCGCTGTTTTCGCTCATGCTGATGACCTACCTCGGCTCACATGGCAGCGGCATTATTTTGTATTTGGCGGCGATGGGGGGCATCCCGAAGTCGCTGTACGAAGCGGCGGACATCGACCACGCGAACGGCTGGACGCAGTTCACGAAGATTACTTGGCCGCTGCTTAAGCCGACGACGCTATATTTGCTTGTGACGGGCGTTATCACATCGTTTCAGGTGTTCATCAGCGTGTACCTGATGACGCAGGGCGGTCCGAACTTTGCGACCACGACGATCGCCTATTTGATTTATGACACCGCATTCGTCTACTACGATTTCGGGCTTGCCTCCGCGCAGTCGTTCGTGCTGGCGGCGATGATCGTGATCGTGTCCGTCGTGCAATTCAAATACTTCTCGACGGATATCGAGTACTAGAGGGGGCAATCGCGATGAAAACAACCAACAAAACGATACTGATTGCTCTCGGCGCGGTAATTCTCTCATTTTGGGCGTTCATCACGGTCATTCCGCTGTATTGGATGTTCATCGGCTCCTTTCAGGATTCGGCAGCGAGCGCGACGTTCAAGCCGCAGATGATTCCGGACATCTGGTCCATCGCGCCATACGAGCGTTTCTTCGACAAAACGATGGCGTGGCGCTGGCTGGTTAACTCGCTCTTCGTATCGGCGGTGCTGACGGTAACGAACCTGTTCTTCGCCTCCTTGGCCGGATACGCGTTCGCGAAGCTGAAGTTTCCCGGTAACAAGTCGATTTTCTGGGTGCTGCTCAGCACGATGATGATTCCCTCACAAGTCACGCTCATCCCGCTCTACATTCTCGTCATCAACATGTTTAATTTGGGCGACACGTATACGGCGATCATTTTGCCGGCGCTCGTCGGGGTGGGCAACATCTTCCTGATGAAGCAGTACATGTCCACGCTGCCTACGTCGCTCATTCATGCGGCGCGGATCGATGCGTGCAGCGAATTCGGCATTTTCTACAAAATCATTCTTCCGATGGCGAAGCCGGGGCTCGCGGTGCTCGCGATCTTCACGTTCGTAGCGCATTGGAACGATTTCTTCTGGCCTTTGCTCGTCACGCGCAGCAATGAGATGCGGACGATTCAGGTAGGCTTGGCCGGCTTTAAGTTTGCGGAATCGACCGACTACGGCGCGATCATGGCCGGGGCGACGATCGGGGCGCTGCCGATGATCGTATTGTTTTTCGCCTTGCAAAGGTATTTCCTGCAGGGCATCACCATTGGAGCCGTTAAGGGCTAGCTGGGAGGAGAACGTATGGCTCGCGTTGTATTCGA
The DNA here is from genome assembly GCF_006519665.1 of Paenibacillus sp. tmac-D7. Classification (NCBI taxonomy): domain Bacteria; kingdom Bacillati; phylum Bacillota; class Bacilli; order Caryophanales; family Paenibacillaceae; genus Paenibacillus; species Paenibacillus sp. tmac-D7. The sequence continues at coordinate 184,656 of NZ_VIDW01000004.1, read as the reverse complement.
AAATGTCCGTAAGGAATATGAGGATGTCAAAAGAGGCAGTTTTACGGCGGTAGCGGGCTCGAGCTTCGTCATTGAGGATAAAGAATTCGTCGTGTTCGTCGGCCCGTCGGGCTGCGGCAAGACGACGTCGCTGCGAATGATCGCCGGACTGGAGCAGCAGACGAGCGGCGATATTCTGATCGGCGACCGGGTAGTCAACCAGCTTCATCCCAAAGACCGCGATATCGCGATGGTGTTTCAAGATTATGCGCTGTATCCGCATATGACCGTTCGCGAGAATCTGTCGTTTGGTTTGAAAAATTTGAAAAAAAGCAAAGCCGAAATCGAAGAGAAGGTGAAGTCCGCCTCCTCGATCCTGGGCCTTGACGAGATGCTCGAGCGAAAGCCGCGGGAGCTGAGCGGCGGGCAGCGGCAGCGCGTTGCCGTCGGACGCGCGATCGTCCGCGATCCGCAGGTGTTCTTGTTCGACGAGCCGCTGTCCAACCTGGATGCGAAGCTGCGCATTCAGATGCGCGTGGAGCTGTCGGAGCTGCACAAGCGGCTCGGCGCGACGATCGTGTACGTGACGCACGATCAGGTTGAGGCGATGACGCTCGGGGAGCGCATCGTGGTGATGAACCACGGCGTCATCCAACAAATTGCGCCGCCTACGGAGCTGTACAACAACCCGAGCAACATGTTCGTCGCCGGGTTCATCGGCTCCCCGGCGATGAACTTCATCGACGCGCAGATCCAAGGGGACAAGGCGATCGTGGAAGGCGCGGCATTCACGCTGCCGGAGCGGATGGCAAGGAGCATGAAGGCGTACGAAGGACGGAGCGTTATCTTGGGCATTCGCCCGGAGCACATTTTCGGCGAAGACTTTGCGCTGCACGTCTCTCCCGAGCACAAGCTGTCGGCTACCGTACAGGTCGTCGAGCACCTGGGCTCGGAAAATCTGGTTTATTTCCGTGTCGGTGAGCGGATGGTAACGGCTAAGGTGCACCCGGAGACGAATGCTTCGATCGGACAGCTGAAGACGTTCATTATCGATCTGAGCAAGGCGCATTTCTTCAATCCGGATACCGAAGTGCGCATCATACTGTAACGATTGCGGGGCTTGAATAAGGAGGGAAAGGCTGCATGCGCAGTTTAAGTCAACTGATCGTACAGGCCGGCGGCCTGGTGTACCGGGAGATGATCGCGGTATTTCTGTTCAGCGCGGTCAGCTCGGCTGTACTGATGCCGCTCGTATTTTTGTTCTCGGCGGGAACGGCGCTTCTGCTGGTGCCGGTCGTCTATGCTCCGCTGCTGGCAGGCGTCTTCTATGCGGCTCACCGGATGGTGGCGGGCGAACGGCCGAGGCTGAAGGATGTGTTCGCCGGGGCGGTTCGTTTCTTCATCCCGTCGGCCGTTTTCGGCCTGCTGTGCTCGTTGTTCGTGCTGATTCTGGCCTCCACCTGGTGGTATTACGGGCAGAAGGACGGCATGCTGCACTGGGCCCTGGCCATCTTCCAGACTTACTTTGTGACGATGTTCTTCGTATCTCAGCTGTATACGCTGCCGCTCATCGTGCAGGAGAACGAGCCTGTATTTCGCGCCGTAGGCCACAGCGTGAAGCTGACTGTCACCCATCCGGGGTATACGATCGGGGCTTTCCTGCAGCTGCTGTGCGTCACGGTGCTGCTCGGATTGACCGTCGTCGGTTTCGCCTTCCTGTTTGCCGGAATGGCGGCCGTATACTCGAATATGGTTGCCCGTAACGTGCTCGCCGGGCGCGAGGAGAAGGCGGAGAACCAAGGCGGGAAGACGTGGGGGGGCATAGCCGGATGAAGGCGCGGGTTGCGGCTGGCGCCGATCTGCTTCCTCGCATCGCGGCGAAGCTGAGCGGGCTGCGACTCGGCTTGCTGACGAACCCGACGGGCGTGGACGCCCGTTTCCGGACGACGCTTGCCGCGTGCGCGGAGATGCCTTCGGTGCGGTTGTCCGCGCTCTTTGCCTGCGAGCACGGCTTGCGCGGCGAACGGCAGGCCGGCGTTCGCTTCGAAGACGAAGAGCATCCGGAGCTCGGCATCCCGGTCTACAGCTTGTACGGCACGCGCAAGAAGCCTGACGCTGCCATGCTGGAAGGCGTCGATGCCGTGCTCTTTGACATTCAGGATACCGGCGTCCGGTTCTATACTTATTTATCGACGCTTGTGTACATGATGGCGGCTTGCGCCCAAACGGGGCGTGCGCTGTACGTGCTGGACCGTCCGCATCCGCTCGGCGCCCTCCGGGCTGAAGGCGGGCTGCTGCAGCCCGGATACGAGTCAATGGTCGGGGCGGTCGCCGGAACGCCGTATGCGACAGGCATGACGATCGGCGAGTACGCCGGGTGGGTTAACGACCGGCTGGAGCAGCCGTGCGCGCTGACGGTTGTACCGATGGAAGGGTGGAAGCGGGGCATGCGGTTCGATGAGACGGGCTTGCCGTGGATCGTGCCGTCGCCGAACGTGCCGACGCTTGACACGGTTCGCGTCTACGCAGGCACCTGTTTGTTCGAGGGCACGAACGTTTCCGAAGGACGAGGCACGACGCGTCCGTTCGAAACGGTAGGAGCGCCTTGGATCGACGGCGAACGGCTCGCGCGCGAATTCGCTTCGTTCGGACTGGCCGGGGTGCACGCGCATCCGCTTTATTTCTCGCCGACGTTCTCCAAGCATCAGGGCGAGCTGTGCGGAGGGGTTCGGCTGTATGTGACCGAGCCGGATGTTTTCGAATCGGTCCGGGCAGGTCTGACGCTGCTCCGGTCGATGCAGAAGCTGTACCCGGAGACGTTCCGGTTTCTACCCCCGGTCCGCGAAGGCGGAAAGGCGTTCATCGATTTATTGACGGGGGATTCGCTGGTAGCCGCCGAATTGGCGGAAGACGGCGGACTGCGCCGGGTGCTGGACCGTTACGAAGCCAACATAGAGGGTTGGAAGAAGGAGCGGAGCGGTTATTTACTGTATATGTAATGCACTTTATTTAACAACCCGGAAGGGGAGGAAATCGGGATGGACGTAGTGGAACGGAGCGCGGGGGAAGCAGGGGACAAAGCGGAAACAGCGGCTGTAGCGGCCGCGGAACTCGTGAAACGGATGACGCTGGAGGAGAAGATCGGGCAAATGGTGCTGTGCGGCTTCACCGGCACGGAGCCGTCGGCCGATATCGAGCGGTTGATTCGCGACGAAGCGGTCGGCGGCGTCATCTTGTTCGCCCGTAATGTGCAGAGCACGGAGCAGGTGGCCCGGCTCAACCGGTCGCTGCAAGCGGCCGCATCGATCGCCGGGCGGCTTCCCTTGTGGATCAGCATCGACCAGGAGGGCGGCATGGTCGCGCGGATCACCGACGGGGTTGCGCTGATGCCGGGTGCCATGGCGATTGCGGCCGGCGGCTCCGCCGAAGACGCCTATGAAGCGGCTTCGATCAGCGGCCGCGAGCTGAAGGCGCTTGGAATTAACCTGAACTTTGCCCCCGTTCTGGATGTGAACAACAATCCGGCCAACCCGGTTATCGGGGTGCGCTCCTTCGGCGAAGATCCGGGCCGCGTGGCGGAATTAGGCGTTGCGACGATCCGCGGGCTGCAAGAGGCCGGCGTTGTGGCGACAGCCAAGCATTTTCCCGGCCACGGGGATACGTATGTGGATTCGCATCTCGCTCTCCCGACGGTCGCGCATCCGCTCGAAAGGCTGGAGCAGGTTGAGCTGCGGCCGTTCCGGGAGGCGATCGCGGCCGGCGTCGACGCCATCATGTCGGCGCATATCGTATTTCCGGCGTACGAGCCGGCGAAGCTGCCGGTGACGCTGTCGCATGCGGCGCTGACCGGTCTGCTTCGCGGGGAGCTCGGCTATCAGGGCGTCATCATGACCGACTGTTTGGAGATGAACGCAATCGCCGAGCATTTCGGCACGGTGGAGGCTGCCGTTATGGCGGTCGAAGCGGGGGCCGACCTTGTGCTCATCAGCCACAGCCATGAGCGTCAGCTGGGGGCGCTGGAAGCGCTGCGGCTGGCGGTGCTAGCCGGACGCATCCGCGAGGAGCGCATCGACCGCTCGGTCGAGCGGCTGCTGGCGCTGAAGGCGCGGCGCGGCGTGCTGGCACCGGCCGCGGCTGGCGGCGTGCCGGGGGGAACAGCGGCAGAGGAGCCGCAAGACGAAGCGGTCGAGCCGGCTCTTGTGCCGCCGCTCGTTGGCTGCGAGGCGCATCTGGCGGCGGCGCAGCGCATCAGCGAAGCGAGCATCACGGTCGTGCGCAACGAGCGCGGACTGCTGCCGCTTGCGAAGGACCGTTCGCTGGTCGTGATCTCGGTGGAGGCTGCCGTTCAATCGGAGGTCGACGAGCTGCTGGAGGCCCCGCTTTCGCTGGGCAAAGCGCTTGTGGAGCTCGGCGCTTGCGAAACGGAATGGCTCGTGCCACTCCGCAAAGTTGGCGAGCTCAAGGAGGAGCTGGTGCGCAGCGCGCTGTTCGCCGATCAGGTCGTCGTGGCGACGTATAACGCCTATTTGGAGCCGGATCAGGCTGAATTGATAAGGGCGCTGCAGGCAAGAGGGAAGGATCCGATCGTCGTCGCGCTGCGCAGCCCTTACGATCTGCTTGCGTTTCCCGATGTCGGCGCATTCATGGCCGTTTACGAGAGCCGGCCGCTGGCGCTGCGCAGCGCGGCCAAGGTGCTGACTGGCGGCATTCCTGCCGCCGGCCGACTGCCGATCTCTCTTGGCGGGCAAGCTGCGGCGGGTTCGGGTGCTGACGGCAGCCAAGGAGGAGACGCCGTATGATCCATTGGCTGCAGGCCGCTTTACACAAGCCGGAGCGTCTCATCGTCGGGCTTATGTCCGGTACCTCGCTCGACGGGATCGACGCCGCCGTCGTAAGGATCGCAGGAAGCGGGCTCGATTCGCGAATCGAGCTGGTGCATTATCACAGCGTCCGGTATGAGGAACCGCTTCGGGAGAAGCTGAAGCGGCTTTGCAGCCCGGATCACTCTTCGACGCCGGACATATGCGCGATGAACTTTTACATGGCGGAGCGCTTTGCCGAGGCGGCGAGGGAAGCGGCCGCGGCCGCGGGGCTGCGGCTGGAGGACATCGATCTGATCAGTTCGCACGGCCAGACGATCTGGCATATCCCGGTCGCGGCGGAAGCGGCGGTCGACCCGTTCGGCGTTCGCTCAACGCTGCAGATCGGCGATCTGTCGGTGCTCGCGAAGCTGACGGGCCGGCCGGTCGCCGGCGATTACCGCACCGCCGATATGGCCGTCGGCGGGCAGGGAGCCCCGCTTACGCCTTATGGCGACCTGATTCTGTTCCGTGACGAGCACGTCGGCCGCATCGCGCAAAATATCGGCGGCATCGGCAACTGCGCGGTGCTGCCCGCGGGCGCGAAGCCGGAGCAGGTGACGGCCTTCGATACGGGGCCGGGCAACATGCTGATCGATCAGGCCGTGCTCGAGCTGACGGACGGCAGACTGACGTATGACGCGGACGGCGCTTGGGCGGCGGCCGGACGGCCAGACGAGGCGCTGCTCGGCGAGATGCTGAGTCATCCGTACTTCGCTCTGGAGCCGGTCAAGACGACCGGCCGCGAGCTGTTCGGCAAAGCGTATGCGAACGCGTGGATGTCCCGCATGCGGGCGGCGGGCCTGCAGCCGGAGGACATCGTCGCCACGTTCACGGCGTTCACCGCCCGCAGCATCGCGCAGAGCTATCGCGACTTCGTGCTGCCCGGCCAGGCGATCGCCGAGGTCGTCGCCAGCGGCGGCGGCGCGCACAACCGGACGCTGCTGCGCATGCTTGGCGACCTGCTGCCGGGGCAGCGGGTGCGCACCGCTGCATCGCTTGGCGTCTCGGACGACGCCAAGGAAGCGATTTGCTTCGCCGTGTTCGGCAACAACCTGCTTCACGGCGAGCCGAACAATCTTCCGTCCGCCACGGGAGCCGCGCGGCAGACGGTCATGGGCAAGCTGGCGCTGCCGGAATAGCGCCGGCGAATAGGTGAACATCCCGAAACGTCAGCCCAACGGGGCCGAACCTCGTGACTAACAATCAAAACGGTTTGCAAAATCGTTATATCGTGGATGACGAAGCTCCTGATGACCATCGGGGGCTTTTTTTCATGAGCGCTGAAAGATTTGGTCGCTGCGGGGCCGACCGATCTGCTGGAATCATTTCTGGAAGAATTAACTTATTGTTTCCCCGACTAATTTTCCGTAAACTAATAAATGTTTTGTAAAAAGAAGAACATAACATGACGAAGACCCTTGATTGCAGCAAGAAAATGCATCACGGCGAACGATGTCGGGGGACGACTATGGACAACAAGAAGCACACAGCAGCGCCGCAGCGGGCGAACGAATTGAAGCGCGGATTGAAGGCCCGCCATTTGACGATGATCTCGATCGGGGGATCGATCGGTACCGGACTGTTCCTGGCCAGCGGAGGGGCGATTCATTCCGCCGGTCCGGGCGGGGCCTTGCTGGCCTATTCGGCCATCGGTTTAATGGTTTATTTCCTGATGACGAGCTTGGGCGAGATGGCGGCATGGATGCCGGTATCCGGCTCTTTCAGCACCTATGCCGGCCGGTTTGTCGATCCGGCGCTCGGTTTTGCGCTGGGATGGAACTATTGGTTCAACTGGGCGGTTACGATCGCGGCGGAGCTGTCGGCGGCCGGGCTTATAATGAAGTTTTGGTTTCCGGATACGCCGTCGCTGCCATGGTCCGTCCTGTTTCTGGCTTTCATGTTCGGGCTCAATTACTTGTCCGTACGGGGGTATGGGGAATCGGAATACTGGTTTGCGCTCATTAAAGTGGTGACGGTTATCGTTTTCATCGGCGTCGGCCTGTTGATGATCGTCGGCATTATCGGCGGCGAGGCCATAGGCTTCCGTCATTTTACGGAAGGCGACGCGCCGTTTCACGGAGGCTTCATGGCGGTGCTCGGCGTCTTTATGGCGGCAGGCTTCTCCTTCCAAGGGACGGAGCTGATCGGGATTGCGGCAGGGGAGAGCGATAACCCGCGTGTCAACATTCCGAAAGCGATCCGCCAAGTGTTTTGGCGCATCCTGCTGTTCTACATCCTTGCGATTTTCGTTATCGGGATGCTGATCTCGTATACGGACCCGGTTCTGATTAACGGCGATGTCGCCAACATTGCGGTCAGCCCGTTTACCATCGTATTTCAAAATGCGGGTCTTGCGTTCGCCGCTTCGGTCATGAACGCGATAATTCTGACCTCGGTGTTGTCCGCCGGGAACTCGGGCATGTACGCCTCCACTCGGATGCTCTGGGTGCTCGCCAAGGAAGGCAAGGCGCCGCGCCTGCTGGCGTCGTTGAACCGCCGCGGCGTACCCGTTGCGGCGCTTGCCGTGACGGCGGCGATCGGGATGCTCGCGTTCTTCACCTCGCTGTTCGGCGACGGGATCGTGTACATTTGGCTGCTGAATTTGTCGGGGATGTGCGGGTTTCTCGCCTGGCTCGGCATAGCCGTCAGCCATTACCGGTTTCGCCAGGCCTTCCTGTTGCAAGGTCACTCGCTGAGCGAGCTGCCGTTCAAGGCCAAGTGGTTTCCGTTCGGGCCGTTATTTGCCTTGGTGCTTTGTTTGTTCGTCATGTTCGGGCAAGGGTATGCGGCGGTAACCGGGGAAGAAATCGATTGGTACGGCCTGCTTTCCTCGTTCATCGGCCTGCCGTTGTTTGCCGCCATCTGGATCGGCTATAAATTGAAGCATAAAACGAAAGTCGTTCCGCTCGGGCAGTGTAAGCTGACCGACTGAACAAGATGAACAAGCCGTTGAACTCCGGCCAGCTGGAGTTCAACGGCTTTTTTACAGCGGATGCCCCTTATCTCCCGGTTGTTAGGCTAGTAAACGCGATGAATCACGTCTTCGAAAGCCGGGTCCTCCATAAGAATATCGTCGGGTTTCGCCCCAGCGGCTCAGCTCCCGCAGCATGTCCATCGCTTTCGCGTCCTGCCGGTTGCCCTCGATGACGACCCCGCTTTCCGACGTTTCGGCGATGCGGAACGGCAGCGATTCCGTCTCGGACGGCGCCGGAATGTGGAAGGCGCCGCGGAAGGTGACGCGGATGACGGTCGGCAGTCCGATCATCTCGCGGAGCTGACGGGTCGTGCCGTCATAGGCGAGCCTGCCATGGTTGATGACCATCACCCGGCCGCACAGCTGTTCGATGTCGTCCATATCGTGAGTCGTGAGCAGGACGGTTTTGCCGAAGTCGCGGTTCAGCGTCTTCAGGAATGCACGGATGTTCCGCTTCGCCGAGACGTCCAGCCCGATCGTGGGCTCGTCAAGGAATAGCAGGTCGGGGTCATGCAGCAGGGCCGCCGCCAAATCGGCGCGCATCCGCTGGCCGAGCGACAGCTTGCGCACCGGCGTCTCCCAAAATTCACGCAAGTCGAGCAGGTCCGACAGCTCCTTGAGCCGACGGCGTTTTACCGAGCTCTCGACCCGGTACATCTCCGCTAAAATATCGAACGAGTCTTTAACCGGCAAATCCCACCACAGCTGGCTGCGCTGTCCGAACACGACGCCGAGCCGGCGGACGACGCGCCGCCGGTCCCGATGAGGGCTGTCCCCGCCGATGCGCACCGTGCCGGACGTCGGATGCAGGATGCCGGTCAGCATCTTGATCGTCGTCGATTTGCCGGCGCCGTTCGGACCGATGTACCCGACGAACTCGCCCGGTTCGATCGAGAAGCTGATATCGCGCACCGCTTCCTTCACCCGATATTCGCGGGAGAACAACGTGCGCAGCCCGGCCCATGGACCTTCGCGAACGACAGGGGTTTTAAATGGCTTAGACATATGATTGACTTCTATCCTCGATGGAGCGCTCAAGGTTTATTGCCGCCTCCCTAACTCCCCGTACTTTAATACTTTGTTAATCCGTAGCGCCAGAACGCCAAGCTGCCCGCCAAGCACAGAAGAGCGGCCAATGCCGTCCCCGCAAGCAGCCAGACGCCGTATTCGCCCCGCACAATGTAAAGAGAAGGGACGTAACTGACGAAGCCGACCGGCACGACGACAAGGAGCAGCGATTGCAGCCACTTGGGATAGAGCGCAAGCGGATATTGCGCGGCCGTGCGGGCGGCGTCCTCGGTGATGTTCTGCAGCTCGGCGATCCGGGTGATCCAGAAGCCGACGGTCGCTGTGGCCAAACCGATCGAGAATAAAAGGATCGCCTCGGTCCCGATGGCGAATAAGGTCCAGGGCACAGAGGTCAAGGGATTACAGCAGCTTGATGCCGCTGAGCAGAATGATGGCGGCCATGGCGGTGCGCAGCGGCTTCGCCGGGATTTTCGCCGAGAGACGGCTTCCGAGTAGAACGCCCGGAACCGAGCCGATCAGCAGCTGGAAAGCAAGTCCGTAATGGATATGCCCGAGACCCGCATGCATGAGGCCTGCCGCCGACACGAGCAGGAAGGCATGGACGATGTCGGTGCCGACGAGCTCGGCGGCGGTAAGCCGGTAAAAGAACATCATCGCCAGCGCAAACAACGAGCCTGAGCCGATGGAAGTGAGGCCGACCAGAAAACCGAGGACAAAGCCGATGCTGATCGTCAGGACCAGCTTCCCTTCCAGCGGCTTGTCTTGAATGGCGCCGGTGGCTTCGTCCCCCAGCCACAGCTTGACCAAATTAAGCAGCGCAACGACAATGAGCATAATCCCTAGCGTATTCCTGATGATCGTATCTTGATAGGCATGCAGGGGCGGGTATGTTTTCAGCAGCAGGATCGAAGCCGCGGCGCCCGGTAGGCTGCCTAGCGCGAATTGCTTCACTAACGGCAGGTTTACGGTTTGTTGCCGGACATGCTGAACGCTGCCGAACAGCTTCGTGACCGAGCTGTAAAATAAATCAGTGGCGACGGCCACTGCCGGCTGTACGCCAATGGTGATGAGAAGCGGCGTTAAGAGTGCGGCTCCGCCAACGCCTGTCAGTCCGACGAGCATCCCGACGAAGGCGCCGATCAGGATAAGGCTGGGTTCGATAAGGCATCCCCTCCATGTGTATGGATTAAGTGCTTGTATCCTTGTTAGTGCTTATCGGTCTAATCTATGCGGGACAAGGGGGCGGCTTGCTTTTATTTTTGGCCCCGCACTCATCCCCTGTTGAAGCCCATGTACAATGGCGGTCGTCTGTGTCGTCTCGTCATCGCGCCACGCGCTAGGCTCATCGGGCGGAACTTTTTTCGCAAGGTGTTCAGCAGAGGCGGATCGTATGTTAAAATATTGAAGCAGCTTATGATCGGCATAAACCGTTTTCATCAGATTCCCGGGCTGCAGGCTTCGCGGATGCAAGTGCCGCAGCGGGCGGCCATGATGCCGTTGCTCCGAATGAAGTGCGGCCGAATCAACCTCCAGGACAGACAGTCGGTTGGGTTCTGGTCGAACGACCGCCCAAAACCACCCATAGGATGTGACGCGTCTTGAGTTCAGAACGATTATTGTTCGATTTCGTACGATCCAAGTGGCGTCAGTTTGCGTTTGCAATCGCGCTCATTGCGACGGCCAACATTGTTCAGTCCTACTACCCGAAGCTGCTCGGCAGCTTTACGGATCAGCTGCAGCGGGCAGAGTTAACACCGCCCGTCATCGTCGATTACAGCTTGATGCTGCTTGGCATCGGGGTGACGTTCGCGTTGTTCGGGGGTGTCGGCCAGTACATCATTATGCGGATCGGACGTTATTTCGAGTTTGTGACCCGCAAAAAGCTGTTCGACCATTTCACGCAGCTGAGCGAAAGCTTCTATTCGCAGCACGGGGTCGGCAAGCTGCTCAGCTACGTGATGAACGATGTAACCTCCATTCGGGAATCGATCTCGCTCGGGATCAATCAGACGACAAACGCGGTCATGCTGATTGCGGCCGCCGTCACGATGATGGCAATCAGCGCGATCCCGCTTTATTTGATCGCCGTCTGTATCGCGCCGCTGCTGATCATCCCGTTCGTCGTTGTCAAGCTTGGGCCTGTCATCCGTATGCGATCCTTAAGCGTACAGGAATCGCTTGGGAAGATGACCGAGTCGGCGGAGGAGCAGTTCGCTGGCATCCGCGTGACCAAGAAATTCGCCGTCGAGCCGATTATGATCAGGCGCTTCGGGGAGTCCGTGGACCGCATTCGCGACAACCAGCTGCGCCTGGTACGGGTATCGTCGTTATTCCAGGCGATCATCCCGTTTCTCGGCGCGCTTTCACTTGTCGTGACGATCGCATACGGCGGGTATTTGACCATCGAAAACCGCATTACGCTCGGTAATTTCGTCGCGCTGACGCTGTACATCCGGATGATGGTCAACCCGCTGCAGCAGATCGGCAATGTCATCAACACGGTCCTGCGGTCGCGGGCCTCGTTGGAACGGATCAACGACCTGCTGGCGCGGCCGGCTGACATTGCGGAAGATGAGGGAGCGAAGCCGGTCAATTTAGACCGCTCGGGCATTCGCGTCAGCGGCTTGTCGTTCGCTTATCCGGATGCGGCCAAGGATGCGCTGCACGGCATCGACTTGACGATTGAGCCGGGCAAGACGCTCGGTATCATCGGCAAGACGGGGAGCGGCAAGACGACGCTGGCGAAGCTGTTGCTGCGCATCTACGATCCGCCGGCCGGCGCGATCCGCATCGGCGGCGTCGACATCCGCGAGATGACGCTGGAAAGCTTGCGGACGCAAATCGCCTATGTGCCGCAGGAAGGGTTCCTGTTCAGCACGACGATTCGCGACAATATTGCCTTCTACCGCCGGGACTCGTCGCTTGGCGAGGTGGAACGCGCGGCGAAGCAAGCGCAAATTTACGCCAGTATTATCGCTTTCCCCGATCAGTTCGAGACGATGCTCGGCGAGCGCGGGGTAACGTTATCCGGCGGGCAGCGGCAGCGAACAAGCCTGGCCCGCGGCTTGATCAAAAATTCGCCGATTCTGATTCTCGACGACAGCGTGAGCGCGGTCGACGCGGTAACGGAGAAGGCAATAATCGAGACCATCCGCGCCGAACGCCGGAACAAGACGACGATATTGATCGCGCATCGGATCAGCGCGCTTCAGCACGCCGACGAAATTATCGTGATGGACGAAGGGCGCATCGTGCAGCGGGGAACTCATCAGCAGCTGCTGGCTCAGCCGGGGATTTATGCGGTTTTACACGCCATTCAAGAGGAGGGGAGCCACTATGCCGAAGGAATTCGGACGCCCGGTTCCGGATCCTAGAAGGGATTCGACCATGGACGGCGCTCCGGAGACGCCGACGCAGTATAAGTCGGCGTTTCGTATCTTGCTCGGCTACGCGAAGCCGCACCGGTTGACGTTCGGCTTGATGGTCGTCTGTGTGCTGCTGGCGATCGCCGCCGACTTGCTCCAGCCGTTCTTGGTTAAAATCGCGATCGACGATCATCTCATGATCGGGGATACGAATTACGGGACGCTGGTGATGATCAGCGCCGTCTATTTGGGATTGTCGTTGACGAGCTTGCTGTTCACGTACTTGCAGAACAATTTGCTCCAGCACGCCGGACAGAGCATCGTCGCGACAATCCGCAAGGAGCTGTTCGAGCACATCTCGAAGCTGTCGATGTCCTACTTCGACCGGATGCCGAGCGGGAGCTTGATCACGCACGTGTCGAGCGACACCGAGACGTTGAACCAATTTTTTAATCAAGTGCTCTTAAGTCTGGTGCGCGACGGGATGACGCTGGTGTTTATCATCGTGATGATGTTTCAGCTGGACGTGGAGCTGACCTTGTACTGCTTGATTCTGCTGCCGGTGATCGCGCTGATTGCCGTCTCTTTCCGCTCGTATATGCGCAAGACGTACCAGATGGCGCGGACGAATTTATCGCGTATGGTGGCGTTCGTCGCCGAGAATTTGGCCGGGATGAATGTCATTCAAGCGTTCCATCAGGAACAGGAGCAGCAGGGGCAGTTTACCGATAAAAACCGCAGCTACTATCGCTCGAATTTGCGCGAGATCCGCACGAGCGTCCTGTTTAACCGCTCGTTCGATATGCTCGGCAACTTGTCGGTCGCGTTCGTCACGTGGCTCGGCGGCATCGCCGTATTCGACAAAAGTATCGAATTCGGCGTGTTGTATGCGTTCATCACGTACATCCGCCTGTTTTTCCAGCCGATCAACACGATTACGCAGCAGTGGAACACGCTGCAATCGGCTACGGTGTCGGTGAACCGGATCTGGCATATTTTCTCGGAACGGCCGGAGGTGAGGGATGCGGCGAAGCCTGCCCGCATCGATCTGGGTTCGGTGCGCGGGAGGATTGACTTTAACCATGTGCACTTTGCTTATCAGGAAGGCGTCCCGGTCTTACGCAATGTCGATTTACATATCCAGCCGGGCGAAATGATCGGTATTGTCGGTACGACCGGCGCGGGCAAAAGCTCGCTGATCGGCTTGCTGTGCCGGTTTTACGACGTGACCCGGGGCAGCGTGAAGATTGACGGTACGGACATTCGCGATATCCCGCAGGCGACGCTGCACCGGATGATCGGACTTGTGCAGCAGGAGCCGTATTTGTACTCGGGCAGCATCATCGACAACGTCCGCCTGTTCGATGAATCGATCTCGCGCGAGGCCGTCATCGACGCTTGTCGCTTTGTCGGAGCGGATGCGATCATCCGCCGCATGAAGGACGGCTACGACACGCGGTTGTCGGAACGGGGCAGCGGGCTGTCCGCGGGCGAGCGCCAGTTGATTTCGTTCGCGCGCATCCTCGTGTTCCAGCCGAAAATTTTGATTCTCGACGAAGCGACGGCCAATCTGGACTCGCATACGGAGCAGCTCATCCAGTCCGCGCTGCACGTCGTCTCGCAAGGCCGGACGACGCTTGTCATTGCGCACCGGCTGTCCACGATCATGCAGGCGGACCGCATCCTCGTCATGCGCCAAGGCGAAGTTGTCGAGGAAGGCGACCACCGCGGGCTGCTCGAGCTGCACGGCTACTACGAGCAGCTGTATTTGCACTCGCAGAGCGCGGGGTAAGGCAAGCGCGCTGCTTTCAGAGCTTGGCGCCCATTACACGAACAAAGAAGTCGGCTTTTGCCCGGTGCTTCCCGGGGAAAGCCGGCTTTCTGTTTGTTGCGGCGGCTGTAATTTTTGGTGCCACGGCTGCTGCCTTCGTGTATAATTATGGCGAATATGTAAGCGGGAGGATGCCAGGATGGAATTATTCAACAAGCCGATGGGCGTCGGGACGATTTTGGACAGAAGCTTTCAGCTGTACCGCAAACATTTCACCATGACATATCTTCTTGCGTTATTGTTCTTCGGACCGTTTTATTTCGTGCAAAACGTGCTGTTGTACGACATGAGCGGCGTTTCGTTCCTCCCGCAAAGCGAGCATTCGATTTCCGGTTCATTCGATCTTTTCTTGAATGGCAACAGGAGCGGACAGGCGGAAATGTCGGGCGGGCTTGCCGGGCTTGCCCTGCTCATGCCGCTGTATATACTGGCGTTCTTTCCGTCGTCGGTGGCTGCGCAGCTGCACTTGGTGAACGCGGCAGGCAAAGGCGAGAGCATTCGTTTCGGAGACCTGCTCCGCCAATCGTTCACGCCCTATTGGCGGATGGTCGGCAATACGTTTTTGTTCGGCTTGATTGTAACCGGGATCTATATCGGCCTAATTATCGTGTTTGTCGCTGTGTTCGGGGTGCTGGCCATCGTCGGCACGGGTTTCGGAGCAGCCTTTACGAGGATGGGCGCCGATCCGTTAGGCGGCGGCATCGCGTTTGTGGCGCTGATCGTCATTCTCTATTTGCTTGCGCTTTTCGCCGTGCTGGCCGTTGTCAGCTACTTCGTCGTGCGATTCGGCTTTTATTTGCCGGTTGTCGCCGTGGAGAAGGAGAGACAGGCGCTGCGCCGCAGCTGGAGGCTGACGAGGGGCAGCTTTTGGCGTATATTCGCCATTTATTTGGTGTTGACGGTCATTTATACCGTATTTCTGCTCGGCATCTATGCGCTTCTTGTGTCGGTGTTCAAAATGTCGCTGCTCGGCCAGCTGATCTACGTCCTGTTGTCTCTGCTCATCACGCCGTTCTACATGATCCCGTATGCGGTCATTTATTTCGATCTGCGCTTGCGCAGCGAGGGCACCGATTTGGAACAGATGCTTGCCCGCAGCCTGCCGAACGTGAACGGGCATAAGGACCCGGATGCGGCGATGCCGGGCAATGCAGGTGATGATCGTCCGGAGGACGAGGGCCCGACCGACTGGAGCGCCGTGGAGACGAAAATGACCGAGACGAAAAAGACCGATGAATAAAGCCGAAGTCCAGACGGATAAAGAGAAGCTGCAGGAGATTCTAAACCGCGACGAATATACCGCCTATATGCGGGAACGCAGCGGCAACCCGATCTTCGAATGGCTGCAGGAGAAGCTGGAGAAGATTGCCGACCTGTTCCCGGAGCTGGATATAGCGCCGGGAACGCCGAATGTGGTCGCGTACCTCCTGTTGGGCTTCCTGCTGGCCGCGCTGGCCGCCGCCATCCTGTGGATGATGCGCCTTCTGATTCTCGAGCGGCGCAGCCGGCGCCGGATTGTTTTCCGCAGCGCAGTCGAGCTGGACCGGTCTTCCGCAAGGCTGGCCGAGGAAGCGCAGCGGTTCGCCGCCGCCGGGGATTACCCCGAAGCGGTGCGGCACGCGTTCCTGGCGCTGCTGCTGCTCATGAATGAACGGGACTGGGTACGGGCCCAGACGTGGAAGACGAACCGCGAATATGCGGAGGAGCTGCACGACCGCGAGCCTGCCGCCGCCCGGTCCTTTATCGAAGCGGCCCGGCTGTTCGAGCATGTGTATTACGGACGCGGAGAAGCAGAGGCGCGCGATTACGAGCGGATGACGGAGCTGCTGGCTTCGCTTGTCCGGGAAGGGGCGGGTCATGCTGAAACGAAATAAGACGCCGATTGCTCTCGTCCTTAGCGTCGCCGCGTTTCTCGGCATCGGCTGGCTGCTTGTCCGGCCCGATTTGCCGGATCTGCCGGCCTATGTGTCGGTTTCGGCGGATCGCGACGGAACGAAAGCGTTATATACGTTGTTGGAAGAGAAGAACGTCCCGGTTAAACGATGGCAGAAGCCTTGGCGGTTCTTGCCGAAGGCCTCCGGACAAACGCTGGTGCTCCTTCAGCCTTACAGCTTGACGGAGCGGGAGCGGGAAGAAATCGTGGGCTGGGTGGAGCGGGGCAACGAGCTGCTGGTGTTCGACAGTTCTCCTGAGGGCTGGACGACGTTTCCCGCAGCGGCACTGGACGAACCGGACCCCGGCGTCGTCCCGGTAACCGATCTGCGCCGTCCGGCCGAGACGGGGTTCACCGGCAGCGTCGCGTCCGCTTACCGGCTGGACGCATCGAGCGGCATGGAGCCGGTGCTTCGCGATGCGCGCGGGGTGATCGGCGGCCATCTCGCCGTCGGCGAAGGCAGCCTGAGCCTGTTCGTCGTGCCGGAATGGACCATGAACGAGCATGTGCTTGAGCATTCGCACTTCGAGCTGCTGTGGCCGTATTTGAACCGGCCGAGCGGCGCGCTCTGGGTTGACGAATACCACCACGGCCTGCAGGACAAACCGGGGCTGCTTGCCGTGTACCCCGACTGGCTGCTCGCCGTGCTGCTGCAGCTGCTGCTTGCCGTCTTGCTATGGCTGTGGCGGAAAGCGGTCCGCTTCGGACCTGCCTTCACGCCGCGCGCATGGACGGTGCGGCGCGGCGACGAAACGCTGCTGGCCGCGGCAGGCTGGTACGAGCGGGGCAGGCTGACCCGTGAAGCGCTGGCGCATCAGGAGCGGTACGTGCGCAGCCGGCTGCGCGCCAGATTCGGCGTTCGCACCGACGCATCCGACGCCCAGGTGCTGGCCGCAGCCAAGCGTCACTGGGATAAGGCTGCGGTGGACCGGCTCGCGGCGCTGCTCGCTTGCTGGAGGGCGGCGGAGGAAGCCGTGTCGTATACGCCGAAGCAGTTGGAGATGGACAGCCGGAAGGCCGATGAAGTCATCCGCAATCTGGAGA
This sequence comes from Paenibacillus sp. tmac-D7, assembly GCF_006519665.1. Taxonomy (NCBI): domain Bacteria; kingdom Bacillati; phylum Bacillota; class Bacilli; order Caryophanales; family Paenibacillaceae; genus Paenibacillus; species Paenibacillus sp. tmac-D7. Next base: position 167,639 of record NZ_VIDW01000004.1, on the reverse strand, counting down.
AGGAGTGAAGTTCGATGCAACAGCTGCTGCAGCAAATGGAACGAATCGTGATCGGACAGCAGACGAATATCCGCCTGCTGCTGACCGCTTTTTTGGCCGGAGGCCACGTACTCCTGGAAGGGGTTCCGGGGCTTGGGAAAACGAAGATGGTGCGCACGCTCGCCGATTTGACGGAGGGGTCGTTCAGCCGGGTTCAATTTACGCCGGATATGATGCCGGGCGATATGACCGGCAGCGCAATCTTTAATATGAGGGACAACGAGTTTCAGACGATACGGGGGCCGGTATTTACGAATTTGCTGCTGGCCGACGAAATCAACCGTACGCCGCCCAAGACGCAAGCGGCGCTGCTGGAGGCGATGGAGGAACGGCAGGTGACGATTCAAGGCACGACCTATCCGCTGCCCGATCCTTTTTTTGTCGTCGCCACGCAAAATCCGGTGGAGTACGAAGGCACGTATCCGCTGCCGGAGGCGCAGCTCGACCGGTTTTTGTTCAAATTAACGGTGTCGTATCCGTCGCTGGAGGCGGAATTGAACATATTGAAAGGCCACAAGCCGTTCTACGCAGTGCAGGAACAGCCGCAAGAGGCGGTGTTGTCGCTCGACGAGTTCAAGGCGCTGCGGGCTGAACTGCCGCATGTCGTGGTTCAGAACGCGCTGATCGGCTACATCGCCGCCCTGATCCGCAAGACGCGGGAGGATAAAAGGCTGCTGCTTGGCGCAAGTCCCCGTGCTGGGATTGCGATGCTGATGGCCTCGCGGGCATGGGCGCTGCTCGACGGCCGCCGCTATGTGACGCCGGACGACATCAAGACGGTAGCCGGACCGGCGCTCCGGCACCGGCTGCTGCTGACGCCGCAGATTGAATTGGAGGGAGAGACGAGTGACCACTTCATCCAGGAAACGTTGGCCTCGATTCCGGTCCCTCGCTGATGCGATACAGCGGCGCATGATCGTACCGACGCCCCGCATGGCGGCCGCCGCCGCCAGCGGCGCGGCGTTGATCGCTGCCGGGTATGCGCTCGGCGCGGGCGCAGCGGCCTTCTTGCTCGTCAACGGCGCGCTGCTCGGCGCATCCGTGCTGGACCTGTCGCTGCTTCCGCGCAGAAGGCATGTTCGGGTGAGCCGCGATCTGCCGAGCCATGCGGACCGGGACGCGCCTTTCGAAGTTGCGGTGCGCGTCGAGACGGACCGGCCGGTTTCGCTGCGGCTTGAGCTTGCCGACGATGTGCCGCAGTCGTTCCTTGCCGTGCCGGTCGAATCGCTTGCTGCCGACTGGCAGGGGAGATCGGCCGAGATCCTGTATACGACTTGCGGACGCGAGCGCGGGATTCACAAGTTCCGGTTTGCCCGATTGCGTATTCGCGGGTCGCTTGGACTTTGGGCGAAACAGCTGGTTGCGCCGGTTGCGCAGGACATTCGCATTTATCCGGACATGTCGGGTGCTCGCGGTATATTGGCTTCCGTGCAGCATCAATTGATTTTGGAGGGGAAACGGGTGTTCCGCAAGGAACGTGCCGGGTCGGAGTTTCACATGATTCGCGAGTATGTGGAGGGCGATGACACGCGCCTGATCAACTGGCGGGCGTCGGCCCGGTCCCGGGCCCTGATGACGAACGTGTTTCGGCCCGAGCGCGGGAAGGTCGTCACGATTATGCTGGATTGCGGGCGCATGATGGGCGTAGAACTGGACGGACGCGCGAAGCTTGATGCGACGCTCGAAGCGGCGCTGTCGCTGGCGGCCGTGGCCTTGAAGCAGGGGGATAAAGTCGCGGTGATGGCTTTCTCGAACCGGGTTAAAGCTTACGTGCCGCCCGGCACGGGTACCGGCCATCTGCAGGCGATTACGGAAGCGCTCTTCCACCTGCAAAGCGATTTTGTGGAGTCCAGCTACGCCTCCGCCCTGCATCATCTGATGCGTGTGCAGAAGAAGCGCAGCTTGACCGTGCTGTTCTCCGACATGGACAATTATATGTACGAGGACCAGCTCCGTCCGCTGCTGCTGCGCATGCAAAAGCAGCACCTCCTGCTGCTGCTCGGGCTTCGGGACGAGGCGCTGCACCGTTGGACGATCATGGAGACGGGCGGCAAACGCGAAGCTTTCGTCAAAAGCTTGGCGCACAAGATGACGTTGGAGCGTCAAGCGTACGCGGCTGAGATGGCGTCCGGGGGCATCGATGTGGTCGACGTCCCGGTTGGCGAGCTCGCTTGGACGGCCGTCAACCGGTACTTGGACGTGAAGTCCGGCGACAGGCTGTAGGCGCCTCGAAACCGTCGGCCGAATTAGACGGGTGAGCGCTTCGGCTCCGGCTGTACGTCCGGCGCGTGAAGTCCGTGCGAAGTTTCGTCCAACAGCAGCTTGCGCCCGTTCGCGATGCCGTAGAGGACGTACACGGCCAGCGCAAGCAGCGTTAACCCGGCGAAGGCGTACTTCGCTTCGAGCGAAAGTCCGGACGGGGTGATGTACCCTTCGATGATACCGGCGATGACGAACAGCGGGATCGTACCGACGAGCAGCAGCGCCGATTCTTTTACGGAGCGCAGGAACATATATTTACGCGTATACGGTCCCGGGTTAATCATCCGGTAGCCCATATACAAACCGGCGCCCCCGGCGATAAAAATAGCGGCCAGCTCAATGATGCCGTGTGGCAGGATGTAGGCCCAGAACCTATAGCTGTTGCCGGACTGCCAAAACACGGCGGTTAAGGCGCCGATCAAGAGGCCGTTGTAGAGCAGCAAGTAGACGGTTAATAGGCCGAACGTAATACCGCTGACAAACGCCAGCACGGCGACGCGGATGTTGTTGGTCATGATCGTCGAGGACATGACCGCGCTCTGGAGATCGTCGTGGCCCCGTCCGACTTGATGCGGATTGATGCTTTCCGCGATTTGAGCGGGAATTACCGTGTACAAATTCAACGGATCGGACCAAACGGCGAGAAAGCCGGAAAGTCCGCCGATGATGAACAGCAGGAGGGCTGCGGCGATGAACCGTCTGCGCTCCAGCACGAAGCCGATAAACTGGCTTTTAAAAAAGTCGGCCAGCCGGCCGGCCGGCTGGCGCTGCCCGGCAAAGAGCGCCTGATGCGCGCGCGAAACGAGCTGATTCAGGAAGGGGACGATTTCGTCGCCCGGGTAGTACGTTTGTGCGAACGCCAGATGCGCCGAGGCGGTTTTGTAAAGCAGTGTCAAACGATCGATCTGCATCGCCTGCACCGTCCGCTTGCTTCGCTCGAACGGCTCGAGCAGCTGTTCCAATTCGGACCAAACGGGCTTATGCTCACGAATAAAGTACTGAATATCCATAAGACGGAGCATCCTCCTTCAAAACGATAAGTTCATACTACCACAATGAATAGAAGAAGGAGAGTGGGGAAATGAACGATAGCTATAACCGGGAAGCGACGGTTGTCACGCCGGAGCACGTGCGGCTGCAATTCCGTACAGCCGGACTCGGCAGCCGCACGGCCGCACAACTGATCGACGTGCTGCTGTTGATGCTCGTATTCGGCGCGGTGTGCCTGCTGATCGGGCTGGCGCTCATGGTCATGGGCATCGGCGTGAACGATATGCCGGGCGAATATGCACTCGCCTTTATCATCGTGTTCAGTTCGGTGCTGAGCGGCGGGTACTTCGTGTTAGCCGAGTATTATATGAACGGCCAGACAGTAGGCAAGAAGCAGTTGGGGTTGCGCGTCATTCAAGAGAACGGCCAACCGGTCACCTTCTTGTCCGCGATCATCCGCAATTTTTTCCGGCTTATCGATTTCTTGCCTTGGTTATATTTTCTGGGGGGGCTGTGGATCTTTTTCCATCCGATGGATAAAAGGCTGGGCGATCTCGCCGCCGGCACGCTCGTTGTGCGCGACACGCGCCGGGAACAGCTGCATCGACGCCGCCAAACGGAGAAATGGCTGAATCAGCGTGAGATGGCCGGTCGTCCCAACCTTTCGTTAACGGAGCTGCAGCGCAGACGGGTGGAGCGCGAAGACTGGCTGCTGCTGTCCGCCTACGTGGAACGGATTCCGTCGCTGACGCGAATCAAGCGCGACGCTCTGGCCGCGGAGATCGCCGGGCGGCTGGCCGCCAAGCTGGAGCTCGAAGCCGAACTCCGTTTCGTATCGGCGGAGGCGTTCTTGATGGAGCTTTACGTACTGCTTGCGGGCGAATGGACGCTTTAGCGGCAGCCAGGCGACACAAAAAAGCGGCTTTGCCGGACGCATCTTCTGCGGAGGAAGCCCGGCAAGCCGCAGGCGCCGGACGGCGCAAACGAGCGTGTTTATGTAGAAGATATTAGGTCCGGATGCCGCATTTCCTGGCCAGCGTCGGCCAGTAGAAGACGAACAATTCCTCCCATCGGTCCTCGGGCAGCACACGCAGCCAGTTGGCAATCTGATTCAAGCCCATGTCATCCAATACACGTTCTGCGTATTCCTTTTCCTCACGTACATCTCTTGCCGTTGTTTCTACCACAATGCCAGCTCCTTCATCATTAAAAATGAACCCTCCTATATATATGCAGCCAGGATCGAGTTTGACATCGTTTGATAAAATTTTCTTCTTCCCGATCGATATGTTACAATATAGGGTGACATGTTCAACCACTTTCACGGCGGAGAGTGGTTTTTTGTATGTCAATCCAACCAACAAGCCGGTGCCGGAAGTCCAGGAGGGGATTAGCCATGAAATTTTCAGAGCGTTTGCAGCAAAAGCTGAGGCCGATTTGGCGTCAAAACCACGATCATCCGTTCGTTCAAGAGCTGGGGAACGGGACGCTGGCGAAAGAGAAGTTCAGGTTTTATATGATTCAAGATTACTTGTATTTGATCGAGTACTCGAAGCTGTTCGCGCTGGGCGCCGTGAAAGCGGCAGACCTCGGGACGATGGGCAAGTTTGCGGCGCTCCTGCATGCAACCTTGCACGATGAGATGGCGCTGCACCGCAGTTACGCCGCTCGCTTCGGCATTTCGGAAGACGAGCTGGAGGAGGCGGAGCCTTCGCCGATTACGCTCGCGTATACGCATTACATGCTGCATGAGGCGCAGAACGGTTCGCTCGCGGAGTTGGTGGCAGCCTTGCTGCCGTGCATGTGGGGGTATTGGGAGATCGGCAAAGAACTGAACGCCATACCCGGCGCGGCCGAACATGAGCTGTACGGCGAATGGATCCGGATGTACAGCTCGCCGGAGTATGGCGAATTGGCGGGCTGGTGCATCGACCTGCTCGATACGCTCGCGGCCGGGAAGACCGAAGCCGAGCTGGCGAAGCTGGAGACGATCTTCTTGAACACGACCCGGTTCGAGTACATGTTCTGGGACATGTCGTACCACGGGCAGATGTGGCCGTAGGGTTATGCCATTCTCTTTATCTCATTGAAATCCACCATCGGAATGGAAGATTTGACCGGTCATCCACCCGGCGTCTTCCGTCGCCAGAAAAGCGATGAGGCGCGCCGCGTCTTGAGGCAGGCCTACTCGGCCCAAAGGGGAACGGCCGGCGAGCTCCCGCCGCACTTCCGGCGTCATCCAGCCCGTATCGGTCGGCCCGGGATTAACGGCATTTACCGTAATGCCTTTTGACCCGATCTCTGCTGCCAAAGTTCGGGTCAAAGCGTCTATAGCCCCTTTCGTCGCGGCATACGAAAGCTCGCCGACCATAGGGCCGAGAGATTGACCGGAAGTCATATTGATGATTCTTCCTCCGGTGCCTTGATTAAACCTTCTTGCAAATTCCACGCTTAACAAGGTCACGGCCCTTATGTTAATCGCATAGTGGGCGTCTAACGATTCTGCTGTAATCGTATCCGCATTATCGTTCACGGAATAGCAAGCGTTATTAATAAGGATGGCCGGCTTTCCGAGAGCTTCCTCCACCTGATTCAGGATGTGAGGGATGCTTCTTACATCGGCAAGATCGGCCATCGCATGTTCGCAGCGAACGCCAAGCCGGAGAATCTCTTTTCTTAGCTGCTCTTGTTCCGCGCAATTGCCGCCCCATGGCATTTGTTCATCATAGCCGACCCAGTATGTAAAAAAAATATCGGCTCCTTCGCCAGCCAGCGCTTTACAAATAGCCGCCCCAATTCCAGCACTCCGGCTTGCCAATTGAAAAATAACTATAGTTATTTTTTCCTGCCTGCTAGCTGAGAGCTTTATGAATGGCATGAATCATTCTGGCCTCATCAAACGGTTTCATAATAAAATCGATCGCTCCCGCCTGAATGGATTCGATGACATAATATTGATTTCCCATGGCGGAGCACATCACGACTTTTGCAGAAGGATGGATGCTCTTTATTTTTTTGAGAGCCTCGATTCCGTTTAAGTCCGGCATGATGATGTTCATGATGACTAAATCCGGATCGACCTCCCGGTAAGTTTGAACCGCTGTCCAGCCGTTCTCCGCTTCCCCGGCCAACCGGTGTCCCGACTTTTGTATCATATCTTTCAATATAAGCCGCATGAACGCTGAGTCGTCAACAATCATAATGGCAGCCATTACTGGATTCCCCCTACATTCGTTATATGAGATTTCATAATAAAATTGGAAGGAGCTGATCGGCATAGAATGATTATATGATAGGAAAGTAAACCGGAGAACCCGACTAAGGAAACAGAGCGCCCAGGTGTGAGACGGGATCTTCCGGAGACCGGATGGAACAATAAACGTGCTAACCAACCTATTTAAAAGTTTGTTTGCGTTTGAACAGGTAGATTAGAAAATCGATGATAAGTCCTGCCAAGAAGAAAGAGCTGACATGGATCAGGTAAGCAGGAAACCGAACCCGGATACTTGCACTGTCGGCAGCCAGTTTCGCACTATCATAATCGAATATCCAATGTCGCAATGGCTCTGTATATGCAACGGAATTCAAGAACGGGTTAAGTCCAATAAGGAGAATGTTCTTATCGTCATTTCCCCAGTAGTTGTTTAAGCCTATGACAAGGCTAATGATCGAGAGCCAAAAGGCAAACTTTTTCAACAGAAACAACAAAATCACGCCCTAACCTTTTCTAAAGTAAAAAAGAAGGGCTCAGGACGCTTGTCCCGGACACCCTTCTCCGGCAGGCTGAGCTTACAGCTCCGCTACAATTTTGCCTCTGACATGTCTTTGCGATAAGCGGATCAGCGCCTCCGGCACATCCTTCAGCGAGATGACTTCCGTTACCATCGGCTCCACCTTCTTAGCTGTCATCAGCTCCATGAATTCGGCCGCCATTTGGCCAAGCTCTTGCTCGGCTCGGACATCTCCGGATACATGTGCTCCACCCAGCATCATTTTGTGAACCGTGAACGTTTGGTGGGACGGCTGGAAGTCGGCAACCGTTTCCGGAGCGCCGGCGATGCAAGCCAGTTGTCCTCCGAATGACAGCATGGATAAATCCTCCTGGGCCGTACTTCGATTGATCGAATTGAGGATACAATCCACGCCAAGGCCGTTAGTCGCCTCCATGACCCTTTCGCGTACGTTCTCATGGTTGTAATCGATCGCCAAGTGCGCTCCGAGGCTCTTCACATAATCAAAGTTGGCAGGGGAAGTCGTGGTGATGATGGTGGAAGCGCCGAACGTCCGCGCCAATTGAATCGCATAGCCGCCGACACCCCCGGCTCCGGCGTGCACCAGGATGGATTGGCCCGCCTGGAGACGCATTTTTCTTTGCAGTGCTTGATAAGCCGTCAATCCCGCACAAGGAAAAGCTGCGGCTTCCACGAACGTTATGCCCTCAGGAATGGAAGCAGCCGTGTGCGCTTTGGTGACGCTGTACTCCGCATAGCCTCCCGGCTTAACGAAGCTGCCGTGATACACCACGCGGTCTCCGGGCGACCACTGCGTGACGCCTTCACCGACGGTATCGACGACCCCGGCCACATCCACGCCGAGCACGAAAGGGTAGACCCAGTCGGGATGCCCGTTCAGTGAAACTTTATAATCAATGGGATTCAAGCTTGCTGCGCGAACCTGCACCCGAATTTCTCCCGGACCCGGTTCCGGCACCGGTAATTCCGATACGGTTAGTGTATCCGGTTTACCGGGGGCTTTCAGTAGTAAGGCTTTCATTCGAACCTCTCCTCGTCATGAGTCGTCCCTATCATGATACCAAATGTATTTCAGCATGCAAATGCCGGAGACACAAACAAAAAGAGCAGCGCTAAAGGCTGCTCATCCGTTCTTCCTTATACTTCTTCAAGCCGTTGTAGGCCGTTTCCAATTGACTGCGAACATAAGTTTCCGGAGCTGATTCGGTTAGCATACCGCCGAGCCTGACTAAGCTATCAATAATGCCAAACAACTGAGGATCGGTTCGGTAGCAATCGAAAGACAAATCCTGCATCTCTTCGAACCTTTCTTTAAAACCTTCATAAGTTTTCAGTGGGGGCATTGCTAATCAATTCCCTTCTTATGAGGATTAAGATGAAGTATAAATTTGAGATATGCTTCTTTTATTGTAGCGCTTTCATAACGATTAATCAATACATCGTCGTGGATTTTTATGGAAACGGATGAAATTATGAATATCGCATATATTGATTTTTTAAGTTACTCCTATATAATAGCTCGTAGGAAAGTCAATAGGGTTTACGAACTAATAATGTAACGTAACTAACAACTTGGGGGATGCAATGCAATGAAATATGTACTATCTTTTCTCGCTTTGGTCGTACTCGGCGTATGGGGTGTTGTCGCGTTTATTATCGTCACCGACTCCAAGAAAGCGCCTGCCGTGCAAACCGCAAGTCAGTCCGTCCCGACTCCGAAACAAGAACCCGTGATAGCGAACGCTCCACAAACCGAGGCGCCCAATAAGGAGAATACACAAGCTGCGCCGCAGCAGCAATCGGCCCCGCCGGCTGCCGCCGTCAAGCCGGCGTATATATACGCAATCGACGACGCGAAGATCAAAGAGGCGATTGCGCTGGGGAAGAGCTGTTTGCTGGAATGCGGCAAGCCCTTTATGCTTCCTGTGACCTATTCGCCGCCCAAGAAGAGCGAATACGAAAGCCCGCTTGTATACGAGGCCAACATTGAACCGCCGTACGAGATGGTAGCGTCAGCCTCAGGCTTATCCTACTATAAGGAAGACAAGCTCATCGATGCAGCGACGGCGAAAAAGTACATCGATTACAATAAGCTCGGTTTTCATGTTAATTTTTATAAAGGATTCGCCAAAGGGTTTGCCGTCGTGTTGGTACAAGGAAACAAAGTGATTGAGCCGACCGACGTATCGGTCGATGAGTATTACAGCCGGTACAAACTGGCGAACTTTCCTGTCAGCGAGATTGATTTCACCAAGCCGGCTGTGCTGAAGGTGTTCGATAAGAGCAACACCAGTTATTATGTCGAGTTTGCCGTTGATTTTAACAAATACGTCAGGTAACATCCGGCAAAGCGACAGCTTCTTGCCGCGGACTTGAGCTGCTTCCCAAGCCCCTTCTGTTGTCAATAGCCCCGTTTAGGGCTGCTGACGCAGACAGGGGCATTTTTTTGTCTAAGGAATGCCGGCAGCCTTGGAGCCATCAAGTTTTTTTGCTCGCATCATATACCTGCGTTTTCGAATTGTAAAATTTGCAAAGTAAGGATTGACAAAAATAATTAAACGAAATATCATTGAATTAAATCGAAACAAAACGAAACTAAAAACATATGATTACGAAACATATTTTCATTGTTCAAGTGAGCGACTTCATAGGGGATGATTTGATGATTACAACCATTACTTTAAATGCCGCTATAGACAAAGTTCATTATATCGAACGTTTCCGGATAAACAGCGTGAACCGCGTTGCGGAAATTGCCGCCGAGCCTGGAGGGAAAGGCAATAACGTGGCCAAGGTTGCGCGTTTATTGGGTTCCGATGTAACCGCTTCCGGTTTCCTCGGCGGAGACACGGGGCGATTCGTCGATCAGCAATTGCGCGCCAGAGGAATTGCAAGCGATCCCGTCTGGGTAACCGGTCAAACCCGGGAAGCATTCAACATCATCGATCAAAGTTTGGGAACCCAAACCGAGATTTTAGAGCCCGGCCCTGAGATTAGCGCGGTTGAATGGCAAGAGATGAAGGTCAAAGTGAAGGATTTGGCGGCCAAGAGCAGCGTGATCAGTTTTTCGGGCAGTTTGCCGAGAGGTCTTCAGATTCACGCTTATGCGGAGCTTATCCAGGCTGCGAAGGAGGCGGGGGCGCTCACGATTCTCGATTCCAGCGGAGAGAGCTTACGTGCAGCAATTGAAAGCGCTCCCTTCCTTCTTAAACCTAATCGGGACGAATTGGCCCAATTGACCGGTCAACGCGCGGACAGTGCCGAAAGCGTAATCCATATGGCCAGAACCCTGATCGCCCAAGGCATCTCATGGGTAGTCGTTTCCCTGGACAAAGACGGATCGCTCGTCGTATCGGAGAATCAGGCATGGCAGGTTCTGCCGCCCGTTATTGATGCGGTGAATACGGTAGGCTGCGGGGACGCTTTGGTGGGGGGGACAGCCAACTTTCTCGATCTTCTCGGGGATAAGCCTGCAGCGTCCAGCATGATCGAAGCCGTTGCATGGGGAACCGCCGCCGCCGCTTCCAACGCCTTATATCCGATTGCCGGGCACGTGCATGCAGCCGGCATGCAGGAGATGCTGCGGCAGGTAACGGTCAAGCCTTTGTAGATTGGCGCGTTTCTTATTTTAATCTTGTGGGAGGTGATGATAAAAACATACGCGGTGCTGGACCAAACGTTTGGAATCGTCCTAATAACTTTCTAAAAGGGGAAGATGAAAAAATGAGCAAAACATGGAAAAGCAAATCAGCCTTTGCTTTATCAGGAATGATGGTCATGTCCGGACTGCTTGCCGCTTGTTCCGCCGGCGGTCAGAGTGAAGGCGGCGGTGCTGCCAAAGAGGGGGAAGCGAAGCAGGCGGTGACGATTACCGCTGCCATGCAGCAGCATACGGCCGTAGATGCGATTAAAGCCATGCTGCCCGATTTCGAGAAGCAAACCGGTATTAAGGTCAAATTTGATATTTTGCCGCAAGAAGAACTGCATTCCAAGACGGAGCTGGCGCTTGCTTCCAATTCCGATCAATATGACGTCGTTATGATGGATATGATGTTCACTACGCAATATGCCAAGGCCGGCTGGGTAGCACCCCTGGATGACATGATCGCCAAAAACGAAGCCACCGTGCAATCGAAGGATTTCCTTGAAGGATTTCTTAATGCTTTCAAAACGGACAACAAAACGTACGGACTGCCTTTCTACGGCGAGAGCACGATGCTGATGTACAACAAAGAAATGTTCGAGAAGGCCGGAATTACGAAGCCTCCGGGAACGATTGACGAGCTTGTCACAACGGCGAAAGCATTAACGAAAGACGGCAAATACGGGATCGCGCTGCGCGGAATGCGCGGAGAAGGCATGAACATTTATGTTTGGGCCGGATTCTATAACGCGTTCGGCGGCAAATGGCTGGTAGACGGCAAACCGGTCGTCAATAGCCCCGAAGCGATTAAGGCAACCGAGGTTTATGCGGAGCTGCTGAAAAATTCTGCCCCTCCGGGCGCCTCCAACTTCAGTTGGGACCAAGTGCAGCTGGCGGTTCAGCAGGGCACCGTGGCTATGGCGATCGATGCCACAAACTTCGCATCCAGGCTGGAAAGCCCTGAAAACTCGAAGGTTGTAGGCAAGATCGGATATGCTCCTGTTCCGAGCGGTCCGGCCGGCAGCTCTCCGAGCGTCTATACGGCGGGTCTTGTGATCCCGAAAGGCTCCAAGCATCAAGAGGCCGCCTTCCAATTTATGTCCTGGGCGACCAGCAAGGAGATTCAGCTCAAAACGGCAATTGACGGCATGCGCGGCGACGCCACCCGGAAATCCGTGTGGGAAGACCAGAGCTTCCGCAACAAGTACAATTACCCGGGCTGGATTGACGTAACGGTGCAAAGCATGGATAAAGCAAATCCCGATTATCGTCCGAGAATCAAGGAATGGAAAAGAATGGGCGACCGTCTGGGCATCGCGGTAAGCGAAGTGCTGGTCAACCGGAATGCCAAAGAGGCGCTCGACGCAGCGCAGAAGGATATCGAACAATACTTTAAATAATGAAGGATTCGGGTGGGCGGTTCCGATAAGGTGCCGCCCGGTATGATGGAGGTTCGATCCGCATAATGTTATCCAAAAAAAGACTGAAGTTGTTATTTTCGCTGGAGACGGATTCCGCCCCTAAACTGCTGGTGGCCCCCATTTTTATATTTTTGCTGGCTGTAACGGTTTTTCCGACCGTCTATGCTTTATTTACAAGCACGCAGCATTACTTCTTATCGGAGCCCTATAATAAGCATTTTACAGGAGTAGGCAACTATTGGTTCATGCTTAACGATTCCCGCTTTTGGGGGTCGTTGTCTACCACGTTCACCTTCATGCTCTCTTCGATCTTCATTGAAATGATTCTGGGGGCCGCGCTTGCACTCCTCATGTCGAGAAAGTTTTTCGGCAGCGGTCTCGCCAAGACGCTGTTCTTGCTTCCGACGATCACGACTCCCGTCGTTGTCGGGTTAATCTGGGTGATGATGTTTGACCCTCAATTCGGGATCATTAATTATACGTTAGGGCAGCTCGGATTCGCACCGCAGGCATGGCTGGCGGGCGAGAAGACGGCGATCTGGGCGGTTATTGCCGTAGATGTTTGGGAATGGACGCCGTTCGTGGCGCTTGTCGTCCTTGCGGGGCTTCAATCGCTTCCGGATGAGCCCTATGAAGCGGCGACGGTGGATGGCGCTTCCAGCGTTCAGAAGTTCGTGCATTTGACGCTGCCGCTTATTCAACCTTATCTGGTCATAGCCTTCGTCTTCCGGTTTATGGATTTGTTCCGGTGGTTCGATACGATCTACGTGATGACGAAGGGCGGACCTGGAACCGCAACGGAGACGTTGAATATGTTCGGGTATTTGACCGGCTTCAATTTCATGAATGTAGGTTATGCCGCATCCTTGGGTTTAACGATGCTGTTCATCATTACGACGATCTCGAAATTTGTCATTAATTTAGCTAGAAAGGGGTGATCATTCGTGCCTAGAAAGGTTCAAGACGTTATTTTTAACATCCTGCTATGGGCGATGATTGCCGCATTTGTGTTCCCGATCCTGTGGCTGGTGATGACGTCTTTAAAAACGCGGGTGGACGCGTTCAGCTTGCCGCCCAAGTTCATATTCACACCTACGTATACCAACTACTCCAAGGTGCTGGAAGACGGTTCTTTCTTACATTATTACTTCAACAGCGTCAAAGTCGGTTTCCTGAGCACGTTGTTCAGTTTGCTGATCGGTATTCCGGCTGCCTATGCGCTGGTGCGTTTCCCGATGCGCAAGAAAGAGGACTTCGCGTTCTGGGTGCTTTCTACCCGAATGGCGCCGCCGATTATGGTCATACTGCCTTTTTACCTGGTGTTCAAGCAATTCAATTTGCTGGATACGACCTTGGGACTCGTCCTTATTTATATGACGTTCAGCCTTTCGTTCATCTTATGGATGATGCGCAGTTATTTCGAAAGCATCTCGGTTGACCTGGAGGACGCGGCAAGAATTGACGGGGTATCCCGGTTAATGGCTTTTATTAAAGTCACTATACCGTTGTCCGCTCCGGGGATTGCCGCGGCAAGTATATTTTCATTCATCATGTCCTGGAATGAGTTCTTGTACTCGTTAATCCTTACGGGTGACAAGACCAAGACGGCGACGGTCGCGATTACCAGCTTTATCACCTTTGAGGGAATCCGATGGGGTGAGGTGGCAGCTGCAGGAACGATGGTTATTCTTCCGGTAATCATATTCGGCATCTGCATTCAAAAATATTTGGTGCAAGGAATGACCATGGGAGGCGTCAAATGAGCACAGAAACGTTTGCAGCCCTGCTGCTTCATCAACCGGGAGTCATGGAATATCGGCATGTCGAGCGCCCGCATATTGGAGACCGGGAGGTGCTGGTGAAAGTTTACGCTTGCGGGATTTGCGGCACGGACCGGCATATTTACCACGGCACCTACCCGGCATCCTTTCCCGTTACCATCGGGCATGAATTCGCAGGGGTCGTGGAGCAAATCGGCAAAGACATTCGTCACACGGCGGTCGGAGACTTTGTTTCGGTCAATCCGAACCGGTGGTGCGGCAACTGCGTTTCTTGTTTGGAAGGGGTGCCGCATTTATGCAGCGGCATGACGGCGCTGGGCGTTGATGTGAACGGAGGACTTTCCGTGTACTGCGCGGTTCCCGAGGAGCTGATTTACAAGATGAAGCCGGGGACTGACCCGCTTAAGGCTTGTTTAGCCGAACCGGTTTCGTGCGTACTTCACGGACTTGACCGGCTGCAAGTCAAGGCGGGCTATCGCGGGGCTGTTTTCGGCGGCGGCTTTATCGGTCAGTTGATGCTGCAGGCGATGCGGCTGCAGGGAGCCAGCGAGGTTACGCTCGTCGAGCCGCAGGCGATTAAACGGAATGTGGCGGAGAAGCTTGGCTTCCGAACGATAGACCCCGTAAACGAGAAGCACAAAATCAAGGAATTAATCGATCTGGACGTGACGGTCGATTGCGCCGGCGCCGGCGATGTCCTCATGCAATGCATGAAAGCAACGAAACGCGGCGGGGACATCCTGTTATTCGCAGCGTATCCGGAGAATAAAGCCGTTGCGATCGAGCCGTTCGAGGTGTTCCGTAAAGAGCTGCGGATCATCGGTTCCTTTACGTATCCGGACACGCAAGTTCGGGCGATCCGCATGATCGAATCCGGGCAATTCGAACTTGATCCGATTATATCCGAGCTCTCCCTGGAGGATGTGACCGGGCTATTGGAAGGGAAACGGGATCAAGCCGTGATCAAAGGCGTCGTCAGACTGCCATAAGAGGTGAGTTCATGGAGCACGTATATACAATCGGAGAGCTGCTCGTCGAGATCATGCGAACGGAGACGAATGTTCCGCTTTCGGAGCCAGCGATGTTCGCAGGCCCTTATCCGAGCGGCGCGCCGGCTATATTTATCGACGCCGTTGCCAAATTGGGCTTAAGCTGTGGAATCATTGGAGCGGTCGGGCAGGATGCGTTCGGACGCTGCCTCACGGATCGGCTGATGAAGGATGGAATTCAGTGTGCGCACGTGTACCGGAGCGATGCCAAGACGACTGGGATGGCGTTTGTCACTTATTCCGACGACGGCTCGCGGGACTTTCTGTTCCATATGAACGATTCAGCGGCCGTGGAGATCCCTTGGCCCATAGACCTCCAATTTATGCAGGGGACGAAGGCGCTGCACCTCAGCGGCACCAGCCTGACCATCAACGATTCGATCAGGGAACTTTGCTATGAAGCGGTCCGTGTAGTCAAGCGCGGCGGAGGGATCGTGACGTTTGATCCGAATCTTAGACCCGAGCTTGCCTTGGATCGCAAATGGATCGGTTGGTACGGCCCTGTCTTGCAGCATACCGACATTTTGCTTCCAAGCGGCGATGAAGTGGAACGGCTTACCGGCTGTCCGAATGTCGAAGAGGGGACGCAGCGGTTGTTCGAGCAAGGAATTAGCCTTGTTGTGCGGAAGATGGGCGAGCATGGATGCGAGTTGTATCAGAATGGCGTGAGATCGGAAGCTGTTCCTGGTTTTAGCGTCCATTGCGTGGACCCTACCGGAGCGGGAGATTGCTTTAATGCAGGTGTGGTCTATGGCTATCTTCAAGGCTGGACCTGGAAAGAGACGCTGCGATTTGCCAACGCGGTAGGCGCTTTGTCTACGACGGCGCTCGGCCCCATGGAGGGCACGCGCGATCTGGAAACGATACTGGAGTTTATGAACAGGACTTAGCGGATAGAGATGAAAGGTAGGAGTTAACCATGACATTAGTTTCATCGACGCCTTTATTAACGGAGGCAAGAAAACAAGGATACGGCATTGTCGCCTTTAATGTGCATACGCTCGAAATGCTTCAAGCTGTCGTTGAGGCGGCGGAGGAGTCCCGTTCGCCGTTAATTTTGCAAACCACGGTTGGCACCGTTAAACATCTGGGCATCGACTATATCGTCGGCGCAGCCCAGGCGGCGGCGAAGCAGGCCAGCGTACCTATCGCGCTGCACTTGGATCACTGCCAAGACTTTGAATTAATCCTGAAGTGTATCCGTTCCGGTTATACTTCCGTTATGATAGATCAATCCATGCATCCGTTCGAAAGAAATGTGGAGATGACCAAAAAGGTCGTTGAGGTTGCCCGCGCGCTCGGCGTTAACGTAGAAGCGGAGCTCGGCAAAGTCGGCGGCGTTGAAGATGATATACAGGTGTCGGAGGATATGGCAACGTTGGCGGATCCTGAGGAGTGCCGGCGATTCGTCGAATTGACGGGAGTCACCACGTTAGCTCCCGCGATCGGCACCGCTCATGGCATTTACAAAGGGGAGCCGAACATCGACTTCAAGCGAATCGGAGAGATTGCCGAACGAGTTTCGGTGCCGCTTGTGCTTCACGGCGGTTCCGGCATTCCGGAAGCGCAGGTCAAACGCTGCGTATCGCTCGGCATGGCGAAGATGAATGTGGCGACAGAGCTGAAAAACGCGTTTACGCTGTCCTTACAAAAATTTTTCTCCGAGCATCCGGACGATCTTGATCCGCGTTCCTATATGTCTGTTGCCAAAAAGACAGTGAAGCAGATGGCTCTTGAGAAGATGAAGCTGTGCGGTTGCACGAATCGGGCTTAGGCAGCCGGCGGTCGTTTGAAAGGTGGCGTCAATCATGACGAATCAATATTTGGTCGGAATCGATATCGGGACTTCCGGCTGTAAGGTGGCCCTGTTTGCGGCGGACGGCACCGTATTGTTCCAGGGAACAAAGTCTTATACAACCTACTATCCCCATGCGGGGCACGCCGAGCAAAATCCGGAGGACTGGTGGAGCGCGGTATGCGATAACTTGCGCGACATGCTGAAGCAAACAGGCATCGATCCCCGGCAGATCAAGGGTGTCGGGGTTGACGGTCAAAGCGGCGCGGCCGTTCCGATGGACGAGCACGGCAGGCCGCTGCGCAACGCGCTCATTTGGCTCGACCGCAGAACCGTGAAGCAATGCGAGCATTTAATTCAAACCATCGGGCAGGAACGGCTCTTCGCGGTTTCGGGGAACCCGATGTCTCCATCGTATGTGACCGGCAAATTGGTCTGGATGCGCGAGCAGGAGCCGGATCTTTATAAGCAGACCCGCAAAGTGCTGCAGTGCAACAGCTACATCGTTTACAAGCTGTCGGGGGAATACACCCAGGACGTCTCGCAAGGCAACGGCTTACATGCGTTTAATATCGAAACCGCATCGTGGGACTATGAACTCGCCGAGCGGATGGGCATAGCACCCGAACTGCTTCCCGACATCTACGGCTGCAGTGATATTGTCGGGGCGGTGACCCCGTTCGCGTCCGCCGAGACCGGTCTTGCCGCCGGAACGCCTGTTGTCGCCGGCGGGCTGGACGCCGCCTGTGCAACCTTGGGAGCCGGAGCGGTCTATGCCGGGGAAGTGCAGGAGCAGGGGGGCCAGGCCGGGGGCATGAGTATTGTCATGGACCGTCCGGTTAAGAACGAGAAGCTGATATTAAGCTGTCACGTTGTTAAAGACAGGTGGATTCTGCAGGGGGGAACGGTCGGAGGCGGCAGCTTGAACTGGATGAAGCGGGAATTCGGGGGAACCGAGTCCGATTTTTTCCGGTATGCCAACGAAGCAGCTTCCCGGATCAGACCGGGAAGCGAAGGGCTTGTTTTCCTGCCGTATATGGCCGGGGAGCGTTCGCCGATTTGGGACCCTGACGCGAAGGGCGTCTTTATCGGCTTGTCTTTCGACAAGACCAAAGGGCATATGATTCGAGCGATTATGGAAGGGTGCGCGTTGTCCCTGCAGCATAATATAAAGACGGCCGAGCAAAGCGGCGTACCCGTGCATACGCTGCATAGTGTCGGCGGGGCCGCGAACAGTGAGCTGTGGACGCAAATTAAAGCGGATATTACAGGCAAAGCGTTCCGTATTCCTTCTTCGGATTCCGCCGCCACGTTAGGCGCAGCCATCTTGGCAGGTGTCGGAACGGGAGTGTATCGGGATTGTGAGGATGCGGTGAGCAAGACGGTCCGCATCCAGCGCGAGCAAACGCCCAACCCAACAAACCAAGAGGTTTACCGGCAGGTGTACGACGTATACCTGGAGACCTATATCAAACTTAGAGATGTATTTCCGAAGATGGGATGGTGAGGAGCATGAAAGCTGCCGTGCTTTATGCGAAGAACGATATACGAATAGAGGAAATGGATACGCCTTCGTTACAACGGCATGAAATATTGATTAAGGTTAAAGCGACGGGAATTTGCGGTTCCGATTTGCCCCGCGTAATGGGAGATGCCGCTCATCACTATCCCATAGTGCTCGGTCATGAGTTTTCCGGCGTTGTGGAGAGCATCGGAAGCGAAGTGACCCGCGTGAAGGCGGGCGACCGGGTCGTGGGAGTTCCGCTCAAGCCTTGTTACGAATGTCATGATTGCCTTAGCGGCAACTTCGCCCAATGCAAGCATTATTCCTTCGTAGGTTCCCGGGTTAACGGGAGCTGGGCTGAATATGTGGTCATTCCGGAAGCAAACGCGATTACGTTCGACGAGAGCATAAGCTTCGAGGAAGCCGCCTTTGTTGAACCGTCGGCCGTAGCTCTGCACGCGCTAAGGTTAATTCAATATCAAGGCGGGGAGCATGTCGCCATTCTGGGCGGGGGGAATATCGGATTGCTGACGCTCCAATGGGCCAGAGTGTTGGGCGCCAAAGATATTACCGTTTTTGATATCGATGACGAGAGACTGGCTACCGCCAAAAGGCTTGGCGCCGATTATACGATTAATTCGGCCAAAGCAGGGTTCGAAGAGGGATGGAAGCAGATCACGGGCAATCATGGATTTGGCGTTGTCATGGAGACGGCAGGGTCCGACGTTACGATGAGATTAAGCTTCGAGATCGCCGCCAATAAAGCGAAGGTTTGCTTTATCGGGACGCCCGTGCGGGATTTGACCTTCTCGCATAAGCAGTTTGAATTGTTGAATCGCAAAGAATTTACGTTAACGGGCTCCTGGATGTCCTACAGCTCTCCGTTCCCTGGGGATGAATGGGAATTAACGCTGCATTTCCTGAAACGTGGATTGTTGAACTTTAAAGATATGGTGTTTAAACAGTACCCGCTGGAGGACATCGGCAAAGCTTTCGAATTATATCGCGATCCGAGTACCGTGAAAGGTAAAATTTTGCTGTTGAACGCGTAAAATAAGGGGATGAAGGTTGTAGACAAGCCGCTTTCTCAGGAATTCTGAATTGCCAACTCGGACAAAATTATCTATACTACTACTATAATAACGAAACGAAACAATTCAGAACAAAACGAAACACTGAGAGGGAACTTATATGGAAGAGGATCATGCGAATCGAAGAATGAGAAGCATTGAGAGACATCAATTCATTATGGATTATTTGAAAATTCATAAGAGCGTGGACGTATCCTTCCTAAGCTCCGAATTGGACGTTTCGGAAGTTACCATTCGTAAAGATTTGGAGAAGCTGGAACGCGATAAATTGCTGCTGCGCAGTCATGGCGGGGCGATATTAAACGAGAATCTGTTTATCGAGCCTTCTTTTATAGAGAAGGAGGATCAATTTACGGATGAGAAGCAGGCTATCGCCTCAGAGGCCGCAAAGTTAATCGAAAACGGGATGACGATTGCCCTGTCGACAGGGACAACCGTCAGTCATATGACGAAAAAAATCAAGGATCGCACCGGACTTACCATCGTGACCAATGCTATCAATGTGGCTATAGATTTAATGGGATCGAATGAAAATCATTTGTTCTTAACCGGAGGCAACATTCGTCCGAATACGTTCGCCTTAATTGGAGAGGCGGCCGAGAAAGCGCTGGACGGCGTGTATTGCGAGTATGCGTTCATTGGAATTAACGGGTTTAGCCTCGAGCAAGGCTTGACCACTCCAAGTATGGAGGAAGCAAGAGTCGTCCGGAAAATTATTGAGAACGCGAAACATGTTGTGGTGCTCGCGGACCACAGCAAGTTCAATAAGGTAGCTTTTTACCGGATTGTTAACGTCGATCAGGTTCATACGGTCATTACGGACCGTAAAGTGCCGCCCGAAGAAATCGATAAGCTTCGCGCGAGAGGCGTACACGTGATTACCGCTTAACCAAACAACAGTCGGGCAGGAATAAACTCCTCCCCGACTATTTCACGTTTATAGGCTTTCGGCCATTCCATAATTCAACAGAGGGGTCCGTCAGGGAGCTGCCAGAAGTTGTTCGGTCCGCTCGTCTGCAGCTTCCGATGTCGGGATTCGCTTCCGACCCGCGTAGTCGAACACGTTCGTAAGCGTACGGTAGATGTTCTCTACCTGTTTATTTGCGAATGCGGCGTCGCTGCCGTTCAATTCGCAAGAGGTGACAATAATGCCCCCGGCATTGATGATATAGTCGGGCGCATAAAGGATGCCGAGCTTATGAAGCTGATGACCGTGCCGCTTCTCGGCCAATTGGTTATTGGCGGCTCCGGCTACAATCCGGCATCGAAGCCGGGGCAGGGTGAGATCGTTAATGATCCCGCCTAGAGCGCAAGGCGAGAAGACATCGCAGGCGGCTTCAACGATTTCATCCGGGCGCAGCGCATGTGCGCCGAAATCTTTGACAGCCTGATTCCTTCGGCTAGGATTCACATCCGATACGACTAGTTTGGCGCCTGAACGTTTCAAATACCGGCAAAGCTGATAGCCTACCTTCCCTAACCCCTGAACAGCAACCGTTCTATGGATGAACGTCTCCGTACCGAATACGCGTTTGAGCGAAGCCCGGATACCCAGGTAAACGCCATAGGCCGTCATAGCAGCTGTTAAATCGCCGGTAGCCCCAAGCGAACCGGTAGTATCCGTCACATAGGTTGTTTCTAATCGGATCCAGTCCATATCCGCAACGCTTGTTCCCAAGTCCATGCCCGTTATATAGCGTCCCTGCAAGCTTTCAATATAACGGCCGAGGGCGCGAAATAACAGCTCGTGCTTCCGTTGATCGGGAGGGCCAAGGATAACCGCTTTACCTCCGCCGTATGGAAGACCGGAAATCGCTGATTTATAGGTCATGCCTTTTGCTAAACGGAGCGCATCCCGGACGGCATCTTCTTCGGAGGCATAATGCCACATCCGGCATCCGCCAAGCGCAGCCCCGAGCTTCGTATTATGAATGGCGATAATGGCTTTCAAACCGCTTGGCTGATCCTGCAGGAAAATCAGTTGCTCGAAATGTTCCTTCCATACCTCCATGCTGAGTCCTCCTCTATAGAACAGACCGGATGATTCTGCCTCTTGCTATTAAAGTATTCATTTAGGGTTAAAGGGGGTACATGAGCAGTTCCGAACATGAGCGCGATGGGAAGCGAAAAAAACGCAAAAAAAAAATCCGAAAGAATTCTTCCGGATTTTTGGGGCGTGAATGGGGTGACCTCTACTTTTTCACGGTTAGCGTTAAGGCTGACTGACGGGCGTACGCAATTTGTTCAGCGTTTCGCGGATGAACGCCGGTTCGTCGGCAGGTGTTCGCGACGTGACGTAGTTGCCGTCAACGGCGACCTCTTGATCGACGTAGTTGGCGCCTGCATTAATCAGATCATCCTTCAATGGAGGGTAGCACGTCAATGTTTTGCCTTTAGCAAGACCGGCGCTGATCAGAATTTGCGGCCCATGGCAAATGGCCGATATCGGTTTGCCCTGACTGTCCATGTCTTTGACGAATTGCTGGATCTGCTTGTTGAGACGCAGGTTTTCCGGCGACGACCCGCCAGGAATGACGACCGCGTCGAACTGGTCAGCCTTCACTTCATCGATGGACGCATCAGCCGTATACGTGATCGTCTTGTTCTTGCCTGTCAGCTGTTCGCCCTTTTTCAACCCGATAATGACGGTTTCATGCCCGTCCGCTTTGATCGCATCGTACGGTTTCTGCATTTCGGAATCTTCAAAATCGTTGGCTAACAGGAAAGCGACTTTCTTCATCTCGTTAACACTCCTTTTTGAAAATGGTGATTTGGTGCCCATACTGTACAATACCCTTTTTTGGATTTCCATATACAAAAAAGATAGCCAAAGGCGCATTCGCCGCACAGCGGGCCAGCACCCGTTCGCGCAAAATCCGGGTAAGAAAAGGATAAATGTTGTCGATGTGGAATTATACAAGGGATGGAAGAAATGATCGATCCAAGCTTCCTACATTACATGAAGAACGGGGGGACTCCGTATTGGACTGCCGGGTAGGCTGCGCAGCTTGCTGCATTGTCGTTTCCATTTCTTCTCCCATTCCCGGAATGCCGCACGGGAAGCCGGCGGGAGTCCGCTGTTCGCAGCTTTCCGATGAGAATACTTGCAACCTCTTTGGGAAGCCGGAGCGTCCGGCCGTTTGCAGCAGCTTGAAGGCGTCGGTAGAAATGTGCGGGCGGTCGAATGAGGAAGCTTTTGCCCTTTTATCGGATTTGGAACAAGCGACAAGGCCTTGATGAAATCGAAGATACAGGTTAGAGCATGTACACCCAATCAGAAGGAGGTTGCCCGCGAATGAAACTTCGCTGTGCGATACTTGATGACTACCAGCAGGTAGCACGGACGATGGCCGACTGGTCCTCGCTCCTAGATCGAATTGAGGTTCAATCCTTTCATCGGCATTTTGAGGGGGAGGATGAAACGGCGGCAGCGCTCGCCGATTATGATATCGTTGTGATCATGCGCGAACGCACGCCTTTTCGGGCTTCGTTACTCGCACGTCTGCCGCGGTTGAAGCTGCTCGTTACGACAGGCATGCGCAATGCGGCAATCGATCTTGCAGCCGCTGCTTCGCACGGTGTGGTCGTTTGCGGCACAGCGGGCAAAACGGAGCCCGCCGTTGAGCTTACCTGGGCTTTAATATTGGGGCTGGCCCGACAGATTGTGCCCGAACATAACGCGCTCCGATCGAATGGCCCTTGGCAAAGCTCGATCGGGACTGACCTCTACGGCAAACGACTCGGCCTGCTGGGACTCGGTAAGATCGGCAGTCGGGTGGCGCGCATCGGGTTGGCCTTCGGCATGGATGTGATGGCCTGGAGCCAGCATTTAACCCAAGAGCGGACCGATGAGGTCGGCGTGCGGCTGGCAGCCTCCAAGGAAGAACTGCTGGAAAGCAGTGATTTTGTCTCCATCCATCTTGTGCTCAGCGAACGGACGAGAGGCTTGCTTGGACCCTCAGAGCTCAGGCGGATGCGCCCATCCGCCTATCTGATCAATACTTCCCGAGCTCCGATCGTGGATCAAACCGCCCTCGCGGAAGCTCTTCTTAACGGCTGGATCGCCGGTGCAGGCTTGGACGTATTCGACATCGAGCCTTTGCCGAAGGACGACGTATTCCGGTCCTTGCCCCATGTTCTGACCACACCGCATCTCGGATACGTGTCACAAGCGAATTACCATACGTATTATCGGGACGCGGTGGAAGACATCCAAGCTTATTTGTCCGGATCGCCAATCCGGCAGCTGACCTCATCATGATTTCATAAAGAGAACCCCACAGCAGCAAGTAGTGGGGTTCTTGTTCTCTTGAATTTGATGAAGCTGCCGATAACGGAAGCCGGTTACGCATTAAAGATGGCCGTGCATCCCGTAAGGGTTCGCGCTGATGTACCGGCGCCATTCTTCGTCCTGGGCCGGAGCTTCTTTAAGATGTACATCGGGCCCTTCCGTAATTTCTTGAGAAAACTCAACATTCGAGGAACCGTCGTAATAATTGGGAAAATCATTCTCCGATTTCGACATGCGCTCATCTCCTTGGCTTGTATTCCTATCAAACCTATTATTTACGGAAGCCGCGACTGTAATTCATTGGCATTGTTTAATTTCACATTACTATAATAATGCTGATAAGGCAATATTATCCATTGAAATAGATAAAAAGAGAGGCCCGCTAAGCAGCGGGCCTCTGTATCTTTTTCACATGCATGTTGTGGATTAGAAACGTTTTGCAGCTTCTTTTGCTTGCGCGATAGCCTTCTCTTTAATCGATTGGGCTTGATCCGGCATAGCGGCCATGCCTTCAACAAAGATTCCTTCAAAGGATGGAACACCATGAAATTGCATAATTTTGCTCAGGTAGCTGTGGCCGCTTTCGAAACTTGCAGCCGGTCCTTCGGAGTAGACACCGCCGCTAGCTTGAATATGGATCGCTTTTTTGTCCGTAAGCAAGCCGACCGGCCCGTTCTCGGTATATTTAAACGTTTTGCCTGAAACACAAATTGCATCAATGTAGGCTTTCAAAATAGGAGGGAACGAAAAATTCCACATTGGAGAAACATAAACATATTTATCAGCGGCCACGTATTGACCGACAATTTCATTTAGTCTTGCGACTTTGGCTTTCTCCGCATCGGACAGTTGGTCGAACGAAGAGCCCGATTGAAGTTTTCCCCATCCGCTAAATACGTCAGCGTCGATATGTGGAATGTCCGTTTTGTATAAATCCAGGTGAATAATTTCATCTGTCGGATTTGCTTCACGGTAGGCCTCGATAAATTCTTTTCCCACAGCCATGCTGAATGAAGCTTGATGGTCATGAGGATGTGCAGTGATGTACAGTACAGTTGCCATAATCTGAAAACGTCCTTTCCATAATTGTGATGTGAGATGTGTACGTTTTTATTATAACTAATTTTATGTAAGTTGCAAATTAATAATTATTCGCTAACCGATAAAATTAACAAATAAGTATAGATTTGCTCACTACACCCTGAGTATTGTTCGCGGAACAAATTGTTCTTATATTAGGGCGGCGCTCGTCGCTCACGGAGTGAATCAGGACTCCGGCGTGTAGAGTATCCGGCGGGATGACATAGACAAAAAAGTGACCCGCAGCAGCGGGCTGCGGGTCTTCAAGATATATTGAAAAAGGGGGTCAAGGAATAGTATAGGCTGCTTTCATTAAGAACAGATGTTAACCAGATTTCAATTGTGTTACAAATATTGGAAAAGTTTAGGCAGTCAAGCTCGCCTCCATAAAAAGACCTGACCATCGGTCAGGTTGTATTCAGCATTGCCAATTATGTATTACACGGACAACGGTTCTTCGACGGAACCATGAAGAAGCTGCTTCAATTGCAAATAGAGCTGGTCGGGGGATTCGGCGCAAATAATGCCTGACTTGCCGACCTTGGCTACGCACTGCTTGGAGCACAGCTTGCAGCAGCCGAGGCAGTCTTTCTTCTTGTGCTCGAATTCGGGAAACTCGTCTTTCATTGTTTTGTAAACCGATTTGGAGCCGTTCTTAATGTTCTTGCAGCAATACTTGATCTTCATCGGGTCGCCTCCCCGGATATCCGTTTACTTGCGGTAATGATAATCATTCTCGATCATTATATAGGCAATCCAAGCCGTATGTCAACACCTTAGCATGAAAGAAAAGCTTCATCATCGGAGGAAAGCTTGGTGCCGGCAATCCCTGAAATCCCGACCAAAGTCCAGGCATAACCTGAACATAGGTTGGTAGGAAGCGACTCCCGATTCTCCTATAATAAACGTAACTGATATGGAAGAAGGAAGGATCGCACATGTTACATGCTGGCTCTGCTCCCGCCCCGTCTATGGGATGGAAACCGTCTTTTTTGTTGAAAATGCAATATTTCGTGGTCACGACATTACCGCTCGGCATTCTCGGGTTCGTGTTTGCCGTTACCTTCGGTCTTGTCGGCGTCGCGCTGACGCCGCTTGGGATCGGCATTCCAATTCTTTACGTGGCGCTTATCGGAAGCCGGGCGCTTCTGTCTTTGGACGCGCAGGCGTTGCAGGGAGGCTCGGGTCTCCGGGGCGAAGCTGCAGTTGAAGCTGCGGATACGGCTGCCAAGCCCGGCATGCGCCAAGTGCTGCTCTCGGTGGAATCGTATTTGCCGCTGCTGTATTGGCTGCTGAAGCTGCCTCTGAGCATCATTCAATTTACGTTGGCCGTGGCATTCCCGGTATCCGGTTTTGTTCTCTTGTTCGCACCGCTCGTTTACTGGGCGGCGCTGCAGGGTTACGGCTACGAACTGTTTAACAACGACATCGTGATGGATGTGCTGCTTCCGATGGCGTCGCCGGCGCAGCGATCGTATGCCGTCGCCGGGCTCGGGCTGATCTGGTTTCTCGTCGGGTTCTACGTGGTCAATCGGATGTTCAGCGCTTCCGTACGGTTTGTATCCGTGTTCCGGCGCTAGGTACTGTCCGGTAACCGAGTTGAAGACGCAAGGGCAGCATGACATGACTCCGGGCCTAGCGTCAAAAGTGCTATTTCGTAAAAGTGTGAATTCTTAAACATTATTCACCCCCGAAAACAGGTAAGATGTGGAATAGATCCCGCAGCGGCGCATAGGCGCATAGAGGTAGAGAGGAGATTTATTCCATGTCTGATGTGCTTCGACGAAAGAGAGGGCGGTTGTTAACCAGCTTGCTGGCGTTTGCGCTCATGCTTGCCATCGTTCCGCCTTCTCGGGACGGCCGGTGTCGCAAAGCCGGAAGCGAGCAGGACGCATCCGCATGAGAGTACCATGGGGCAAAGCAAATCATGTCGATTTATGGCTGGGTTCATGTTATACTAGGCCTGTTGGGTGATTTCAACACGACAAGGGCAAATCTGATGAAAGTCAGAGACGCAAAGCTATAGGGACTAAAGTGATAAACGATGTCAGCCAGCTGCCGAAAGTATGAGGAATATGTCGTAACACCTCCCTTTTGGCGAACAGGGGGAGTTTTTTTATCCCTCTGTGAAGCGTTCGGAATGATCTCATTACGGAGGTAGAAGGATGAATCCGGTGAAAACAATGGGCTTGGAGGAATGGCTTGGAGAAACGACGGCCAGCCGTTTGATGGAAGAGCTGGAGAAGGCGTCCAAGGAAGAGCTGCATGATCTGCGTCACGCGTTTGAAGCATTGATGCGCTATATGGAGTCGGTGCAGCCGATGCACGCGGTGGAAGCGTAACCCGCCCGATTTCTGAAGATATGGAAGCGCGTTGTCAAAAAAGCTTTCCCAGCAGAAAAAGAGTCCTGTGGAGCAATGGCTCCAAAGGACTCTTTGGCGTTATTATGAAAGGTCGAGATTGACGATAGCCCGGCCGCGAAGCCGACCGCTGCGAATCGCCGCAAGCGTATCGGCCAGATTGCCCAGGCCGATCTCCCGCGCACCGGTCTCCAGGTACGATACAGGTTTCCAGTCGGCTGCGAGCCTGGACCACACTTCCCGTCTCGTCAGCGTATCGCAGTATACCGAATCGATGCCGAGCAGCTTCACACCGCGCAGAATGAACGGATATACAGTCGTTGCGAAATCCGCCCCTCCGGTCAGACCGCTGACCGCAGCAGAACCGCCGTAACGAAGCGTGCTTAAAATAAACGGCAGCGACGCGCCGCCGACCGGATCGACCGCCCCCGCCCAGCGTTCCTTACGCAGCGGTTTGCCGTCCGGCGGGATTAATGCGTCTCTCTCGATGACTTCCGCAGCGCCCAGGCCCAGCAAATACTCGCTTTCGGCAAGCTTGCCCGTACTGGCCGTCACACGGTAACCGAGCTTGGACAGAAGCGAAACCGCTACGCTCCCGACGCCGCCGGTCGCACCGGTGACGAGTACCGGGCCTTGCTCCGGCCGGAGGCCGTTGCGCTCCATCTGGAGCACCGACAGGGCCGCCGTAAAGCCGGCGGTGCCGAGCGACATCGCTTCCCGGGCCGTCAGCCCATCGGGAAGCGGAACGACCCAACCGGCAGGAACGCGCGCCAGTTGGCTGAAACCGCCCGGGTGGGAGACGCCGAGCTCGTAGCCGGTGACAAGCACTTCATCGCCCACGGCAAAAGAAGGGTCGTCCGAATGAACGACCTCTCCGGCTAAATCGATACCCGGTACGAACGGGTACGACTTGACGATCGGACTGACGGGTTGCGCCGCCATCGCGTCTTTATAATTGATGCTGGAATATCGTACCCGTATGGTGACTTCTCCGTCCGGCAGGCGATCATGCCCGAGCGTTTGGATGGAGCCGGCGGCTTGATCGCCCTGTTTCTCTAGCACGAATGCTTGGAACTTATCCATTGGATCGCATCTCCCTATGTTCATGTTACTTTCTATGTTAGCATTATTTACCGATAATTTAAATGTAAAAATAGACGCTTTCCGGCAAGATCCGGAGAACATGAGGACGTCGATTTCATATTTCCATACTTGTATTTTTCCGGCAGGATGGTATAATTCAATGTACAAAAGGTATCGCCCGCATCAGGTGAACTTTGCGAAATTCAAGGCCGCAAAGCTACAGCCACTACCGTCTTTACCAAGTCAGCCAACTGCCGAAGGACAGAGGAATACGTGATTTGAGGCTCCTTTGATGCATGCTGGGGGTCTTTTTAATATGCCGTGCTGCCGTGAAAATATTGTATAACCGCACATCTTCGGGACAACTAGGCGTGACGCTTTTCCATACTACCCAATCGAAGAGGAGGCTGTTCCGGCGTGAAGAAAATTATGATCGTCGACGATTCGCTCTTTATGCGCATGTTATTGAAAAACGTCATTCATGAGCTTGGCTATGAACAAGTCGTTGAAGCAAGCAATGGAGTGGAAGCGCTGTCATTATACCCGGAAGAGATGCCCGACGTCGTCACGATGGACATAACCATGCCGGAGATGGACGGCATTACAGCACTGGAGAAAATCAAGGATTTGAATCCGGATGCGAAGGTTATCATGGTGTCGGCGATGGGCCAGCAAGCGCTACTCATTCGCGCCGTCAGTATGGGAGCGAGCGACTTTATCGTCAAGCCGTTCAGTAAGGATCGCGTCCGCGAAGCACTGAAGAAGGCGTTCGCCGGATAACGCACGCGAATCCTTGAGGAAGCAGCGGCTTGTTTGGTACAATGGACTGTGATACGAAGCGTGGAAGGCTACCCCTTACGGCTAAGAGATAGAGGAGAAGGTTCATGTTGAGGTTACAGGGGCTTGTCGTAACGACGGAGGAAGAGCTGCGGCAATGCTTGTCCGTTCGTAAAGAGGTATTTGTCGATGAGCAGCAGGTGCCGCTCGATTTGGAGCTGGACGAGTTTGACGCTTCGACGTCGGCTTGCCGCCATTTCCTGATCCGGGACGGCGAACTGCCGATTGCAGCGGCCCGTTACCGGATGTACGATGAACGGACGGCCAAGCTTCAGCGAATTGCGGTCCGCCAGCCTTATCGGGGCAAGGGCATCGGCAAGATGATGATCGATATGATGGAAGACGATATTCGCGAACGGGAAATCGCGTCGATCATGTTGGACGCGCAGACGCACGCGACAAGGTTTTATGAGAAGCTGGGATATGCGACAGTATCTGAAGAACCATTTCTGGATGCAGGCATTTGGCATGTACGGATGACAAAAACGATAACGGAGTGAACGGCCCGCAGCGGCCGTTTTTTTATGTCGTCAGGCGAAGACGTTCCGCGAATACGGCCGCTCATCAGGGATGAAATGCGGCTTCCACATATTCCGATTGGAGAATATGTATCGTTATTCCGGCAATATTTGCGGCCTCAGAGGGGACGAATGCTGGCGTTGAGCGTGCTGCTGCTGACAGGTATCGCGCTGCAGCTCGTGAATCCGCAAATTATTCGCTATTTCATCGATAGCGCGCACTCGCTGCATTCGGGGAGGCCGCTCGTTCTGGCGGCGGCTTTGTTTATCGGGGTTAGCCTCGTACAGCAATTGATAGCGGTGGGCGCTTCGTACATCGGGGCGAACGCCGGTTGGACGGTGACCAATCAGCTGCGCGGAGACGTGGCGGAGCATTGCTTGAAGCTCGATATGACATTTCACAAAACGCAAATGTCCGGCGCGATTATCGAGCGGGTAGACGGAGATATCAACAACTTGTCCAACTTCTTCTTACAGTTTGCCGTCATGCTCGTCAGCAACGTTATTCTGGTCGCCGCTATGCTCGTCCTGTTGTTCCGGGAAGGCTGGCTTATTGGCGCGGGGATGCTTGTGTTCGTCGTGTTTGCGCTGCTGGCGATCCGTTACATCCGCCGGCTCGCCGTCCCGCATTGGAGCCGCTTGCGCCAAATGAGCGCGAGCTTCTACGGTTTTCTCGGCGAACATCTGAAGGGGACGGAGGATACGCGGGCCAGCGGAGCGACGAATTACGTGATGCACCGCTTCTACCGCATGATGCGGGAGTGGCTGCCGCTTCGGGTGCGCGCGTTCTTCGGATGGGCGTCGATGTGGATTGCGACAATTATCGTGTTCGCCATCGGCAACGCGGTTGCTTTCGCGATCAGCTAATATTTATGGAAGCAGGGCTCGATCACCCTGGGCACCGTCTACATGATCTTTTATTATACGGAGCTGCTGGCGAAGCCGATCGAACAAATCAGCACCCAGATGGAGGATTTGCAAACAGCGAGGAGCTCCGCCGCATTTGGTACGGCGTCGAAGAGCAGGCGGGGGCACCGGCGGGGGATGACGGGGAATAAGGTTACGTCATTTCCCGGGCAAGCGCAGGACTCGACAGCCTTCAACATGCGAACCGCACAGAATGACGCTGTCTGGAGGCATGCGGGGGGAGGCAGTTAGGAGTCTGCGCCCTTATTCCGTCATGTCTGCTAGCGCAAGTGGATCGGCTGGGCGGCAGGCGCATCACGGCTACGCTCATTCGCATTTCGCCGGAGCTGCAACCGAATTTGAACGCGAAAAAGACAGGGAAGCCGACGCTTCCCTGTCCTTTTCAACTTAAGGCCTATTCCCGGATGCCGTCACTTGTTCATCGCTTGAACCGTAACCGTGGCCGGCGAGGAGACGGCTAATATTTGTTTTTTCGAGTCGATCACCTTCACTTCCACGGTCAGCGCGCCGGGCTTGGCGGTCAACTCCCGCGGCAGGGCGGTACTGAGCGATGACTCGCTTAGCCAGGCCGTCTCCAGCTGCTTGCCGTTAACGAATATCGAGCAGCCGAGTCCGAAGCGTCCGCCTTCGACGGTTAGCGTGGTGCGTCCTAAGGCATCCTCGGCGGCGCTGATGACAGATGGTTCGACCCGCCGGATTTCAGGCGCTCCATAGCCGAGCTTGAAGCCGGAGAGCCTCGCTTTCGCTTCGTCGGCGCGCTGCTGCTCCTGTTCCAGGATCGCCTGCTGCCGGCTGCGGTAGTCGGCGACCATCGCCGGGTCGACACCCATCTCGGCATACGCTTCTTCGGGCGGAACAAGCGGCATTTTTTGCGATAAATCGTACAAATAGTCCGTGTACGGGCTGCCTTCCCGTTGGGCGAGACGGAGCACGTAAGGACCGAGAAACGAAGGGCTGAAATGAAGCTTTTCGTTCTTTTCGCGCGGCAAGTAGTTGTTCCAGATAACCACGGGAACCTCGTGCATCTTGGTCAAGAAGTCCGGGTCGTTCTCGCCGGTAATGTAGCCCGTCTCCTCATAAACCGTATACTTCTCAAGCGACGGCAGATGGTCCCCGAAAAAGACGATGATCGTCGGCTCCTTCAACCGGCTGTAATGAACGATCAGCTCCTCAAGCATCCGATCTGCGCCTTCCATCCCTTGCGCGTACGTCTCCGTTAACCCGATCGCTTCCGGGGAAACCTTGCCTTTCACGTCGATCGTATTCCGTTTGAACTTGCCGGGCCAGTAATGGTAATGATTCTCCATCGTGTTGGCGAAAATGAAGTCCGAGCCCGGGCTCTGCTCGCTCTGTTCGATGATCCGTCTGGCTACGGCGTGATCGCCGATATACGGACCTACGTATTCGTCCGGGTTGAAATATTCGAGGCTGATAAATTGGGAGAAACCCAAATATTTATACACCTCGGAGCTGTTGAAAAACCATCCGTGAAACGGGCTGATCGCCGTTGTCGCATAGCCTTGGCCGGCCAGGAGGCTGGCGAGCGAGGCCGTCGGTTGTTTGATGTATTGCTCATACACGATCGAATCTTTCGGGAAAAAACGGTACGAATGCCCGGTCAGCACCTCAAGCTCGACATTGGCGGTGCCGCCGCCGAACATCGGCGAGAGCATGGTGCCGTGTGTATACCGTTTTTGCAAGCTGTGGAAAAACGGCGCCGGATCGCGGCTGAACACAAGCCCGGGCAGCTGTGTGGCATCCCAGAACGATTCGCTCAGCACAACGATAATGTTCGGTGGTTTGTTCAGCTGTTCGGGCTCCCAGTCGGTCGCCGGTTCCATGTCAAGCGAGGGGATCGACCGTACCGGCACGCGATCCGGGTTTATCCATTCGGAAGTCGGTAAGAGAAGAAGCATCATGGTTAGTAAAGATGCGGATAAAATACGGACGGTTCGGGATAGGCGCATGGTTGATCTCCTAAGATGAAGTAACGGTAATCGCTTTCGCAATGTCATGATCATTATATCATTTCTGGAGACAGGGAGGTAGAAGCTTGACGCATTGAAGAGAAGCAAAGATCCGGACGATGACTTCTATGTATGTTTCACAGGGCTAATGGATAATTAATAGACATATTTAATTAATGTTTGACAATATATAAACGTACTAATAATATGTCTATATATAGGAGGGTTTGCGATGGATGGCATGTTTATCGACGGGATGGAGCGGGCCTCGCTTGAAGAGATCGAACGGGGTTACATCTATGAGGAGGAGGAAGGGCGTTACACGTGTTTAATATGCGGCAGCTCTTCCGAGCAAGGGGTTATTTATCCGTCTCCGGACGAACAAGCTTGGTGGGACGCCGAGAAATGGATGACGAAGCATATCGTGCGGGAGCACGGGTCGGTTTTTCACGCACTGCTGCATTTGGACAAAAAGTGGACCGGTTTGTCCGCGCTGCAAAGGCAGCTGCTGCAATTTTTCCATCAAGGGATGAGCGATGCCGAGGTGATCGAGCGATTGGGCGGCGGAAGCGC
Source organism: Paenibacillus sp. tmac-D7 (assembly GCF_006519665.1). Classification (NCBI taxonomy): domain Bacteria; kingdom Bacillati; phylum Bacillota; class Bacilli; order Caryophanales; family Paenibacillaceae; genus Paenibacillus; species Paenibacillus sp. tmac-D7. The sequence goes on along the minus strand of NZ_VIDW01000004.1, from coordinate 134,676 downwards.
GTCGACGATTCGCAATCATCGGTTCACGCTGCGGGAGAAGGAGAAGCAGGCGAAGCTTTTTCTGGTGCTGATGTCGTTGATGGAAAAAGGCAGGGCGGCGGCCTCGGCCGGTAGCCCGGTGAAAGACAAGAAAAAGCAGAAGCCGGCAGGTGTACAGCCGCTGCAGGAGACGGTGGAGCGTGACAACGATTATTTTCCGTACGGAACGGACGGTCCGCTTCGGGAATGGCCGCGTAAGGAGAAGGTCCGCGCGTTGATCGCCGAAGAACTCGTCAGGCGTTTTCAGCCTGGCCGTATCTATTCGGAAGCCGACATTAACGAAGTGTTGGAGCAGGCTTGGCACGATTATGCCGTCATCCGCCGGTATATGGTCGATCATGGGTTATTGGAGCGGACGGAGGACGGACGCCGATATTGGGTTGGCGCCGCCGTTTCGTCATCGGAGCGGGCGCCGGCAGCAGCGCAAGAGGAGGAGAGGTTGTCTATGAGTAAGGAACGGCGCAAGGAGCTGGTGAGGGCCTACCAGGAGAAAGAGCAGCAGATCGGCGTGTTTCGATTTGTGAACGGAAAGAACGGCAAGGCGCTTGTCGGCGCCAGTAAAAACCTGGAAGCGATGGAGCGGCGCTTGCCTTTTGAGCTAAAGATGGGTGCGAGCCGGAATGTACAGCTTCAAAAGGATTGGAACGAAGCGGATGAAGGGGATTTTACGTTCGAGGTGCTGGAACGCCTGAAGCTTCGCAAGGACAGTTTCCAGGACGTCAATCATGAGCTGCACGTCATGGAGAGCAAGTGGCTAAACGAGCTTCAGCCTTATGGGGAGCGCGGGTACAATTCGCAGCCAAAGAAACGAGGTCAGGCCGGAGACGCCGAGAAGGACGAGACGGACGCGAGGGACGAGAGGGACGTCTAAACGAAGCAGCCATAACTGAAAAGTAAGCGTTACGTCAGCCAGCAGATATTTCCCTTACTCTTGAAAATACGATATGATGATAAAGACTGCAATCTTTATACGTCATACTCGTATTTTTGCTGTGATAGTGGAGGGAAACGTTCTGGATACTTACGCTTGTCTATATGTGATCCGGGGAGAACCGTTTCGTTCGGGCACGTGCCTTCATCTGACTTCAGCAGAGACGGTGATCGGGCGCGCTACGAACAACTTCGCCCCGGACTTTGCTTTTTCCAACGCATTTATTTCAAGAAAGCACGTCGTTATCCGCCGGGAAGGGGAGAAGGCGGTGTTATACGATCTGGATTCACGCCACGGTACCGAGCTTAACGGGGTATTGGTGGAACCGCATGTGCCGTACCCGCTCCAATCGTTCGACATTATTAAGATGGCGAAAGGGATGACCGTGCTGCATTTTTCCTATTTGTTCGCCGATCAGACGCTGGAGTTCGAACCGCTCAGCATGACCCAGGCATGGGAAGAGCCGAGCGGACCTTCGATGATCTATTGGGAGAAGCGGGAATGCGTCGTGGACGGGAAGCGAATCGCGATGTCGGAGAAGGAATATTTGCTGCTTCATTTGTTATACGAGCAGGCGAACCGGCTTGTCGCCATCGATGACATTAAACGAAACGTATGGTCCGAACGCACGACCGGACCTGACGGTGTGCCGGATGTCACGATGGACGAACTGAACGCGCTCGTCTATCGTATCCGTAAAAAGTACGGGAAAGACACGTTCCTGATCAGCGCTGTTCGCGGCAGCGGATATGTGCTCGAGCTGGATTCCAAATAGGCGGCTGCAATGGTGACTGACTACCTTGTCGCCATGACGCGCTGTAACCGTTATAACCAGGGAGGGATAAGCATGCGCTATATCCAAGTGGAGCCTGCCGGGCCGCTGCAAGGCTCGGTGCAAATTCCCGGCTCGAAGAATAGCTCGCTGGCGCTGCTTGCGGCGGCTTGTTTGGCCGATGACGTCGTTACGCTGGAGGGGATTCCGCTGATTGACGATGTCAAGGTGATCGCGCAAATTTCACGGGATATCGGAATGTCGCTCGTTCGCAAGCCGACGGGCGAGGTTGTGATTGATCCGCGGTTTATTCATAGTGCAACCATCGATCCCGGCAAAGCGGCGTCATACCGCGCTTCCTATTATTTCGCGGGGGCGCTGCTCGCCAAGTTCGGCCGTGTGACGGTAGGATTTCCGGGCGGAGACGATTTCTCGTCGCGACCGATCGATCAGCATGTTAAAGCATTTCAAGCGCTTGGCGCCACCGTTATTTTTCACGAAGACCACTATGTGGTGGAATCGAGACAGCTGAAGGGTGCCGACATTTATTTCGACACGGTCACCTCGGGCGCTACGATCAACGGCATGCTGGCGGCCGTTCGAGCCCAAGGGCGAACGAACCTGTATAATGCCGCGGTCGACCCCGAGGTCGTCGATACGGCAGCTTTCTTGAATGCGCTTGGCGCCAAAATATACGGAGCGGGCACGGACCGCATCCGGATTGAGGGCGTGCCGTATTTGAACGGCGGCTGCCATATGGTGATCCCGGACCGGCTTATCGCCGGCGCCTTTCTGATGGCGGCGGGCATCACCGGCGGGCGTGTAACCGTAGGCGAGGTCATCCCCGAACACTTGGGCGCATGCCTGGCCAAGCTGGAGGAATGCGGGATGGAGCTGGAAGTGGACGAGACGAGCATTACCGCCTACGGGCGCGGTTCGATTAAAGCGACGCGGGTGCGGACGTCGATGTATCCCGGCTTCGCTACCGATCTGCAGCAGCCGATGACGGCGCTGTTGACGCAGGCAAAGGGCAAAAGCATCATCACCGAGCGCGTCTATCCGAACCGCTTCAACCATGTGCCGCAGCTGCGGCGGATGGGCGCCGACATTGAGGTTCGGCAGGAAAGCGCCTTTATCCGCGGCGGACGGCCGCTCTTCGGCGCTTGGGTTCATGCGACGGACGTGCGTGCCGGAACGAGCCTGGTGCTAGCCGCTCTGGCGGCCGATGGGGTGACGCGAATTACCGGCGTAGAGCACCTGGAGCGCGGTTACGACGACGTGATCGGCAGCTTTGCGGCGCTCGGCGCGCGTTTAACGTTATGCGAGGCCGAGGATGAGCGCGTACATGCCGTCTTTGTGAGGTGACGGTGTGCCGTAGCGGAATCCTGATTCCTTATATCGCCGATTAGACCGGCTGAATGTATGATAGCGGAGATGAGCCATTCGCTCTAAAGCCGGGGGAAATCCCCGGTTTGGGCGAAAAAGGCATCGGAGCTCCGCTATTTTTGTGTGAACGTGACGGGTGAGGCGCATAGGGCCGCCGTAGTTCCGCAGCTTCCTGGACTTTCGCGATATGGGGTTCGTTCAACAAGGGGTCTGCGCCAAGAAAAAGTGAACATGGAGCGACAGCAGATAAATTCGAGATGTTTGTTTAATAGTGTGTCATTAAAATTAAATAGTACACACTATTTACAAAGAAATTGTTGTATGTTATGTTTTAGATGTGATTTACAAGTGGAATAAAACGCACGTTAATTTCGTTAATTCAGACTATGACCGAATTGTTCAGAGGAGGCATTTGCATGAAGTTCGTTGTACCGTTTGATCAGGGGCATGCGGATATGAAAGCGACGCTTGGCGGGAAGGGGGCAAACTTGGCGGAGATGACCCGGGTAGGGCTGCCGGTTCCTCCGGGGTTTACGGTGACCACTGACGTTTGTCGCGCCTACTACGCCTTGGGCGGCCAGCTTCCGGACGGAGTCCGCGAAGAGGTGGCGTCCGCGCTGCGCGTGCTGGAGTCGTCCCAAGGGAAGCAATTCGGCGATCCTGCGAAGCCGCTGCTCGTTTCGGTGCGTTCCGGATCCGTCACCTCGATGCCCGGGATGATGGATACGATTCTCAATCTCGGGTTAAACGATGAAACGGTTGCCGGGCTGGCTGCATTAACGGGGGATGCGCGATTCGCGTACGACTGCTACCGGCGCTTGATCCAAATGTTTGGGAACGTCGTGTTTCAGATTGAATCGCATCACTTTGAAAGTCAGCTTTCCCGACTGAAGCAGCGGCTGGGTGTCGGACAAGACAGCGAAGTAAGTGCCGAAGGCTGGCAAGAGCTGATCGAATCGTACCGGTCAATCGTAGTGAAAGAGACGGGCCGTCCGTTTCCGCAAGACGTGCGCGAACAATTGGAGCTGGCGGTCGAAGCGGTATTCCGTTCGTGGAACAATACGCGGGCCCAAGTGTACCGCAAAATCCACCGCATTCCCGACGAACAGGGAACGGCGGTCAATATCCAGGCGATGGTATTCGGCAATTTGGGGGCAGATTCGGGTACGGGCGTATTGTTCACCCGCAATCCTTCGACCGGGGAACGGCGTCTGTACGGGGAATATTTGATTAACGCCCAAGGGGAAGATGTCGTTGCGGGGGTTCGCACGCCGGTACCGATCGAACAGCTCGGTGCGGATATGCCGCTCGTGTTCGACCAGTTGGAGCGAACGGCGGCGATGCTGGAGAAGCATTATAAGGATATGCAGGATATTGAATTTACGGTGGAGCAAGGGGCGCTCTATTTGCTGCAAACCCGTTCGGGCAAACGGACGGCGCAGGCGGCGGTCAAGGTCGCCGTGGATATGGCCAACGAGGGGTTAATCAGCCGGGGAGACGCCGTCGAGCGAATCGAGCCGTTTCATTTGGATCAGTTGTTGCACCGGGCCATTGACGTGGACCAGGCGCTGGATGTATTGGCTTCGGGGCTTCCGGCATCGCCGGGCGCTGCGACGGGAGAAGCCGTGTTCGATGCCGACCTGGCGGAAGCGTGGTCGCGCGCCGGCCGCAAAACGATTCTCGTGCGTTCGGAGACGACGCCGGAAGACATACACGGCGTGCTTGCCGCCGAAGGCGTACTGACGAGCCGGGGCGGCATGACCAGCCATGCGGCCGTTGTCGCCAGGGGCATGGGTAAGCCTTGCGTATGCGGATGCGAGGCCGTAAGAATCGAAGACCGATCGTTCGTCGTACACGCCGGTGGCGAGTTCGTTACGATTCGGGAAGGCGACACGATCTCGATCGACGGCTCGACCGGCCGCGTCATTCGAGGCGGAGTTAACTTGCGCGAGCCTGAGCTGACGGAGGAGCTGCAGCAGCTGCTCCGGTGGGCCGACGATATCCGCACGCTGCAGGTATATACCAATGCGGACACGCCGGAAGATGCGGCGAAAGCCCGGGATTTCGGCGCGGAAGGCATCGGGCTGTGCCGTACGGAGCATATGTTTATGTCGGCGGCGCGGGTGCCGGTCGTGCAAGCCATGATTTTGGCCGATTCGGCGGAGGAGCGGGCCGAAGCGCTCGAGAAGCTGCTGCCGATGCAGCAGCAAGACTTCGAAGGGTTGTTCCGGGCTATGGATGGGCTGACGGTTACGATTCGTTTGCTGGATCCGCCGTTGCACGAATTTTTGCCGAACATGGAGCAGCTGGTGCTTCAGCATGAACGATTGCGCAATGACCCGAATGCCTCGTCCGAGGAAATCGACCGAAACGAGAAGCTGCTGCGCAAAGTGCGGTCGCTGCACGAGATGAACCCGATGCTGGGGACTCGCGGATGCCGCCTCGGACTCGTCCTGCCGGAAATTTACGAGATGCAGGCGGATGCTATTTTCCGCGCCGTGGTGCGCTGCTTGGAGGAAGGTATCGACGTACGGCCGGATATTATGATTCCGCTGGTCGGGCATGCGAACGAGCTGATCCGGATGCGTGAGCTTGTAACGAAGCGGGCGGAGGCGATACTGGGCGATAAGGCGGCCACGTTCCCTTACCATGTGGGGACGATGATCGAAGTTCCGAGAGCGGCGATTACGGCGGCGCAAATTGCCAAGCACGCAGACTTCTTCTCGTTCGGTACGAACGATTTGACGCAGATGACGTTCGGCTACAGCCGGGACGACGCGGAAGGGAAATTTCTTGCGCATTACGTGGAAACGAAGCTGCTGCCGGAAAACCCGTTCCAAGTGCTGGATGAGGACGGCGTCGGCCGCTTGATCGAATGGGCGGTGGAGCAGGGCAAAGCGGTTAAGCCGTTATTGAAAACAGGCATATGCGGCGAGCATGGAGGCGATAAGTCATCGATCTTCTTCTGCCATGCGGCGGGACTGGACTATGTAAGCTGCTCCCCGTACAGAGTGCCGCTTGCCCGGATTGCAGCCGCTCAAGCGCAGCTGGCGCTCGGCCATCCTCAGTCCGATGCCGAACGGAGCTTGAGCGAACATATTGCTTAACTCATAAAAATGAGAAAAAATGGGAATACTGATTGAAGAGACTTGGGTTGAATCGCGTACAAATTAGTGGATGGAGTGAGTCGTTTATGGAGCAGACGTTCTTATTGGTGAAACCTGATGGCGTGAAACGCCAATTAATCGGAAATATTGTGAATCGCTTTGAACAGCGCGGATTCGAGCTGATCGGTGCCAAGCTCATCCGGATTACGAGAGAACAGGCAGAATATCATTATGAGGAGCACAAAGCGAAGCCGTTCTTCGGCGAGCTCGTCGATTTCATCACGTCGGGACCGGTGTTCGCGATGGTATGGCAGGGAGAGAACATCATTCAAATTTCCCGCGCCATGATGGGCAAAACGAACCCGGCCGATGCGGCTCCGGGTACGATTCGCGGCGATTTCGCCTCCGAGGTGGCCAAGAACGTCATTCACGGCTCGGATTCGCCTGAAAGCGCGTTGCGGGAGATCGCCAACTTCTTTAAGCCGGAAGAATTGTTGACTTCGACCTATTTAGACGGTACGGCGGACCGCAGCGACGATTCTCCGGTAAGCATTCATTGAAATAACGAATAGACGACCAAGCCGACCCCTTCATCAGGAGTCGGCTTTTTTACTCATTTTTTGGAAGGGCGGGTTGCTGAATTTGAACTTTGAACGGAAATTCGTTACATTGGAAGTAGAATTGTAGGGCAGTTGCCAAAGGAGCGTATGCAGATGCGGGATCCAAGACTGAAACAGTTTGCGAAAAATTTGGTGCGTTATTCGATCGATCTCCAGCCGGGAGAAAACGTGCTGATCGAAATGATTGGGCTTCGCGATCAGGAATTGACCAAGTGTCTAATAGAAGAAGTGTATGCGGCAGGAGGAAATCCGTTCCTGGAGTTCCGGAATCCGGAAGTGACCCGCAGCCTGATGCTCGGCGGAACCGAGGCGCTTTACGCGCAAATGGCTGAGCTGGAGCTAGCGCGGATGAAAAAAATGCACGCGTATTTGGCCGTTCGCAGCGGCGACAACATTACCGAAACGTCCGATGTACCGGATGAGAAGATGCGTTTGTATACCAAAATATTCCAGCGTCCGGTTACGGATCAGCGGGTCAACCATACGAAGTGGTGCATCATGCGTTACCCGAACGCGTCGATGGCCCAGCTCGCCAATACGAGCACCGAAGCTTTCGAGAATTTTTATTTCCAGGTCTGCAATTTGGACTACAGCAAGATGTCGTCGGCGATGGATGCCCTCGTCGAGCGGATGCTGCGTACCGACCAAGTAAGGCTAGTTGCCCCGGGAACCGATCTCACCTTCTCGATCAAGGATATTCCGGCGATCAAATGCGCCGGGAAGAACAACATTCCCGACGGCGAAGTGTTCACTGCGCCGGTGAAAGATTCGGTGAACGGCGTCATTTCGTACAACACGCCGACCATTTACAACGGAACGGGATTCGAGAACATCGTGCTCCGGTTTGAGAACGGCAAGATCGTCGAAGCGACCGGCAGCGATACGAGAAAGCTGAACGATATCCTGGATACGGACGATGGCGCCCGTTATATCGGCGAGTTTGCGATCGGGGTCAATCCGTATATTCAGAAGCCGATGAAAGACATCTTGTTCGACGAGAAAATCGACGGCAGTATTCACTTTACACCGGGCAACGCATATGAGGATGCGGACAATGGCAACCGTTCATCGGTTCATTGGGACATGGTGCTCATTCAGAGGCCGGAATACGGCGGCGGCGAAATTTATTTCGACGGCGAGCTCATCCGCAAGGACGGACGTTTTGTCGTACCGGATTTGGAGAAATTGAATCCGGAGAATTTGAAATAAAGCCGAGCGCTGACGTAGGGGAATGATGGCTTCATGGAAGACTCGAATGAATCGAATCGTTCAAATCGATCTCACGAGAAGGAAAGCTTACAAACAGCAGCGGTTCGCTTGCTGGAAACGGCGGCGGTCACGTTCGCCGGGGGGCTTCTGTTCTCGCTGATGCACGTCCCGCTGAGTTGGATGCTGGGACCGTTAACGGCTACCTTGCTGTGGCAGGGCTTGACCAAAAGACAGCTTGCATGGCCGGTAACGCTTCGCAACGGAGGCCTGCTGCTGCTGGGTTACGGGATGGGGCTGTCGTTCACGATGGAAAGCGCGCGCCAAATCGTCGGCCAGCTGCCGTCGATGCTCGCGTCGACCGTGCTGACGGTTGGCTTCAGCTTGCTGATGTCGGTGTGGATTGCCCGCGCTGCGAGGATTACGCCGCAGAGCAGCTTGCTCGGCAGCATACCGGGCGGGCTTTCGCAGATGGTCGTGCTGGGAGAGGAGTTTCCCGAAGCGGATGGAACGATCGTCACGTTCATGCAGACGATCCGGCTTCTCACGGTCGTTTTCATCGTCCCGTTCCTGGCGGTGCACGGCTTGAGCGGCGGTGAGGCTGCGGCGATGCCTACAGCTTCCGTGGCTGACTCAACCGGGTCGGGCTTCGCCGGGGGCGGAGCGTTCATGGCCGTGGTTGCGGCCTTTGCGGCGCTGGTCTCCGGGTTGGCTGCCGTCCGGCTGCGAATGCCGACGCCCTGGTTTCTCGGCCCTGTCATCGCTTCGGCGCTCATGATGATTGCGGATTGGGCGCCGCCGCATCCGCCTTCCGTGCTTGTGCTCGCCGCACAATGGAGTCTCGGGATTTATCTCGGACTCGGTATTCGCTTTAGCGCCTTGGCCGGTTGGCGAAGGCTGCTGCCTTACTCGCTTGCGGGCGGGCTCGCGATCGTCGCGTTCTGCCTGGTGCTGGCTTACATCTTCAGTCTCCTTCATCCGATCAGCATGGCTACAGCGTTCTTGAGCTTATCGCCCGGAGGCATGACGGAGATGGGCGTAACCGCCTCGGTTGTCCATGCGGACGTGTCGATGGTGGTGGCGTACCAGATGTTTCGCATCTTGTTTATTCTGTTTATTGTCCCTTATGCGCTGCGCCGTTTATTTCGCGTTCCGAAAGGAACGGGTGTAGAAGGATAGCGCGTACGAGAAACGGCCTTCCCGCGGGTTAACCGTACGGGAAGGCCGTTTGAATTTTATTGCATATGGACCGCGGATAAGCAGCTTCATTAAACGTTGAGTAAAAGCAAAATGATCGAGCTTAACCCGAAGCACATGTTGACCAGGCAGAGAAACAGGACGACTTGTTTCGGATTCAGTCCGCTGCGCAGCAACCGGTAATGCGCCTGGCTTGCATCCGCCTGATAGATCGGCTTGCGTTCGCGAAGCCGCTTCAGGACGACGAAGATGTTGTCGAAGATCGGCACGCCAAGCGCAAGAATCGGGATGAGCAGCGACAGCACCGTCGCTTGCTTGAATGCGCCGTCCAGCGCCACGACCGCGAGCAGAAATCCGAACAGCGTCGCACCCGCATCACCCATGAACACCTTCGCAGGCGGTTTGTTGTACCGCAGGTACGCAACCGCGGCGCCGACGAGAATGATAGCCATCATCGCGGAGTCCGACTGGCCTTTGGCCAAGGCGACGACGAACAGCGTGACGGCGGAGATGGCGGACAACCCGCCGGCCAATCCGTCCATGCCGTCCGAGAAGTTAATGACCGTAGTGACGCCGAATATCCAGGTAACCGTTAAGAAAAATTGCAAATAAACCGGCAGTAAAATATCCTCGCCGCCGAACGGGTTGTTGAAACCGTAGAAGACGACGCCGGATTTGTACACAATGATCGCGGCGGCGAGCTGTACGATCAGCTTCGGCCAAGCGGCAAGTTCTTTGCCGTGCGTTTTGTACCAGTCGTCAACGAGCCCGATGCAGACGATGAGCAGCGAACCGATGAGCAGCGACACGGTGCGGCTGCCTTGGAACGTGATAAACGTCATGTACGCGCAGACGAACCCGGCGAAGATCGCGATACCGGCGGTTAACGGAATCGGATCGCGATGAATTTTACGTTCGACATCGGGCTTGGGCTTGTCCACGAAATCGATGCGGAACGCCCATCTGCGAAGCGGTGGAATGAGCAGCAGTACGACGAGAAACGATACGAGAAAGGCGGCGAAGTATGCGATAATCGGTCCCTCCAATATTCGGCATGATTCGTGGAAATCTTTAGAAATTATAACATACAGGAGCGGGATGAATCCATCCATGACGGAATTATCAGGCAGTCGTCAGTCTCGGGATCATAAAGATGGCAAACTTTGCAAAAACAATTGACAATTACTTCATGCTGTCCTAAACTAACTTTAAAGTTATATAACTTTAAAGTTAGTTTTGTGGTGTTCGAATTCACACAAATTAGGACGGAAGCGAGGTTGTATGACATGGTTGAATTTCTGGATTCCTTTATCAGCATCAACTCGGTAATTTGGTTATTTCTTGTTGCCTTTATGCTTCATGACTTTGAGGAGATCATCCGGATCGAGCCCTGGTTTCGGAGGCATCAACCAAGCATTTACCGGAAGGTGCCGAGGCGGTTCAGAAACACGCTCGATTCATTCTCACGAATGACGGCGCCGCAGTTTTCCGTTGCCGTTTGCCTTGAATTTGTAGTGTTTGTTCCGTGTACGTTTATGGCGGCTGAACATGGCAGTTACTTGCTGTTCCTGGGTTTCAATGCGGTTATGCTGCTTCATGTTTTTATGCATATCGGTCAGGCCGTATTCGTAAGAATGCTGGTGCCGGGAGTGGTTACGAGTGTCCTCATCATCCTTCCTTATACGATTTATGTTTTTTACAGGCTGCTAAGTGAGAAACTGATAACGTTGACCGATATAGGACTGAGTCTTCCGTTAGGATTACTGCTGATTCCCATTTTGTTACTGGGTCATAAGGCGGGCGAGAAACTGGTTCCAAATGGTTGAGAAATGTGTGAACGACGGAGAACGGTGATATCCATGTCCAATCAAAGGGTAAAATGTCGGTGCGACGCTGCACCGATTTTTATTTGCCAAAATGATTTTTATAAATTAAAGGAATTTACATAAAGACGTCAAATTGAATTATGTAAAAAACACTGTCAATCAAAAAACATAATAAATAGTTTCGGGAGTGAATGAAATGAACGAGTTGACTAAGCGTGAACGGCTGAAGCAGAAGATCGAATCTCATCTTCGTGATCTCGCAAGGCAGCTCGTCAAGTTCGACACCTTGGAAGAGACGCTTCACTATTTAATGGACTCTTTTTGGATGGATTTTACTTCCGACTTTGTCGCCATTTTATTGAAAGAAGGGGATCAGCTCATTCCTAAGGTGTGGAGGGGAGAAACCCTTCAAGTCAAGCATACCCTTCATCTGACTGTCGATCCTGATTCCAGGCTTCTTCAAGACGCGCTTTGGTGGCCGAACGAGAGTGGAATGAGCGATAGCGATTTCAGAAAAGCGTTGGAGAACGAGAAGCTCTCGACTTGGTTTACCGTTCCTTTGAAGGAAAGAGAGAAGACATTCGGTATTTGCATCATCGGATTTCGCAATTTTGTCCCTCTCATTGTCGAAGCGGAAAACTATTTCGTGGAATTTGGCCGGGATGTCGCGGTAGCTATGGAGTTAGCCCGGGATAAAGAACGCCAGAAGCGAAAAATCAAAGGCATGGAGTGGTTGAGGGAAAATATTTTCCCCGGTACGTCAATCGAACATATGGTGGAAAAAATGGTCGACCGTGCTGGGAAAGGAACGATGGCAGCGGCAGCAAGCATTTTTTTGTATGACGAAAAAAACAATTGTTTAATTTATCAGCCCCCGTCTTATGGGACATTCGTATCCCCCGATAACATGGTGATCGATAACGAAAGCAATCTATCGCGATTGTTTCCGTATTTCGGGAAGGCCGGGGGCGAACAATTAACGGTGCCCTTGGTCGTTAATTTGAAAACGATCGGTATTCTTCATGTCTCGGGAAAGCAAGATGGAGTGTTTACCGAAGATGATTTGGAGCTGCTTGAGTTTTTATCGACGCATGTCTCTATGCAGATTGAGAACGCCCGATTAGTTCAGAACGAACAAGAGCGCAGATTAAGACTGCAGAACATCATGATCCATCAACAGGAACTTGTAAAAAAAGACCATCGAGGAGGAGAGTCTATACGAGATCACCAGAACCGTCAGCTCCATTTTCGGTTATTCGGTTTTTCTATTCGATCGGCTTCTGCGGCTGCTGTCTCATCATGCTATGAAGGAAGAACAGCTATCGCTGCCCAATTTGCTGCATCTCGTTAAAGAGCATGAACAGCAAATCCGGCAGATTAAATCCGATGAATTATGGCTTCAGCTGGACGAAGGGCCATGTTATGTGAGCATCTGGCCGATTATTGGAGGCGGCAGGCAGTTAGGTTATTTAGCGGTGTTCTCAGACCGCAAGTACTGGGACGATGTTCTCCGACTAACCGTCAATAACGCGCTCAATGTATATGCCATCGAGTTTATTAAGCAAAAACTGGTGATGGATACGCGAGAACAGGTGAAGGAAAGTTTCATGAATCAGCTTTTTTCCGAAAAAATCGAGGATCCGGAGAAAGTCGTACAGTATACCACCTTTATCAACTGGAACGTCTATGATTCTCATCGGGTGGCGTATTTGTCAGTGAAGCTTGATATGGAAGTGGAGCGGGAAAGCGATCTCATTGGAGTGGAGGAGAAGAAATCAAGATTGTGGGATATTATGAAAATGGCGCTCTCGAATCAAGATCAAGGGGTAATTTTGACGAGAAAAGGCGATGAGTTTATCCTCATCAGCCGCGTGACAAACGAGCAGACAAATGCCAAAGCTTATTGGCAGTCGATGTATCAGCAGGTACAAAAAATCGCCAAAGCTGAAATGCCATCTTGTCATGTTTATTTGGGTGTTGGCGGACGTACCGAACGGATGGAAGATTACTATTTTGCGTACAAACAAGCCGTTCAAACCGCGAACCTGATTCGCCTTCGTTACCCGGAAGCGGGATTCGCCATTTTTGAAGAGTTCGAGTCTTACTCTCTTCTTCATCAATTAACCGATCACAAAATTTCAACGATTTTTGTGCAAAAAAAGCTGGCGCCGCTGCTGCGTTATACGGAGGGAAGCGGAGCTGATCTGTTTCAAACCCTCCGGATCTATTTATCAAACAACGGAAGTATGAGAGAGACCTCCGAGGCGTTATATATTCATCGGAGCACGCTGCAATACCGTTTGGATAAAATCAGGGAAATTTTGCAAATCGATATTGAGCAAGCCGAGCAGCGGTTCAGCCTGCTGATGGCCTATAAATTATACGATCTGCTGGACCTGTCTCCTCCGCAAATCTGCTGAATGTTCCGTTGCAGATTCCTGCAATCCGCCGATTATAGAAGCTGGAAAAATGCTTTATCATGAATTTAAGTAAGCGATTACATCCTAGATCGCGTCATGGATTATTTCTACGATGAATTTAAGTATGTTTACCACAAATAACAGAGGATGGGATCAATCCGTTGAACGGGCAGTTGTTTCGGGAGCTCGGGTTGCTCTTTAACGAATGGGAACAAAACGATGATGTGCGGGCCGTGGTCCTTACAGGCAAGGGGGACCGAGCTTTCGCCGCAGGTGCGGGTATTAAAGACATGCTGAATCTGAATACCAGGGAAGTCCTTCAATTTTGCCAAGTATCCCGCAATGCCTTTTCGAAGGTCGAATCCCTTCCAAAGCCTGTGATCGCAGCAGTTAACGGATTGGCGCTCGGAGGCGGCGCAACACAAAGGCTGCAGCGGTTAATCGGTCAACTCGGGCGGTCAAGCGGATCTTCAAACCGGATTGGATCTGGAAATCGCATGCTTCGGCAACGCCTATGCAAGCGATGACAGCAAAGAAGGCATGCGAGCGTTTATAGAAAAACGAAAGCCGCAATTTTCAGGATGGTAGGAGGGCGTAACATGGGAAACCGTCATGTTTTCTTGATCGAAGGCGCGCGCACCGCGTTCGGTGAGTTTGGAGGATCATTCAAAGAGGTATCCGCCATCGAATTAGCGACTGCCAGCGCCATAAAAGCGTTGGAAAAAGCGAATGTGACGGCGGAAGAAGTGGATCAGGTCGTCATTGGCAACGTGATCCAGTCCAGTGCAGATGCCATCTATACGGGCCGCCATGTCGGATTGAAATCAGGCGTTCCGAAACACGTACCCGGATTAACGGTGAACAGGCTTTGCGGTTCCGGACTTCAATCGATTGTGAATGCATCTCAATCGATTATGCTGGGAGAATCCGACCTGGCGCTTGCAGGCGGCGCGGAAAATATGAGCCAAGTACCTCATGTGATTCGTGGAGCAAGATGGGGAATCCCCCTCGGCAAAGCGCCGATGGAAGATTACTTGTGGGAGGCGCTGTACGATCCTTACGGGGATTGCACAATGGCCATAACCGCCGAAAATCTGGCCTCGCAATACGGGATCACAAGGGAACAGGTCGATGCGTTTGCCGTCAGAAGCCATGACAGAGCCCAGGCGGCCATAGATAATGGCCGCTTTGCCGAAGAAATCGTCCCCTATACGATTCTAGGAAGAAAGGAAAGTGTAGTTGTGGACCGTGATGAACATCCCCGTCCGACTACCCTGGAGACGCTGGCGAAGCTGCCTGCCCGCTTCACGAAAGACGGGGTAGTGACGGCAGGTAACGCCAGCGGAATCAACGACGGCGCGGCAGTAACGGTGGTGGCTTCGGAAGAATATGTGAAGCGGCGGAACCTGAAACCGCTTGCGCGGTTAGTTTCCTGGGGCATTGTCGGTGTAGAACCGAAGATTATGGGTATCGGACCGGTCATGGCGATCCGGCATGCGCTCCATAAAGCGGGAATGACGATCAAAGACTTGGACCTGATTGAAATTAACGAGGCGTTCGCCGCTCAATATCTCGCTTGTCAGAAAGAGCTCGACTTCGATCCGGAGATCGGCAACGTCAATGGCGGGGCGGTCGCATGGGGCCATCCGTTAGGCGCTAGCGGCGCTAGAATTACATTGTCGCTTCTATACGAATTGCGGCGCCGCAACAAAAAATATGGCGTTTCTTCTTTATGCATCGGCGGAGGTCAAGGGATTGCAGCCATTTGGGAGCGGCTGTAATCCCCCTTTTCCATAGAACGAATGAACATCAGTCACGGTTCTCGGTTGAATTGAAAGTGCTTATATTGTTTGTTGCGGTTGGTTGATACCAGAGCATAGGGGGAAATTCCCATGTATAAATATGAGTATGACTTATCGGTTGCGCAAGTATTTGAACGGGCATATAAACGGAATCCGGCGAAAGAAGTCATTTTCGACCGGACGCGAAGAATGACATACGAGGAGCTTTGGAACGAGTCGAGATATATGGCCGCCGCTCTTCGTGATCTGAACGTCGGGAAGGGCGACAAGTTAGCTGTCTGTTTGCCCAATTGGCACGAGTTTGTGGTCGTCTATCTTGCTGCGGCATTTCTGGGTGCAGTCATCGTTCCTTGTAACACCAGGTACCAGCAGCATGAAGTAGAATATATACTGACGAACTCCGGCGCGAAGATTGCCTTTTGTACGAAAGAATTCAGCGGTGTCCCTCACGCTGATCAGTTTACACAAGCGAAAAATATGGTTAACAGTCTGAACCAGATCGTATCGGTACGCTTCGAACAGGAAGGGCTCATATCCTATCAACGATTGATAGAAAGAGGCAAAAACTCCTTGTTCGTACCCGAAGACATTCAACCCAAAGACGATGTCTTTGCTATTTTGTATACGTCTGGAACGACGGGTAGACCGAAAGGAGCGATGCTGACACACTCCAATATCGCTCACACCGGTACAATTTCGGCGGAAGCCATGAAATGTGCGCCGGAGGATGTTTTTCTTATTGCGGTCCCGGTTTTTCATGTTTTCGGAATTACGCCGAGTATTCTAAGCACGTTCGCTTGTGCGGGGAGCATGGTGCTCGTAGATCAGTATAAAGCCAAGGATGTGCTCGAACTGATCCAGCAAGAGCGGGTGACGGTGCATAACGGCGTACCGACGATGTTTATTTTAGAGTTGAATCACACGGATTTTGCTTCCTTTGACCTTTCTTCCTTGCGAACGGGCATTATCGCTGCGGCTCCATGTCCGGTGGAAGTCGTCAAACGGATTCGCTCGGAAATGGGATGCAATATTGTAGTCGCATACGGATTGACCGAAACTTCGCCGACTTTAACGATTACCGATTTTAATGACGACGATATGATTCGATCCGAGACCGTCGGCAAGGTGCTGCCTGGTGCGGAGGTCAAAATTGTAGACCCCCGCAGGGTACCGGTCGGTCCGGGAGTAGTTGGAGAACTGGCTTGCAGAGGTTTTGGCGTGATGAAAGGTTATTACAACATGCCTGAGGCCACTCAAGCGGCAATCCATCAAGAAGGGTGGTTTTACTCAGGTGATCTGGCAACCATGGACGAACAGGGTTATATCCGGATTGTCGGGAGAATCAAAGAAATGATTATTCGCGGAGGATACAACATCTATCCGAGGGAAATCGAAGAAATTTTATATGGCCATCCTTCCGTCATGGAGGCGGCCGTCGTCGGTCTGCCCGATACTGTGCTGGGCGAAATTTCATGCGCTGCCATTCGTGTCAGAAGCGGAGAGCAGCTGCAAACGGAAGAGATTAAAAATTACATCAAATCGAAAGTTGCCGATTACAAGGTTCCCGACAAGTTCGTTTTTGTCGATGCGCTTCCGATGACGGCTAGCGGGAAAATCAAAAAAATCGATCTTCAACAACAACTAAAAACGGAATTGGAGGATCAACTGCGGTGAAAATGAGAACGATGAAACGGCACGATACACTCCTTGCCGGGTAGCCTCCTGATATTTTAAGTACCTCGTCCTTTGGGCCGGCAAGCTTAGGACAACACTTATGACTCCAAGAGGCCTTTTTCATGTTCAAATCGTATTTTTCTTCCTTACAGGTATGCTGACCGTTGCTATAATGATATAATCTGAAGGACGAACTAATAAAAACGCCTGAGGTGTTTCAGTGAGCGTACCTGCCATTTATAAAAGCGAAGAAGGAAAGAAAAAAATCTTAAACGATTATGAGTCGTACCTGAAGCGATTTCATGTTGAATTTGAAAGAGTGTTCGTAGACACGCGCTTTGGTCGAACGCATACCTTAGTGACAGGGCCTGTTGACGGAAAACCCGTCTTTATCTTTCAGGGCGGCAATTGCATTAACCCGATGACGTTATCCTGGTTTTCATCCTTGTTTGGGGAGTATCGGATTTACGCTCCAGACACAATCGGGCATCCGGGCTACAGTGCGGAAACAAGAATGTCAGCTAAAGATGACAGTTTTGCATTATGGGTTTCCGATTTAATGGAGCATTTTGGAGTTGACAAAAGTGCATTTATCGGACCTTCTTATGGCGCGGGCATCATACTAAGAATAGCAGCGTTTCTGCCGGAGAAAATTGCATGCTCGGTCTTGGTCGCTCCGTCTGGATTGAAGTTAGGCTCCAAAATGAAAATGATACAGAAAATCTTAATTCCCATGATAGGGTTTACTATCAGCTCATCGCAAAAGCAATTGCAAAAAATAGCGGATACGATGTCTTTCAACAGCATGAAGGAAATAGATAAAAACATAATCGGCGACATTTTTACACATGTAAAATTAGAACAAGGCATGCCGAAAATAACCGAAAAAAGAGAGCTTGTGAATTACTCCTCTCCTACTATGGTGCTAGCAGGTACAAAGGATATATTCTTCCCAAGTGAAAAGGTGATCGCGGCCGCAGAAGCGATCATACCCAACTTAGCGGCAGCAACCGTCTATGAAATGGGCCATTTCCCGTCGGAACCATTTCTGCAAAAAATAAATAGCGATATCAAGCAGTTCTTAACGGTCTACTATTAAAGCCATAATTAAACGAGCTGTCTAATTCCCTCCAACCGACGTCGAATCAATGGCTGTTGTAATGGCAGTTGCATGGGAACGCATTCCGGCGTATAAACAGACACCTCCGAAGCATCATAAAATGCTCCGGGGTGTCTTTTTGTGATTTGTGGTTTGACATTCGCTTACGCATCCGTGCTTTCCTCTCCAAAGTCGTCATGTTTGTCCTGATCATGGTTGTTCCGCGAGTATGCGTATAGATCATTGACAAAATTTGAAAGATGTGATAAAACTAACTGATTAGTTATGTGAATTCATAGTTAGTTTTTCTGTTCAAATGTTAACTTATCGTTCAATAATTGAAGAGGTGCCTATATGGAAAGGAATCGAACGAAAAAAGGGGAGTTAAGCCGCATTCGATTATTGGAGGCTGCGACTCAACAATTTGCTCTGAACGGGTACTTTACTACAAAAATAAGCGACATCGTAAAAGCTGCGGGACTCACGCAAGCCGCATTTTATTTGTATTTCCCGAGCAAGGATGCGATTTTTTCCGAACTGGTCAATGAATATCGAATGCGCTTAAAGGTTCTGGCCAATGCAGGGAGTCTGGTAACACCACTGCCAAGCTCTGACGTTCCAGAGCAAGTAAAGGAAAATTTAAAAAATTTGTTCTTATTTCTTAATGCTTCCCCTGAGCTGACCAAAATTGCACTTTATGATTCGCCTGATAGCGAACAAATCAAAAAAGAAATGATGGACATGATCATTCATAACTTACGCAGCAACCAGGAAGCGGGGCACGTCCGAAAAGACCTGCCGATCGAGGTGGCCGCAGAATGTATGGTTGCCATGCTCGAACGAATGGTCACCAAGATTGTGAACGAAGAAACAAATCCGGTTTCCCTTGCAAATGACATAACTGACGTCATACTTTATGGAATTTTATCGCATCGAAAAGATGATGATCATGCCAGAGACTGCATGTAGAGAAAAGACGAAAAGAGGGTTGTAGATGCGAATTAAAGTCGAATTGTCTATTGGTGGTCAAATAGCAAAGGTAGATGAACTCGTGCTCGAGGAAAACAAGCTTGGCGAGCTCATGGACGAAGAGGTCGAACAAGCGATCGAAATGAATATCCGCAACTGGGTGGATAAGATGATCAGCATTCATTGGGAAGTCGTAGAGAAAGACGAAACGCAATAACAGGACTGAACGGTGCGAGACACCGCACGTAACTTTTCAGTTGAATTTTCGTCTAAATAGGGAAAGGAGGTGAGTGATATGACCAAATGGTTCATCTTGCTGCTGGCCACAGCCATGGCCGTCCTGTCCGGACCGCAGCTCTCTCACGCAGAGCAGGAGCTCGCCGCGCCAAGCGTTATGCCTTATGTAACCTTGCTTGACGACTTTACGCTGTATGCAAGCAGCGAGACAAGACCGGATGGGGCCATCGGCGCGCTGAGTGCCCTCCAATCGGTACATCTAGCCCCGATCGAAAGCAGCAGGCTGCTTGACATCACACGTATGGATAAGGTGCGGGTTGAGACGTGGCTTGGCGAAGCATGGATTAACTTGAAGGAAGGCTCCTACAAGTACGGCAAGCTGGAGCTTCAGGAGCAGACGCTGACTTTACTTGAACAGGAGACCCCAATATATGAATCACCGATGAAAATGACAGCGTATGGACTTTCTCCGCAACAGGTTCAGGCGGTTGCTTCCATCAGCGTGTGCGATCCTTACACCCCCTGCTATACGAACGCGAACGATAAGTGGTATTTGATCCAGACCTCCTGGCTTGGAAACAAATGGATTCGTCCGTATCATTTTGCCGAGAAATACAAAGGGGATCCGGTCGAAGGCATGATCGCGATTGCTCAGGAGAGCGAGGTGTACCTATTTCCCTTCGATAATCCGATGACTGACGAGCCAAAGCTGCCTCCTCAGGTGGTGAAGCCTGTCGCGAAGTATATTCAGCAGACGCGCATGGTTCCTCCAAGCGTCTGGTACCAGATCGATACCCCGAAAGGACTGAGATGGATCCACCTTGACTCTTATGGGTACGGATTTGAGGGTGTAGAAAGCGTCGACCTTAAGCTGGACATTCCCGTCCCATTCTACTATTACAGGTCACCCTTCGACTACTACGCGGAGCCATCGGAGCAGCAGCAGCCGCAAGCCGTTCATGCGATTGGCAGAAGAGACGGCTGGTACTTCGTGCTAGCGGACGATTCAGGCAAGTGGATCAACCCGGCCAAGGAAATCGCCTCGCAGTTGACAGGGGATTTTGAGAACGATGCCAAGCTCGGAGTGAAGCAGAGTAATGCCCGCCTCGACCTGACCGAATCATCGATTGCACTCGATACGCCTTATGTAGACAGTTCGTTGCTGAACAACGCGCTAACCTTCACACCGCAAACCATTACCGCTTCACGCGTATGGACGTCCCCTAACGGGGAGTCCTGGTATTACATCCATACGTGGCAGGGCCCTAAATGGGTACGGCCCTGAGCAGGCGTAATCCCTGTGCGCTATGTAGTGATGTCCGCCAAAGAAGCTGGTTAAATACCGTGAGGGCTGCCACATGGCAGTCCTTTGCTGCGCTAACGGACAGACCTCAGCCTCATTATAGCGCTTTCTATTCAATTGAAAATTCAAAAACCGGTTGACAACAAACAACTAAGATATTAGTATATCAGATATAAGGAGGTGATGTGGCCTCACTATAGGAAAATACCAAAAGGAAAGCAGGTGTTATCAAAGCAGAGCATTAATCGATACCCGCGTTCAGCAGAAAAAAGCGGTTGCATAGAAAAGGAAATTATGGTATTCTATTACTAAGATACTAGTATACCAAAAATGAGGTGAACCATGGGAGAGAAGGTCGGCATGTGGTCACAATTAGCGGGTGTCCCTTTAAAACAGGACTATATCAATGTAAAAGGAATTAGAACGCGCATATTGGAAGCAGGAGAAGGAGATCCTCTCATCTTCGTTCACGGTACGGGTGGACATCTTGAAGCATATGCCAGGAACATAGGGAGACTGTCGGAAGACTTCAGGGTAATCGCTTACGATATGGTTGGACACGGATATAGTGACAAACCTGATAGACCGTACACCATCGATTATTTGAGTGATCATCTGGTTGGTCTGGCGGAGGCTTTGGGATTGCAGAAATTCAATCTATCCGGGGAGTCATTGGGAGGATGGGTCGCGGCTTGGACAGCCGCTCATTACCCGGATCTGGTCGATAAAGTGATTCTAAACACTCCCGGTAATATTACCAATAAGCCGGAAGTCATGAAGAAAGTAAAAGATTCCACAATTAGCGCTGTAGTGGAAGCGACTTATGAAAATGTAAGATCGCGGTTGGAGTGGTTGTTTCTTGATAAGAGTTTTGTGACGGATGAACTGGTGAACATTCGTTATCAGATATATACCCAACGGGAGTTTAAAAGGGCAGTCTACAATATTGTGTGTCTACAGGATTGGGAAGTCAGGAAAGATTATGCCTGGGGGCCTGAATGGTGCGGAAAGATCAAGTGTCCAACTTTGCTGTTATGGACAGATAACGATCCCACAGGGACGGTTGATGAAGCATTCATATTAAAGTCATGGATACCTAGCAGCCAGTTATATGTAATCAGCGAAGCCGGCCACTGGCCGCAATGGGAGAAGCCTGGAGAGTTCAATGACGTACATCACAGATTTCTTAAGGAAGGAAGATTGTAAACATGGGGGCAAGAAGAGGAACGGACTATATACAAAGGTTGAAGGACAATCCTCCGGAAACTTGGATCGGCAATGAACAAGTAAAGGATCCAACAACCCATCCGCTTGTAGCGCCGGCTGTAAAATCGATAGCAAGACTGTATGATTCACAATGGGAAAAGGATAAGCGTTCTTATATGTTGTCGAAATCACCTAAAACGGGCGACCTAATCGGTACCTCTTTTCTTGTTCCGAAGTCGAAGGAAGATCTGGTCCGCCGCCGGTTGATGCATAAAGATTGGGCGGAAGAAACGTTTGGGATGATGGGGCGCTCCACTGATTTTATGAGCGCCATGCTGACAGCATGGTATATCCATGCGGATTTCTTTGGCCCTTACGCGGATAATGCCCGGAATTATTTTGAATATGTACGGGAAAATGATTTGTATTTAACCCATGTGCTGATAGATCCTCAGGTAGATCGCGGTAAGGCGCCGTCTGAACAGCCGGATGAATTCACATATCTGGGAGTCGTAAGAGAAACGGATGCCGGTATTATTGTTCGCGGGGCCAAAATGCTGGCTACCGCAGGCCCATATGCGGATGAGATGCTTGTGTGGCCGTTCCATTTGCGAAAACCAACCGAAAAAGATTACAAATATGCAATTTCCTTCGCGCTTCCTCTAAGCACCCCCGGCGTACGATTAATTGCCCGAGAGTCTTTCGTCCGCCAATCCGTATTTGACCATCCGTTGGCTTCGCGGTTTGATGAACTGGATAGTGTAGTTGTATTTGATGATGTGCTGGTTCCATGGGAGCGAGTGTTCATCTATCAGGATGTTGAACGTGTAAACACGATTTGGAAACTAAATTCAAACGCATTTACGGGGCATCAATCCGCTATCCGTTTGCAAGCCAAGCTGCAGTTCCTGGCTGGACTCGTCATGAGAGCAACCGAAATGGTGAATACCAATCAATTTCCTCATGTTCAGGATATGATAGGTGAAATAACCACCTATATTGAATTAATTAGAGCAGCGGTACATTCTTCAGAAGCTACCAGCGAACAAAGTCCTGACGGCATCTATTTACCGAATGTTACTCCTTTGTATGCGATTCGAAATTCGGGTAACCGTTGGTACCCCCGCGTCAGGGAGATCATTCAGTTTGTGGTCGCAGGCGGGTTGATGTATCAACCGGCAAGTGTGGATGTGTTTAATAGTCCGATTGCAAGTGATGTCCGCAAGTATTATCGGGGAGCCGAAGTGACAGCCGAAGAGAAAGTGAAGCTGTTCAAAGCCGCTGCGGAGATTGCTGTTTCAGACTTTGGATCTCGCCATGAATTATATGAGCGCTTCTATGCAGGGGATCCGATGTTTCTGCGTATTCAAACACAATATTCCGGTTATGACAAACGGGAACCTTTGGCTCTGGTAGACAAAATGCTTGCATCGTATGGGATTGAAAATAACAGCAAATTATAGGTGGGATATGCATATGGATTTAAAAGGAAAGAAAGCGTTGGTCACAGCTTCAAGCTCAGGTATTGGCAGAGGGATTGCGGAACGGCTTGCAAAAGAGGGAGCTACCGTATTTTTAAGCGGTATTGAAAGGGATCTGCTTCCACAAACAGCACAGGAAATTCACAGGGAAACAGGTTCGCAAGTGTTTTACCAACCCTCCGATTTCACAAATCCGGCTTCGGTAGATGAATTGGCGAGCGCAGCAATTGCCGAAATGGGCGGCATTGACATCCTTGTCTACAATACCGGAGGCCCAAAACCGGGCAGCTTTCTCAACTTGAGCAGTTCCGATTGGGATTTCTCTTATCGTCTAATTCTGGATGCTGCAATTCGTCTGACAAGAGCGGTGCTGCCTGGCATGCAGGAAAATCAGTGGGGACGTTTAATATATATGACATCATCCTCTGTGATTCGTCCGCTGCCTAACCTTCACTTGTCCAATGTAATGCGGGCTGGTGTTAAAGCGCTTTCAGAATCGCTCGCTTGCGAAGTAGGGCCTTACGGCGTGACAACTAATGTGATTGCGCCAGCTCATATCGATACGGATCGCATCCGGCAAATCGCTGATTACAGAGCGAAACAAGCAGGGATACCTCTAGAAGAGGTTCTTAGGCAAGACCAGGAGAGCATTCCTGTCGGACGGTTCGGCAAGCCGGATGATGTGGCCTCCCTCGTAGCATTTCTTGCTTCGGAGCACGCTTCCTTCATAACAGGTCAAACCCATGTTATTGACGGGGGGTTCACCATTGTAAGTCCACTCTGAACTGGGGAGGTAAAGAAATGCATCATGGGAACAAACCGACAAGCGAACAAAAACTGAATTCTTTCTTTGCCAATTTAAAAAAGTTGAAACAGCGTGACCATCAAGAAATTTCTTCCGATGGTCTGGTCGTGCACTCCGAAGACGCAATTTGGCTTGATAGCCAAGCAACAGGGAACCCAAGTGAAATTGGAATTTTAGTAGATATTCCTGCCAAATCGTTGGAATTTTATTTGCAAAAAATACCGGCAAACAGCAGTTCAGATCTGCAGCGTCATGTTCATGAATCGGTCCATTATGTAATCGAAGGGGAAGGCTATTCGGAAATCGGCGATCAGGTTGTAACGTGGTCAAAGGGAGATTTTGTTTATACTCCTCCATGGATTTGGCATCGACACTACAATCCGCATTCTGCTGAAGTACAAATGCTGTTGGTTGAAAACTCCAGAGCCTTGGACGCACTTGACGCTAATCGCCGGGAAAGTCTAGGGATGGTTAGTTTTGAAAAATATTTTAAAAATAATAGCGTGAAAAATGAAGGAGGTATAGGAAATGGGGATTTTTAAATTTGCCAACGGAACAATTAATGTCATCGATTTAGCAAAATCAATTGAATTCTACCGCGATATTATCGGATTGCATGAAATTGCAAGAGAGAAAGATACGGTTTATTTCGGCTGTGGGGCTGATCATAACTATGACCTAGCCATTAAACAAGGTGGAACAGGTTTAGACCTTTTTGCACTGCAGGTAGTGAACGAAGAGGATCTCGGCTATTTTGAGAAAAAACTGTCATCACTGGGCGTACCCAGTCAACGTTTGACGGATCCGGAACCAGGGAAAAAGGCAGCGCTGCGGTTTGCGGCCCCCTCGAATCACCAAATGGAACTGGTACTTCTGGATCACCGGCCCAAATACATTCATCCTGTAGTGGGCAATAAAGGAAGCAGAGGTCTTGGTTTGCTGGATGCCGATCATATCACGGTACATACCAAGGACGTCAACGGATTTGTGCAATTTTTGAAAGATGCTCTTGATTTTAGCGTCTCCGATGTGTTCGAGCCGGCGCCCGGCATATGGGGAGCAGCGTGGACGCATGCTTCCGATTACCATCATGACGTGGCTGCGATAGGCACTCCGGAACATACGACCCTGCATCATTACGCATTTCAGGTAAACGGTTTAGAGGATATGAAGCGGGCCGCAGATTTGCTCGCGCAGGCCGGTTATAAAATTGAAGTTGGTCCGGGAAGACATTCGGTAGGCGGCAATCTGTATACGTATTTTATGGATCCGAGCGGAAACCGAATGGAGCTGTCTGCTGAAATGCCAAGAGCGGATCACGCTATTTCCCATAGAGTGTGGGAGGATTTCCCGACCGCATTCAGTTCATGGGGGGCATTTCCAGTCGAATCATTCGGTAAGGGGTCTTGAGGCATTTAATTGAAATTCATGGAGAAACAAAACCGCAGTGTATTTGGACTCAAAACTGTAATCGCTTTCATTTTGATCGATTGGATTGGCCTAACATCGGTTTGGTGCTTGAAAGAAACGGTAATGTTACCGGTACGGCTGCTGGTGCAGCCGTGCTGGGACACCCGGCCCGTGCGGATGCTTGGTTAGCCAATAAATGGTCGGAATATTTGATTATAGAAGATCAATTCGCCAAAATTATAATTGCCCATGTGGCGTGAAGGAGACAGTAGGATGATTTTACGACTGGGACACACGGAACTTTTCGTTACCGATTTGGAAAAGGCCAGGGAATTTTATGTTGATGTATTGGGCTTTCGTGAACATGATTCTGACAAGCAGCATATATACTTGCGGGGGGTAGACGAGTTCGATACCCATACGCTTACGCTTACGAAAAATAGCTACAGTGGACTAGGTCATTTCGCTCTGCGGGTTTCGGATCCTGAAGATTTGGAACGATTGGCTTACCATCACAAAAAATTGGGAATTCCGTATACGAGGGTACCCGATGGTGCCGAGCCGGGGCAAGGTGCTTCATTGCGAATCGTGGAACCGAACGGACATCCGATTGAATTTTACCACGACATGCAACAAATTGATATATTTGACGAAACCGGGCGGTTAAAAAGATTGCCGATGCGTTTTACTCATACGGATAAAGGAATTCCACCGCTGCGGATCGATCATGTCAATTTGCGTGTAGCCAGTGTTGACAAGGCATTAAATTACTGGAGAGACGAATTGAATTTTAGTGTTTCTGAATATGTGGAGCGGGACGGAGAAACTTTCGCAGCGTGGACCCGGCGTTTCCCTGGTACGCACGATGTCGCACTTGTGAAAGCAAGCGGAGCGGCATTGCATCATGTGGCGTACACGGTGCAGGGGCCGGCTGAAATTATTCGAACCGCCGATCTGCTGGCTGATGCCGGCTATCAAGATTCGATTGAATACGGACCGGGACGACACGGTTTGAGCAATGCGTTCTTCTTGTACATCCGCGATCCGGATGGGAATAGAATGGAAATTTATACCGGGGATTATTTACGGGATCTAGATATGCCGCCTGTAAAATGGACCTGGGAGGATTACAACACCAGAGGAAGACTTTGGTGGGGAGCCGCTCATCCTGAACGATTCCAGGAAACAAGACCGGTCAACCAGAATTGGCTGTAACAGGCAGCAGGCTGCTGAGATATCCGTTCATTTCACTCTTACGTTTTCCTTGCTGAAAATTAAGACGTTAGGAGGGTTCGGCGCTGGGCTTTGTGTTTCTCTTCCATTGGTTCCCGAGCGGGGTCGTGCCATAGCAGCCGGTTGGTCATATATTGACTATCTATATCCATCTATGTATAATGAAATTATTGAAGTTGTAAGCGCATACACAATCTCCCGAAACGTTCTAATATTCTAGTATTTCAACCAACTCGCAATTGCTCAACAAACAACAAACAACAAGCAACCCCAGCGCAGGAACCACCGCCAGCACGATCGCTATCTTACACTACCTTCACAGCAGTATTCTACACACTCAACCAAGCCGCACGCTAAAGTCAGCAAGCAAAGAACAGCTATCCATATCGGAATCCAAGAAAATTAATAACCGATTTAAGATTCTAGAATCTGAACTTAAGTCAAAACGTAAACCGTTGATGAAGAGAAGGGAGCGATTAACAAGTGACAATTCCAAAAAAAGTGGGCGAAGATGTTTGTTTATCGGATGGTACAAAGGTTAAAGATTTGTTGGATTTGGATGAAGGGTATATCTCATCGCGAGTCATCGGTGATCCCGAAATTCATCAGATGGAAATTGAAAAAATATTTTCCAAAATCTGGATTCCTGTTGCTCATGAATCTGAAATACCGAATAAAGGCGATTATGTCTTGAGATTTATTGGAAACGAAGAGGTGATTGTTTCGCGTTCAGAGGCGGGTGTCGTCAACATTGTACTGAACGCTTGTACGCATAGAGGTTCTCCTGTATGCCGCTCTGAAATGGGAAACTCTTCCCATTTCAGATGTCCTTACCATGGATTTACGTTTAAACAGAATGGAGATCTCATCGGAGTTCCGGCCCATAAGGAGGCCTTCGGTGATGGCTTTGATAAAAGTCAGTACAGTCTGGTAAAGGCGAGGGCCGCCACCTATGCAGGGCTTATTTTTGGGACCTTTAACGAATCAGCTCCTCCTTTAGAAGAGCAGCTGGGAAGCTTGAAGTGGTACCTGGATATGATGCTGCAGCACACGAATGAGGGCATGGAAGTGATCGGAGCACCACAGCGTTGGACCGTAAAGTCGAACTGGAAGCTAGGTGCCGACAACTTTGTTGGGGATGCTTATCATACATTTATGACCCACCAGTCAGCTGTGCAATTAAAGCTTGTTCCGAGTGGGGATCCGAAGTTTGCGTTCTATGGCGTACATGTTTCTTGCGAGAATGGAAATGGTCTTGGATTGATCGGCGGTCCACCCGAATATGAGCTTCCGCCTTTCTACGGCGTTCCCCAAGATATCGTCGAAAAGATTGAACAGAAATTAACACCTGAACATCAAAAAGCGTTTAGACGACTCGCTTATATTCATGGAAACATATACCCGAACATGTCGTTTGGATATTTCTCTTGGGCAACGGAAGATGGAAAGCATCCGGGTTCCTATTTGACATTAAGACAATGGGTACCGAAAGGACCACATGAAATGGAAGTCTTCTCTTGGGTGCTTGTCGAGAAAGAAGCACCCGATTGGTGGAAAGAGCTTGCAAGAGAGACGTATGTCCGAACATTTGGATCGAGTGGTATGCTGGAACAAGATGATACGGAAATGTGGAAAAACATTACTCGGGCCACCAAGGGATATATAGCGCAATCGAAATTAAAATTTATTTATCGCATGGGTATTGATCGAAAGCCCGAGCAAGGCGATTGGCCAGGGCCAGGAACGGTTTATCAAGGGGATTACAGCGAGGCTAACCAATTGAACATTTGGCATCAATGGCAAAAATTATTGACCGACAGCAATGAATGATCATCTTTCAACACCAATTGGAAAATAACATGCAGAGGAGGAGAGTACATGCATTCTACCAGCATTAGAATTGGAAATCCTGTTTATTTCGAAATTGTGGAATTTCTACAAAATGAAGCAGAAGTACTGGACAGCGGGGACTTTCGGGAATGGTTAAACATGTTAGATCAAGAGATTCAGTACATCATGCCTGTAAGGACGAATCGCGAGCGAGTACACGGAGAAGGTTTTATTGGAAATATGTATCACTTTGAGGAGAACTTTGCTTCTCTGAGGAAAAGGGTAGAGCGGTTTGAGACGGAATTTGCTTGGGCGGAAGATCCGCCGTCTCGTACAAGAAGGTTTATCAATAATGTTCGTGTCGAGCAAACGGCTGAACATGAATTTAAAGTAAAGAGCTACCTTCTTCTAACCCGCAGCCGTGGTAACGAACCTGAATATGGCCTTATTACTTGTGTTCGTAACGACATCCTGACGCGTGCCGGGCAAGAAATTAAATTAAAAACAAGAGAAATACTGATCGATCAAACGACATTAGGGATGGACAATATAGCGGTCTTTTTCTAAATCTGATGGTTCAGCAATGATTCTGAGATTGGATATGAATCCACTGGGAGGAACCGAAGTTGACAAATCGATTAGCAAACAAAGTCGCGTTTATTACGGGGGCAGCAGGAGGTCAAGGGCGAGCGGCGGCAGTTGTTTTTGCCCGTGAAGGAGCGAAAGTGGCGGCCATCGACATGGATGCGAATGGTCTCCAGGAAACGGTCAGGCTAGTAAGCGAAGCAGGTGGTGAAGCCATCGCTATTGAATGCGATGTTACCCATGAAGAACAAGTCAAGCAAGCGATTCAAAAGACGGTGGATGCTTTTGGGAAGTTGACTACGATTTACAACAATGCAGGGATTGCTCATAAAAACTTTATGATATCGGTAGAAGACACAAGTGTGGAAGAATGGGATAAAATTCAAAATGTAAATACAAGAGGGTTGTTCTTTGTATCGAAGTATGGCATTGCTGAACTATTACGCGCAGGCGGTGGAACTATAATCAATACAGCATCCACAGCTGCCTTAATCAACAGTCCAGGCGGTCCTTCCTATTCCGCATCTAAGGGAGCCATCATTTCGTTTACGCGTCAAGTCGCTGCATCCTATGCGAGAAAAGGGATTCGCGCTAACGTCATTGCCCCGGGGTATGTAATTACAGCGATGACGAAGGCCATGGAAGAAGTTTTGCCAGAGTTAGACAAAGTGGCTTCCGAAGCAACTCCCCTTGGCAGAGGAGCACAGCCGGAAGAAATTGCGAATATTGCTCTTTTCCTGGCTTCCGACGAATCTTCGTTTGTCACAGGTTCTGTGATTGTCGCCGATGGAGGATTGACGATCGTTTAAAACCAGTTAAGGGAGTGGTTTCCATGTGGTTAGTTCAATTAGGTATAAAAAAATCGATGGATCAAATCGATCCGACATGGTTTGAACAACATAATAACCGCAATCAACAATTACGCGAAAAAGGCGTCATAGCGGCTAACGGGCCCTTTGCCGATGGAAGCGGCGGTTGTATTGTTTACAACTGCTCAAAAGAGGAATTTGTGTCCATTATCGAATCCGACCCCTTAGTTGTCAATGGCGTTGTTGACTACGAGTACAAGGAATGGAACGCTGCGTTTTAAGCGAAATCAGTAGCAGTCTGTACTTGCGTAACTCATAGAAAGGAGGAGGAAAATGCCAGCCGAACCGCAAATTATAGTGGGTAATGAGTTTACCCAAGTGCTCATTAAGAAGGTATATACAAGAAACGGAGAGAGGTTGGAAATTACTTCGCCAAAGTTAAATCAATCGATTCTACTCGATCCGTTAGCCCTTGAAAGCTTGACCTGGCAGGAGCCTGAAGTGTTTACGGAATTTTTAGCTAAACCATTCGGTAAATAAGGCTAAATATGAACAAGTAGCCGTGTCCTTCGTAGATCTCTTTAGATCTACAGGACACGGTTTACTATTATTGACATAAAATACCTTAATTTGAGAAATTTATGATAAAGAGTTATAATATCCTATTATGTTGAGAAGCTTTACATGGAGGACGTCGCAGTGAATAAAATGGACCTATCCTTGTCCAAAACCATTCGAACCTATGAATATATAAAAGATGGCCTGAAGTCCGGAAGATGGGTTTTTGGGGATGAAATATCGGTTGTTGAAGTAGCAGATGAGCTTGAGGTTTCCAGGCGTCCTGTCATCGATGCTCTAAAGAAACTGGAAGCGGAGTATTTTGTTGAAATTGTTCCGCAAACCGGGTGTCGTGTAAAGAAGTATTCACAGGATGAAATGGCTGACCATTTTTTGACGGTTATGGCCCTGGAGGGAATGGCAGCTTATTTGGCTGCACAAAGAAGAGAAGACCGGGAGGTCAATGAATTATATTTGATCAATGAACAACTGGAAAAAGTGATTAATGAAAGATTTTCCAGGGATAGGTATTTTCATGAGAACCGGGAGCTGCATTATGTGATTTTGAAAATGTCCAGATCGGAAAAGCTGTTAAGTATGACGAAGAGTCAATGGGATTTAAATGATTTTTTCCTTTGCAACATCCCTTTACTTGAACAAAATCTAAACCGTACAATCACTGAGCATGAGATGATCATTGAAAAGATTGCAGATAAAGACGCTGTAGGTGCACGGACATTAATGGAAACGCATATTCATACCTTTGCAACACTCGTTCAAAAGAAAATCGTGCCGAACTCAGCGGGCTCGAGATCGTCGGCTACTGATTCACAACGCTGACCGGACCGGCACCCTCGTTCAAGTTATCTGCGATTGTCAGGATAACAGGGCAATGATCGCTGCCTGTAACATGGGCATCAATCTGTGCGTCAAGTAAGGAGGGAGCAAGTCTTGAAGAGGCGAGGAAGTAATCGATTCGCCATCCGATATTCCGCTCTCTCACCTTAGGCATATGCGACCACCATGTATAGGCATCTGCCTGGTCGGGGTAGAAATGTCTGAAGGTGTCGATAAAGCCGGCATCCAGCAATTGGGTCATTTTGCTTCGTTCTTCCGGGGTAAAGCCAGAGTTGTTACGATTGGACTTCGCGTTCTTGAGGTCAATCTCGTGGTGGGCCACATTGAGATCACCACAAATAATAACAGGCTTATGTGCATCCAACTGCTGAAGGTAGCTTCGGAACCGGTCTTCCCATTCCAGTCGATATTCCAGCCTGGACAGATCGCGTCTTGCATTCGGCGTGTATACATTGACTAAATAGAAGGCGTCGAACTCCAGCGTGATGATCCGCCCCTCAGGTTCTTGATCCTCCTCCAAGCCGAGTCGTACGGAAAGCGGTTTGATCTTTGTTAATACAGCAGTTCCGGAATACCCCTTCTTAACGGCGTAATTCCAATACTGATCATACGCCGTACCATATTCCAGACGAATTTGCCCTTCTTGCAGTTTCGTTTCTTGAATACAGAAAATATCGGCGTCCATTTTTGTAAAGTAGTCGTTAAATCCTTTATTCACACACGCCCTTAAACCGTTAACATTCCATGATACCAGCTTCATTGTCGTTCATCTCCTTGCAGCGCACGTTTCTAGTAGTATATCATATTTAGACATGCCCACGGTTGCAGGGATAGTAAAAAGGATATGATATCTATAACATCGAATTTCAAATCAAGTCGGTTGATAATGGAGTGAGCAGAATGAGAGAATGGATACTGGCCCTGCTGGCAGGGCTTATCGTTGGATGCATTTTTAAGCTGCTCAAATTACCGCTTCCAGCCCCGCCTGTCCTGCCCGGGATACTGGGCATCGTAGGCATATATTTGGGCGGTATCCTCACGCAGCGCTTGTTGGAATGGTTGAAATGACAGACCCGCGTAAAATAGAACTTGGACACGAATAGTATGGTGCGTCAAGTTACCGGAAATCTGGAGGGACCGGGCTATGTCCGTAAAACAAACGCTTGTACCCAACAAGAACCTGGACGAGAACTGGGTCTACCTGATGATCGCAGCTCGCGATTCAGGGCTTTCCACGGAGGAAGTCCGGCAATTTTTCCGCGAATGCAAACAAAACGAAGATGATGATGAGCTGAAACGTTAACTTCAAGAGAGAAAAAAGCTGCGCAGGTAAACAAATTTTTTTTAACCTGTATTGATAGCGCTTACATGGTTATGATATAAAAAATAATCATCCACACTATGAACATTTTTTGTTAAAATATTGTTATACTGCAGGATGACAAAGGGGTCACTACCATGATTGGCAAGAAAGTCAAGCAGCTGCGCTTGGAACAAGGCTTTACCCTTACCGAATTGGCAGAGAAAGCGGGGGTAGCGAAATCCTATTTGAGCTCGATCGAACGCGAGGTCCAGTCGAATCCATCGATCCAGTTTCTTGAAAAGATTAGTGCGGTGTTGGGCGTTCCGCTGGAAACGTTTATTCAACATCACCCCCATCCTCATGAGCAGTTGGATGAGGAATGGCTTGGTCTGGTAAGAGAGGCCATGGATTCGGGCATCAGCAAAGAGCAGTTTGTGGAATTTTTGGAGTATAACAAGTGGCGCAACAGGCAGAAACGCTCCGAGGAATGATAGAGATAAAGCTGGTGCGGGCGAGTGAATGGTTGTACCAATGCCCCTATAACCTATGAGTTTCCGCTCATCGGCTATGGGGGCATTTTTGCTGCTTTAAGCTGTGCGCCGGTAAAGTACGGCTATGGTTGGGAAACGTGATCGTCAATCTGATGAAAAGCGTCCTTCATCAGGTCGTAGCTTTTCTTGAGGCGCTCGACGTACTGGACCTTGTTCCAGGCAGGCCATGTATAGGCCGGCAGCTTGGAGACAGGGTATTCGGCGCCGGCGTCTTTCACCAATCCGCGGACGGAACCGTCCGAGCGCTGAACGATCCAAGGAAGCAAGCGAATCCCTTGGGTTGTCGTGGCTGCCAGTTTACCATCCTTCTCGCCGTAGCTCATGACCTGCAGGGAACTGGGGTCGGTGAAACCGAGCAACATCCAGGGGATACGCATCTCTACGACGCTGCCCTTGGCCTGCCACATGGTTAAGGAATTGAAGTCCGCCGAGGCCGGATCCGTCGATCCGCGCTTCAGCATCCCGGCAGGTACATCCTGAAACGGATTGTACCGGGTGGAATCCGGCGGAATCTGCTCCAGACCCACGGCCAGCTTCCACGGGTTAAATATACCGGAATCGTCTTTCATGTCCTCGGGCTTGACCTTCAGCATCCCATACTGATTGCCGTATAACCGGGTGTGAAAATCGTAGTTAGATGCGATCTTCACTTGGCTTTCATTGTCTTTTCCGAGCTCAATGAGCGTTTCCAGCCCTTCGTCGAGCTTGGCTCCGCCCAGTTCCTTCGCATGCCGGTTGCCGCCGGGAATCGTATCGACGCCGAAGTAGAGCTTCTCGCGCTCCGGATCAAACGGCTGCTCCAGCTCGCCCGCGATGTAGACGTAGGCCTCGTCATGGGTCATCCAAATGGATTTCCATCCCGGATAGCCGCCCGCGAGCGTTCGCTTCTCGTCCTCTTTAAGCGATTGCCAGTCGCTTGCGTCTCCGTCGATTTGGAGCGTCCCGGCCTTGCCGGACATCTCGGCCACCAGCCCGAAATGTTGTTCGTTCGTCAAGACGTTGTTCCACAGCTTGCGGCGGCTTTGCGGGATTTCGAAGTGCATCGTGTTCCAGGTGCGCTTAAACCACTCGTCCTGCCAGGAGAAGACGATACCTCCCGCCATGCCTGCGCTTGCAATATCCTGCAGGAGAGAGGCGTTGATCTGTCCCTGCTGCGTCTCGTCATGCCCTCCTTGATGCCGGTCTTTATTGGCCAGATGTCCGATTCCCAAAGAGGAAGGAACGCCGAATTCCGTAATCATAACCGGCATGTCCTTATGGTAGGCCTTCAACTTGGTCAAATAGCTTAAGTAGGTGTTGGCCGTTCCGTCCTTGTCCTTCATATCCATCAACGTTTGATCCAAGAGGAAAAAGTCGGGATAATAAGGATAAGCGTGAAAGGATGCAAAATATCCGGCAGGCCAGTTGTGCGCATTCAGGCGGGTCGCATCGACGCTTACCATATCCTCTTGAACGAGGACCTCGCCGGGATGCTTGAGCGGATCGGTTGTAACCCAATTCGTAAAGGTCAACGGATGCTTCCAACCGTTCTCCGACTCCAGCACCGCCAAATGGTCGAGCATTTCCGCAAGCCAGTTCTCAAAAGGGGAAGCGTTCGGTTTAGCGGAAATGTGGGTGCCTTGGAAGCCGGTCTTGTCTTTATGCAGGTCGTTGGTATTCTGAACCATCTTCGGATCCCATTCCGTCCCGATATGCCACGCCAGCAAATAAGGGCCGGCATTGTAACGGTAGGAGCCGGTCGCCTTGCCGAGCCGCTCCGGAATATCGGCGGTCCCGTACACCGCTCCTACGGCATAGGTGATTTCGCTTTGAAACTCCGAGTAAATCGCTTCGAGGTAGGCGTCTTTTGATTCGATCAGCTCATCTTCCGGAGTCCATACGCCCTGAATGAAATAGAGCGGCTGGTCCGCATGACGCTGGTTGTATTCCACAAGCGCTTGATAAAAAACCGGCGTTAGAATCGTATATACCCGAATCGTATTGGCGCCGAGCTCTTGAATTTGTTTGAACCATTCCAAATACTTTTCCTTGCTGATCGGCAGCTCGCCCGGGTCATGCCCGGGAAGCGCAGCACCCACATTGACTCCTTTGACAAAAAAAGGAATCCATTGCTGCTTATCGTACATCTCGATGTGATCCCCCAGCGTACGGAACTTGATTTGCGATCCGTCCGCGCTTTGGACGCTCTCCACTTTCTTGGTTGGCCAGTAATGCCAGACCAGGAAAAAGGCGACGGACAGCAAGGCAAAGCGCATCAGCCAGGCGATGGGTGAAGTGTTCCCTTTCATGGGCACGAACTCCTTTTATCCACAAGCTAAGTTAGGCGAGCAGCCGCCTGAGGCGCGCTTCAAGCTCCATGGGTGAGAATGGCTTCTTGATTACATCGGCGGCGCCCAGGTCAAAGCATTTGCAAATATCCTGCTCGACGGTAAGGTCGGTCAGCACGACAACTTTGCACGCCCGGCTCTGGGTTTGCCGGATGCGGTGTATCACCTGGTAGCCGTCGAGTGCAGGCAGCGCCAGCTCTGTGATGACCAGGTCCGGCTGGACCGATTCCACGAGCCGGAGCCCTTCCATGCCGTCATGTGCTGGACGGACATCGTATCCTTGAAGTCCGAGCCGGACGTTCAGGAAATCGAGCAAATCGGCGTTCGGATCGATCATCACGACCGTCGGTGGTTCCGGGGATTGAGGCTGGCCCTGATAAACGGCGATGTCCGATTGTTCTTTCTCATCCAGCAAAGCCAGGAAGTCGATCAAGGTTTCATCGGAAGCGGGAGCGCTCTCCGGGAAGCTGGCAACGGCCATGGCGCCGTTTAACAGTCCGGCATCCTGCAGGTAAGCCTTGACCGACAGAGACACGAAATGGGTGAAAGCCAGCGATTGCCCCGGCAGCAGGATAGTCAATGTCCCTTCATCCGTTTCGTAATTGGCTATAACGGCCAGGTTCTCGTTCTCCTTGGCCAGACGTGTCTCCAAATCCTGAAGCCATATCGGGCTGATGCCGTGCGTTGAAGCTGCGATCAGTCCGCACTCCGTCCAAGGGACGGCTGCTTGAAGGACGCTGTTCATTCGATTGGTTAGACGTTGTGACAAGCGGGAACCGGTTAATAACGCATTGTTCATTGTTCTTTCACTCCATTTCCATTCATATTGAGGTGGCGATCATACGCACATATAGGGGAGCGGCCGTCCATTAGACGGCCTGTGCTTTGGTAGTCTTTTTTGAGGAAGAGGATCCGGCCTGATGGGCCGCTTCATCCTGCCAGCTGCGGCGTACCATGTTGCCCCAAGCATTATTGCGGCGAATATAATCCCACAGTCCGAGCAGCTTCCAGAGTGCATTGATTTGATCGTAACCGACCGCCATTACCACCGATAACCCGATCATGCGCAGCAGGTCGTACGTGCGAATGGGGCGGCGGAAAGCCAATTGTTCAATCAACAGCGACCCGCACGTAAAGATCATGCCAATAAGCAGATTGACCAGCAGGAAGATAAGGAGCACCGGCAGCTGTGTCATGTCCAGCAATACGTATCCCGCGAGCGCCGCCAAACCGGACAGCCGGACAAAAGGATTCAGAATCTCGTACACGATGGTGTAGGGCAGGGATAACCAGCCGATCACCTTGTACTTCGGAATGAACAGCATCGCGCGGAATCGGCTGACGTTCCATAAGCTGCCGCGGATCCAGCGGCGGCGCTGGGCGCTGAGCACCTTCAGCGTATCGGGCGCCTGCGTCCAGCAGACGGCGTCCGGACAAAACACGATCCGGTAGGGCAAATTGCGGTCCAGCATATATTTGTGAAGCTTGATCACGATGTTCATGTCCTCGCCGGGACAGTCCTCTTGATAGCCGCCCACTTTGACCAAGTAATCTTTGCGAAACAGGCCGAAGGCCCCGGACACGATAAGCAGCCCGTTCATAGCGCTCCAGCCGATCCGGCCGCCGAGGAAGGCTTTCATATACTCGACATATTGAAGGGCGGGAAGCCATTTGTTCGACAGCCGGACCGACAGCACGCGGCCGTCCTCAATGGTACTCCCGTTCGCGATCCGGACATTGCCCCCGACAGCAATATGCTGCTCGGGGTTTTCCATATAGACTTTAACCAATCGGATCAAGGCGTCTTTTTCCAGCAGGCTGTCGGCATCGATGGTGGAGACCAGCGGATATTTAGCAACATTAATACCGGCATTCAGCGCATCGGCTTTACCGCCGTTCGCTTTGTCGATGACGACCAGTCTGGGATAGAGGGGGTTGCGGTACGCTCCCCGGATCGGTTTGGATTGCACCAGAGGACGGAAGCCGGTCAGACGGGTCGGCTTCAATTCGAACGTATCCACCAGCACTTGAAGCGTCCGGTCGTCTGAGCCGTCATTGATGACGACGACTTCATACATGGGAAATTCCAGCGTCATTAAGGAACGCACGCTCTCGATGATGGTCAGCTCCTCATTATAGGAGGGGACCAGAATCGATACGGGAGGGACGTATTCCGAGCCTGCCAGCTCCCGGAAGCGCGAGTTCATGGTGCTTTTGACAATGGACAGTATCTTCTGATGGGAGATCGCGAGTATGAATAAGTGCAGTAAACTGGATCCGATAATCAGATAAAAGGCAATGATTCCGTAGTTCAGCAAAAACGATCTCATCCGGGTCCCCTTTCTACGAGCTGATCCGGGGCCTATGGGATGGCCGGGACGCGCCGTGTTCACCAAGTGTTCGCCGGAAAATGAAATTCAGCCGGTTGTAGTGAGGCATTTGCAGCGCCTCCTGTGAAGCCGAAACCTCCGCTTGGTTCAGCTCTTCATGCACAGCCTCCCAGGCGGACTCGCGGGAGGCTCCGTTCTCGGAGCTGCAGGCCGTCTCGCACAATGCCTCAAAACCGGCGGAGCCGAGCTTGGATAAGCTTCTGGCGCTGTAATAGCGGACCCACCATTCCTCGTCGGCCATACTGCGGGTGAGCGCTTCGAGATAAAAGTCAAGCTGCTGTTCGCCCACGGCCTTGGCCGCAGCGGCACGGATTTCCCAATCCGGATGGCGGATCAGCTCGCCGATTCGCTCGAGCGGCAGCAGGTGAGGATACTGCAGGAACATTTTTGCCGCTTTGACCCGGATTTCTTTATGCCCGGACATGATCAACCGGTCCAATGCGCCGAACACATGCGGATCGTTTCGTCCGGAAAGACTGATCAAAGCCACCGTGAGCACCACTTCGTTATTTTCGCTGCGAAGCAGCTCGGCAAAGAGCGGTGCCGGATCTAAGGAAGAAGAGGCGATAGTATCGGCGATAAGCTGATGAGCCTTGGGATGGTGTTCGGTAAGCAGCTGCATCAGGCGGCGCAAATCCTCGAGCGTTGCGGCGCACTTGGCGGCGGCGCGTCCGACGACGAATGCGGTCGGTTCGCTGCCTTCCCGTTCCAAGAGATTCAGCAGTTCACCGGTACATTCGGCCGCCCGCATGACACCCAAATGATAAGCGGCTTCCATGCGTACCCCGTGCCTGGAGCTGCGCAGCCTCTGACGCTCCAGCTCCACAAGTCCCAGATCCCGGCAAAGGGCGGTAAGCTTGCCCCGCTGCTCGCCGTCGATCGCCTCGATCCACTGCAGCAGCTTCGACTGAATGGCTTTCAGCTCTACGGGGGTCAAACGCCCGGGGGGCGGGAACAGCGCGTCCGCCCCGTGCATGTTGGCGCTAAGGTAAGTAAAGTAATCCTGATGCTTTTCCAGGCTTTGTTTCATTCGTTCGGCGATGGTCCTGTGCCGGCTCCGCAGCAGGAATAGTGCGGTAAAACCGCCGGCGATCGTCAAGCTCAAAGCGGTCAACACGGAGTCGGCCTGGTCTAATGGCTCCATCCACATACGGTTTATCCTCCTTACTCTCTATCCGTGCGTGTTCAGCTTGGCTACTCGACCGTTACGCTTTTCGCCAAATTGCGAGGTTTGTCCACGTCATTCCCCCGAATCGAAGCCGTGTAGTAAGCGAGCAGCTGCAGCGGTACCACGGCAAGGGCAGGCGCCAGCAGGGAATAGGTGCGCGGCACGTAGATCACTTGATCTGCGGTTTTCTCCAGCTCGGTTTGACCTTCCAAAGCCAGCGCGATCACGTAAGCGCCCCGTGCCTTGACTTCCTTGATGTTGCTCGCGGTTTTCTCCAGCAGCAGCTCCTGGGTTGCCAGCGCAATGACCGGCGTGCCTTCTTCAATCAGCGCCAAGGAGCCGTGCTTCAGCTCGCCCGCGGCATACGCCTCCGAATGAATGTAGGATATTTCCTTCAGCTTAAGCGACGCTTCCATCGCCAGGCTGTAGTCGAGTCCGCGGCCGATAAAGAAAAGGTGATTCTGAGTCGAAATCTGCTCGGCGATCTGGCGAACCGGTTCCAGGCCTTCCAGCATTTCTTCCACTTGGGAAGGCAGCCGTTCCAGCATGGCAATCAGCTCGATGAGCGAGGCTTGGTCCAGCGTCTCCATGGACTGGGCCATGAACAGACCGAGTAAATAGAAGGCGATCAACTGCGAGCTGTAAGCTTTGGTCGAGGCGACGGCGATCTCGGGACCGGCCAGTGTGAACAGGACATCGTCCGCTTCGCGGGCCACCGAGCTGCCGATTACATTCGTGATGGCCATGACGCGGGCGCCGCACTGCCTGGCCTCGCGCATGGCGGCCAGCGTATCCGCGGTTTCTCCCGATTGACTGACGGCGATGACGAGCGTGTTCTCGCGGATCACGGGCATCCGGTAGCGGTACTCGGAGGCGAGGTCGACTTCAACCGGAATGCGGGTCAGTCGTTCGATGACGGTTTTACCGACGAGCGCCGCATGGTAAGCCGTGCCGCAGGCGACCATATGGATCTGCTTCAGACCGCGGATTTGCTCTGCGGACAGCGTCATGCCGGGAAGCACGATTTCCTTCCCCTCGTTGATTCTTCCGCGCATCGTATCCTGGTAGGCGCGCGGCTGATCATGAATTTCTTTGAGCATGAAGGTATCGAACCCGTTCTTCTCCGCCATCATGAGATCCCAATCGATGTGGAACAGCTGCTTGGCGATGAAATTGCCCTCAAGCGTCATCAGTTCGACCCCGTCCCGCGTCAGCACGGCCATCTCGCCGTCATTCAAAATGTAAACATCGCGCGTATATTCCAGAATGGCCGGAATATCGGAGCCGATGAAATTTTCACCTTGTCCGACGCCGATAATGAGCGGACTGGCCCAGCGGACCGCAACCAGCTTGTCCGGCTCGTGCTCGGAAAGCACGGCGATGGCGTAGGCGCCCCGCACTTGGCTGACGGCCTTCCTGACGGCTTCGGTTAAATCTCCTTCATAATGGTGGGCGATCAGATGAGAGATGACCTCGGTGTCGGTCTCCGACAAGAACCGGTAACCGAGCTGCTCGAGCTCCTCCTTTAATTGCAGGTGATTCTCAATGATACCGTTATGTACAACGGAAATTTTCATGTCGTTGTCGGTATGCGGATGCGAATTGGCATCCGAGGGCTTCCCGTGGGTGGCCCAGCGGGTATGACCGATGCCGGCGAAGCCCGTGAGCGGCTGCGCCTCCAGCCGCGTTTCCAGCTCGCTGATTCTTCCTTTCGTTTTGCGGAGCTCAAGCCCAGCTTCCGTGTGAATGGCCACCCCGGCGGAATCGTATCCCCGGTACTCCAGTTTTTTCAAACCTTCCAATAAAATGTTCTGTGAATTCCGGTTGCCGATATAACCTACAATGCCGCACATGATTACTCCTCCTCTTGTTCGCTTTGGCCTACTTGCCATTTTCGAAATTCGATAATGCTCTTCAATTCTTCCCGGCTGATGCCGCAGTTCAGAGCGTCCTGAAACAGGTCATACCACTCCTGCATCACCATGGGATCACGCTCCGGCGTATCGGGTTGAACCAGCTGTTTCAATGAAACGTCCAGCGCGGCCGCAATTTTGTCCAACAAGTGGACGGACGGATTCGAATGAATGTCCCGTTCGATGGTACTCAAGTAAGATTTGGCAACACCAGCGGCCTCCGCCAGTTCAGAGAGCGTTAACCCTCTTTCCATGCGAAGCTTCCTCACTCGTTTTCCCAACATGCTCCATCGGTCCTTTGTTGTAGTTTCCTTGCGCAAAAACACAGGCGTATCGTTCGTCACGACGTTCCTTATAACGAACGAATAATTGGAGTATAACGTAAAAAACGTCAAATTAAAAATTGAACAGCTCGGATTATTCCGTTTTAAAGAACAAAAAGCGTGGATTTCCTGCCATATTCTCCAAAATACTACCAAATATCGTTCTTTATAAAGAATCTTTCGTTCGTTATAATGAATTGCGGAATGGAGGTATACCCGTAATTATCAGACATAAGCCGCACCTAATCGATGACAAAGGAGGTTTGGTCATGTCCCAATCCAAAGCGCACGCCGAGCTGGAAGGCTGGGGAAGCCGGCCGGTTCCCATCCGCTATCTGGCCTTGATGCGGCCCCGGCAGTGGACGAAAAATTTGCTCGTGTTTGCTGCCCTGATCTTTTCCATTCAACAGGCGGACATGCACATGCTCGGTCAAGCTTTGGTCGGCTTTGTGCTGTTCTGTCTCGTCTCCAGCTGCGTGTATGTGCTGAACGATTACGTAGACCGGGAACGGGACCGGATGCATCCGGAGAAGAAGAACCGGCCGCTTGCTTCCGGCGCGATTCATCCGCAGGCGGCGCTGCTGTTCGGCTTTGTCCTGCTGACATGCTGCCTGATGCTGGCGTTCCGCTTCCAGGTTGCTTTCGGGCTTGTGCTGTCCGCCTATTTTTGCATGAATGTGCTGTATTCCCTGCGGCTCAAGCATGTCGTGATTGTCGACCTGCTCATCGTCGCCTCCGGGTTCGTGCTGCGCGCGGTAGGCGGCGGTCTCGTCATCGGTGTACCGTTAACGCCGTGGTTCCTGCTTTGCACGATGCTGCTGGCCTTGTTTCTGGCGATCGGCAAACGCAGGCACGAGCTGGCGCTGATGCAGAACGGCATGGGCTCGCACCGCAAAGTGCTGGATTCGTATTCGATGGAGATGCTGAACCAAATGTCGGGGATCGTGACGACGGCGACGATTATGAGCTACGCGCTGTTCACCTTTACCTCGGGCCATACGATCCAGCTGATGTGGACGTTAATCTTCGTGCTTTACGGCGTGTTCCGCTACTTGTATCTGATTCACATGGAAGGAAAGGGCGGCCGCCCGGAAAAGCTGCTGCTTGAGGATAAGCATATTTTGCTGACGGTGATTTTGTACGGATTTTCCGTCGTGTGCATTCTGCTGTTCTTCAATTAATTAAAACAAGCTCGGTTGGGAAGGGAGAAGCTGCGGTGATCCATTATGTATGGTTATTCGTATCCGTATTGCTAGGCGCCGCGGGGCAGGTGCTGATGAAATGGGGCGTCGGTACACCCAAACCGGCGGGCGCCGCCATGTTGTCCTGGTCCTCTATGGCGTCTTATGGGCCGATTGCGGCAGGGCTGGCTTGTTATGGTTTAAGCTCGGTGTTCTGGCTGCTTGCGCTCAAGAAGTTCCCGCTCAGCACCGCTTATCCGATGGTCAGTTTGGGCTATATTGTCGTCATGGTGCTAGGATTTTATTTGTTTCATGAATCGTTATCGATGCAAAAATGGATCGGCGCCGCCTTCATCTCCTTCGGCGTGCTGCTCATTGCGCGAGCATAACGGAAAGGGGGAGTGGATGTGGACATCGGTGCAGGCTTCTTGTATCCGGCGCTGCCTTTCATCGCCTGGCTCGTGTCCGGGACGCTGAAGTATGCGGTGAACAGGGTGCGGCACGGCCGCGATGCCCGGAAGCTGATCGGCAACGGCGGCTTTCCGAGTACGCATACGTCGGTTGTATCGTCTGTCGCCATGCTGATCGGCTTCGATCAGGGCTGGGGGACGCCGCTGTTCGGTCTCGCCGTCGCCTTGACCTACATCGTGATGATCGATGCGGTGGGCATCCGCCGCGCCGTCGGGGAGAGCGCGAAACGCATTAACGAACTGACCCGCGAAATTGCCGCCGCCGGCGGGGCCGGCCTGAGAGAAAGGCAGGGGCATACCCGGTCAGAGGTGCTTGGCGGCCTGGCGGTCGGCACGCTGCTTGCTTGGATCGCCTCGCAGCTGACGGGTTAGTCCAGGTACATACAAAGATTTTTCGGATAATGGGAGTGGGCATTATGAGAAACCGGATGGCATCTATTAGTTTGGTCAGCGGAATGACGCTCCTGACGCTCAACGTCGCCGCCTTTATGATCCCGGCGCTGCTGTTTCTTGCCGGGCTGCCGGTGATGAAGGCGGACTTTTGGCTCGCGGCGGCTCTGGCCGCCTTGCTCTCCTGGATCGCGTCGAAGAAGCTGGCGGAGGAACAGCACATGAAGGTGTTCGCCATGTCGGCGGGACTGAGCGCTTTGCTGTTTATAGGCGGCTTCGTGGTGTGCGGGTATTTCTACGATCTGTCCTATGACGGCCAGGCTTATCACCAAGAAGCGATCATTCATTTGGCGGAAGGATGGAACCCCGTCTACGATAAGGAAATTTCCATGCCGACGGGCAACAGTATCTGGGTTAACCATTACGCGAAGGCGGCCGAGATTGCCGCGGCTTCCATCTATATGGCAACCGGTCTGCTCGAGCCAAGCAAGGTCATCAACTTGATGATGATGGCGGCTTCCGGCCTGCTCAGTCTGGCGGCGCTGCTGACCTTGAAGCCTGAGAACAAGGTCACCGCTTGGGTGGTGGCCCTGCTGCTTGCGCTTAACCCGGTCAGCGTTTACCAGTCGTTCACCTTTTATGTCGATGGACTGCTGGGTTCGCTGCTGCTATGTCTGCTTGCGCTCGGGTGCTTGATCTTCACCCGTCCGGGCTGGCTGCTGACGACGGTGTATACACTGGGGATGATCATGATGATGAACCTCAAATTCACCGCCGTCGGTTACGCGGGTGTGCTGACCGTGGGGCTGCTCATTGCCCTGTACATGGGTGAGCAGTTTGCCCGGCTGAAGCATCTGTTTCGCATGGCGGCAGTCGGGGGGCTGATCGGCGTGCTTCTCGT
This sequence comes from Paenibacillus sp. tmac-D7, assembly GCF_006519665.1. Lineage (NCBI taxonomy): Bacteria > Bacillati > Bacillota > Bacilli > Caryophanales > Paenibacillaceae > Paenibacillus > Paenibacillus sp. tmac-D7. The sequence continues at coordinate 90,396 of NZ_VIDW01000004.1, read as the reverse complement.
CGGATACAATCCTTACGTGACCAATACGCTCCACTACGGGCATCCTTTTCATCCGCTTGCCGGGGACAATGCCATCGATGTTGTGAAGAACTTTACGCCTCGCAATCTGGAACGGATGAACCGCTTCGAGCGGGTGGCAGCCTCTTACTTCGCCGAACCGATGGGCAACCGCACGGATAAGAAGCCAACGCAGTTCCAATGGCCGTTTATATTCAGCGCCCAAGCGCTGCCGACCTATGCCGAGAATGATGTCGCGGTAGCCGGCTTCGGGCCTTTGTTCAGCGGTGCGCTGCTGCTTGCTCTGCTGGTGCTGGCGTTGGCCTTGCGGCGGCGCCCCGGAATCACCTTGGCTGCCATCGGGGTCATTGCGCTGGTGGTGGTAACTTCCTTGATCAACCCGGCGGCCTGGTGGGCACGCTATGTGCCCCAGCTCTGGACCGTGCCGTTGATTTGCGTATGGCTTGCCCTGTGTGTGAAGGGCTACCGGTTCTTGAACGGCGTCGGCATCGCGCTGGCTGTCGTGATTGCCGCGAATGCGCTGTTGGTCGGCAGCTCGTTCACGACCAGGCAGTGGGCGATGAGCGAGGAGCTCCGCGGCCAGCTGGCGCAGCTGCAGTCGGCGTCCCAGCCGGTGAAAGCTGAGTTTACCTACAGCTGGTCCAACCGGGAACGGCTTAAAGCGTACGGCATCGAATTCAAGGAGGAAACGCCGCTCGTCTGCAGCAGCGAGAAGGTGACGCTGATTAAATCAGGAACCACCCTCTGCGTAGATCAGGATAAACAGGAGATGCAGGTTAAAGCGAAGTAAAGATCAAGGAGGGTATCATGCACGTCATTTCGGTAAAAAAAAGAATCCTGCCCGGGCTGGTCCTTCTCGCCTTATTGGCGGGCTGCACCCCGCCATGGGGCGAAACGGCCCGAAACCTGTTTGCCGGCGGCAGCAAAGACATTCCCGTGTCAACCCTGCCGGTGTACGATGATGGGGGCGTGAAGCAAACCTCCGCCGTTAAGGACGGGCATCTGCAGGTCTACGACGGGAAGGCGTGGAAACCGCAGTTTTGGTCCGGCGTGAACATGGGGGCTACGACTCCGGGGCATGCGCCCGGAGAGCTCAGTCCGACCAAGGAGGATTACTTGCGATGGTTCGGACAAATCAAGGCTATGCATGCGGATGTCGTCCGGATTTATACGATTTTGCCGCCGCACTTCTATGAAGCGCTGGCCGAATTCAATGCCGGACGCAAGGACCCGCTTTACATCCTGCAGGGCATCTGGGCGCCTGAGGAACAGCTCGTCGGCGCGGGCGGGCAGGGCTATGATGCGCTGCAGCAGGACACGATCGACCAGTTCCGGAAAGAGATCCGGGATGCCGTTCAGGTCATCCACGGGCAGTTGAAGAGGAAGGCGGAGTCCGGTCATGCTTCGGGCAAATTCGAAGCCGACGTATCGCCTTATGTGCTCGGCTGGGTGGTTGGCATCGAGTGGGACCCTTACACCGTGAAAGCGACGAACGATGCGCATCCCGGTATGAAGCCGTTTCAAGGTACCTATTTTCAGGCGGCTTCCGGGGCCTCCCCTTTTGAAAGCTGGCTGGCTCAAATGCTGGACACGTTGGCGCAGGAGGATATGAAATTCGGCTGGCAGCATCCGGTTTCGTTCACCAATTGGGTGACCACCGACCCGCTGACCCACCCGAACGAACCATCAGATACCGAAGACCTGGTCTCGGTGGACCCTATGCAGGTTCGTCCGCAAGCGGGCTGGAAGGCCGGCTATTTCGCCTCCTATCACATTTACCCGTATTACCCGGACCTGCTGCGGTACGAGGAGAAGTATCAAACCTACAAAGACAGCGAAGGGAACATCAATCCGTATGCGGGGTACCTGCACGAGTTGCGGGAGCATCACAAGGGCATCCCGCTGATCGTGGCGGAATACGGCGTGCCGAGCTCGCGCGGTATGGCCCACTACGGTCCGCTAAACCGCAATCAAGGCATGCATTCGGAAAAAGAACAGGGGGAAATCGACGCCGATTTGTACCGCAGTATTTACAACGAGAACTTGGATGGCGCAGTCCTGTTCGCCTGGCAGGATGAATGGTTCAAGATCACTTGGAACACGATGGAGCTGGATTCGCCGATCGACCGCCGTCCCATGTGGCGAAACATGCTGACGAACGAGGAGCATTTCGGCTTGCTTGCGGTGGAACCGGGCAAATCGCAGGAGGACACGATCGTGCTTGACGGGAAGACGGATGATTGGGACCGCCGAAAAAACACCGAAAGCCGGGATTATCCGGGGTACAGCCTCACCGTCTCGCATGATGAAGCTTATCTGTACTTGCTGCTGAAAAATAAGAACGGCGATTGGAAGCCGGGGGAACAGCCGCTTTATATCGGCTTTGATACGGTGGATAGCGGGAGCGCGAAGGCGGATAAAGCGCCTGGCATCACCTTCAGCGGCGGTCAGGAGTTTGTTATGAAGCTGAGCGGGGAGAACGACTCGGCCATCTATGTGCAAAGCGCGTATGATTACCATGCCTGGCAGTATGGCTTCGTGAACCGTATGATGCCCTGGCAGGAAGCCTGGTCTCAGGCAGAGAACGGTCTCTTCCTGCCGTGGAGGCTGCCGGTCAGCAAACCGCTGGTGCTCCCGCAAAGCAAGAAGCCGGTGCCGTTCGAGGATGTCGAGATCGGCCGGCTGCATCACGGCACGACAGACCCGAAGAGCGCCGAGTTCAACAATTTGGCCGACTGGCACGCCGCCGGGTCTGTCATCGAGGTTCGCGTGCCCTGGATGCTGCTCGGATTTACCGATCCCAGCTCGCACAAGGTATGGCGTTACCCTTATCAAGCAGCGGCGTTTAAGATGGAGGAAAGCAAGGCGGTCCGGGTTGAGCCGCATCTCTCCGGAAATTCGAACCCGGCAGAGCCTGTCGCTTACAAGTGGGATAACTGGAACAAGCCGGCATCGCATGAGCGTCTCAAGCAAAGCTATCCGATTCTGAAGGAGGCGTTCGGCAAGCTCGGGAAACAGCCGCCTAAAGCGACTCCTCCGGACGGAGCAGCAGCCGCCAAGCCTTAGTTGCGTATATGGCGCCAGCCGGTGTAATCATGAACGGCGATGCCCGAATAAGACGGGCGAGCTTTCAGCAAGCCGTCGATGACAGCCAGCTGGCGCTCCATTTCTGCCTTGCTTTCCCCGCTGAAGGTGATATACGGAGTATCCGGCGCCGGATTCGTTTCCACGCTAATCCATACCTTCTTGCCAAGACGGTCGGCTAAGGCTATTTCCTCCGCTGCCAAATCAATGACGTCCAGCGCTTGATTGCGGTAGGTCATCAAGGCGGTTTCATCCAGCTTGCCCATCATCGCTTCGCTGAGCGTGCCGCTGCCGTCCGATAGCGGAATGCCGTCGAGCCAGAACGGTAAGGCGGCGGATGTCGTTAAAGCGGCGGAATCCTTCTTCACCAGATCATGAAAATAGGCAATGGATTGCTGCCAATTCACGGCAACCGCATGTGGGTCCGCGGTCCAATCCGGCAGCAGATAAGGCTCGATGTCCACTTGAATGCCCGCAAACCGTTCGTTAACAAGCACGGATGCGTTATAGGACTTTACCCAATCGACCAGAGCTGTCATGTATTTCCGGTTTTCCGGAAGTGCCCACTTCGGAGCGCCGTCCAGCGCGTGGATTTGAATACCGCTGTCCGCCGCCGCTTGGATGAAGCTTCGATAATCGCTTTGGGCGACATCCCGGTTCACCTGTAAGTAGATGCGTTCGACCCGCTCATTTTTGGCAAATTGCAAAATGTCGGTTCGCCCTGCGTTCGTACCGATGAGCGAAGTATCCCACAGCCAGGTTGCCCTTGGCATGTTGGATGGCAAGGAGTCTGCCGAGGAAAGGGACGAAGTTGTAAAGCCTGCCGATAACCACATGAGCATCACCATCACTATAATCATATCAAATCCTTACCCCGCTACTGCAATTATGCAACATATCCGATTCAGCTCTCCTTTGCCGCCACTATTGTATTTCTCCCAAAGTTTGTGAATCGATGTACGCGGGGTTAAGCATGGATAGCGATCGTCCGGTCTCGTTCTTTCGTTCTTGGGTGATTAAATAGAAAGCTTGCATCCATTATACCAAACGATAGTTTCGCAGTTAAAGAGATTCGTTATAACGCATTTTTGGGTGCGATCTTCTATCATTCCTATGCAAAATTTGAGCTATTTTTACTATCATGAAAAAAATGACATAGGAACGATTCTTTATAACGAACAAGAATGGTATAATTTACCTTGTGTGCAGCTGAAAAATACGATATCGAAGGAGTTCATAAGTGAAAAGACAACGTCTACGGTCAAAATCCCGCTTTGTTGGAAAAGTACTGGTCATTTGTTTAGCTTTTACCCAGGCCCTTGTCGCCCTTCCGGCGGAAGCCGGTTTGACCCGTCAGGTATATGCCGCGGCAGCGGATCGCCCGATACATAAAGCCACTTGGCTGTGGAATACAGGTACGCTGCTGAAGGACAGAGAAGGCACATTCCAATTTCTCCGGCAGAACGGCGTCAATCTTATTTTTTTGCAGGCCGATCCGGATGTTCAGACGAGTGACTACAGCGGCTTTATCCGGGAGGCTGCCGCCCGCGGAATTGAGGTTCATGCTCTGGGAGGAGCTCCAGATTGGATCCTTCAGGACAAACAGATTAAGATGTACAAGCTGATCAATTGGGTGAAAACATACAACAACAGCGTTGCAGCCGAGGAACGGTTTAGAGGAATCCATCTCGATGTCGAGCCGTACGTCATGCGGGCATGGTATGAGGATACGGATACGATGCTGGGGCTTTGGCGGGATACGGTGAGCGGATTTGTCGAAGAAATGAAAATTGAAACCCCCGATTTGATCGCCGGTGCGGATTTGCCGGTCTGGCTGGAGCAATTCAACGTGCCGGACGGGGAGGGGGGGCGGACAACCTTGTCCAACTGGATGATCGGCAAGCTTGACCAAACGACCCTCATGGCTTACCGCGACAATGCGGCAGACATCATCAGCAGCATTGCTACAGAGCTGGGCGAGGCGGAGAGAAACGGCAAGTCCGTCATCGTGGCGGTGGAAACATTGCCGAGTTCCGAGGGCCCCATCTCCTATTTCGACAAAGGCAGCTTGCAAATGATGCGCGAGCTCGGCACCGTGGGCGAAGCGCTTATCAGCCGCGCTCCTTTTACCGGATATGCCGTGCATGATTATGACGGCTGGAGCCGTTTAAAGGAATAGGACGGCATCGGGACAAGGTTGGGACTCCACGAACGCAATTCCGAACGGCTGGGCATAGAGCAGCACGAATTGCCATTGTGAGGAGAGATACTCCGTCTTATTTGAAGCAGTGGAACAAGTAACCAAACTGGAATACGCCGAACCATTGCGGTGGCGCTAAGGAAAGGGGAATGCATAATGGGACGTTATTTTGGAACAGACGGTGTGAGAGGCTTGGCCAATCAGGAACTGACTCCGGAATTAGCCTATAAATTCGGGCGTACAGGTGCGTATCTGATCACGAAACAGAAAGCCAAGGCGTCGATTGTAGTCGGCAAAGATACTCGTATTTCGGGCGATCTGCTAGAGTCTGCTTTAATTGCCGGGATCCTTTCGGTAGGGGCCACGGCTATTCAAGCGGGTGTTATCCCAACGCCAGGCGTTGCCTACTTAACTCGAACCTTGCAAGCGGATGCCGGTGTGATGATTTCCGCTTCGCATAACCCTGTAGCGGATAACGGAATTAAGTTTTTTGGCAGTGACGGCTTTAAGCTGCTTGACGAGCTGGAAGATCAGATTGAGGATTTGATGGATCAGCCGGATGACCGGCTGCCGCGTCCTGTTGGAGCTGATCTTGGGCGTCTGTCTGTGCGTAAAGATGCAGCTGAAATGTATGCGAAATTTCTGGAGAATACCGCGTCTGTTCGTCTGAACGGAATGAAGGTTGTCGTAGATTGTGCGAATGGCGCGGCAGCCCGGATTGCGCCGGCTGTGTTTAGTGCCCTGGGAGCGAATGTCATTCCCTTGGCTGCAGAGCCGGATGGGATCAATATCAATGCAAACTGCGGCTCTACGCATCCGGATGAACTGCGGAAGGCAGTCGTGCAGGAAGGGGCGCAATTAGGCCTTGCATTCGACGGCGACGCAGATCGCTTGATTGCGGTGGATGAGACAGGGGAGCTTGTGGATGGCGACTATATAACGGCAATTCTGGCACGCAGTTTGCTTGACGCCGGTAAGCTGGACCGGAATACAGTAGTCACCACCGTCATGTCCAATATGGGCTTTGTTAAAGCCATGAGAGCCTTGAATGTTAACCTGATTCAGACGGCTGTCGGAGATCGCTATGTCGTGGAGGCCATGCGTAAAGGAGGCTATGTACTGGGCGGTGAACCGTCGGGTCACACGATTATGCTGCATCTCAACACGACAGGAGACGGTATTCTAACCGCTGTCCAGCTGGCAAGTGTGTTGGTGAAAACACGGCGACCCTTGAGCGAGTTACGCCAAATCATGCGCTCGTACCCGCAGCTGCTTGTGAATGTTCCGGCCGCAAGCAAGCAAGGCTGGGATGCCAATGTCCGCATTAAGCGGGCGATAGAGGCGGTTGAGGCGGAGCTTGGGGACGAAGGGCGTGTGCTTGTACGTCCCTCCGGAACGGAGCCGTTCATTCGTGTTATGGTTGAGGGCCCCGATGCTGCTTTGCTGGAGGAGTATGCCGAGCGAATTGCTCGCGTCATTCGCTCGGAAACAGGCTTGGTGCACCCTGCATTTCATCCGGTTTCATCGCGTTAGTACCGCAGGGGGCCATTCGTTCGGCTCAGTTGCCCATGTTTCCTTGTTGAGTTAAAGGAAGAGGTAAATGCATACCGGTTGCAACGTTCCCGCGGGCTCGAACTCATATTGAACGCAAATAGCCTGACTGTCTCCTGCAGTCAGGCTATTCGATCAGCTTTATTAATTAACGTAAATAAAAAGTTCTTCGTTCCCAAGCATAAGGTGAATTAAGAAATAAACTAACGGTGACGAAAGGACCGCGCAGAATACGAGGATAACCAGCGGAAGGCCGTCAAATTGTTTCTTTTTCTCCGTTTTTATTACCGTTTGCATTCGTATACTCCCCCATTTCAGATCGTATTGTTTGCCTCTGTCGTCCTTAGAACCATCATAGCGGAGTGAAATAAAAAGGTAAGTGATTTAAATCACATCTTCCATCGCGAGGCTTGGAAGGAACGACGGCGATGAAGATCAGCAGCCAAAAGCCTACTTCCGGAATTTCCCTTTTAGATGCATAATAAACTCATAGCACTTGTTACGAGATTGACTACTTTTCCGAGGAGCTGATCCATCCCTATGAATGACGAATCAAACAGAGCGCATGGGCCGGATTTTGAGTTCGGCGTGTACACTTTCGGGGATTTGCTGCCCGATCCGCAAACCGGACGGACCCTGAGCGCCAGGCAGCGTCTGGAAGAAATCGTGGCGGCGGCCAAGCTTGCCGATGAGGCGGGGCTCGACGTCTTCGGCTTCGGCGAGCATCACCGGCTGGATTTTGCGGCTTCTTCCACACCCGTTGTCTTGGCCGCCATTGCCCAGGTGACCAAGCGCATTCGGTTGACGAGCGCCACGACGGTGCTCAGCACCTCCGATCCTGTGCGGGTGTTTGAAGATTTCGCGACCTTGGATTTGATTTCGGACGGCCGCGCGGAGATCATCGCCGGACGCGGGGCGTTTGTTGAATCTTTCCCGCTGTTCGGCTATAAGCTGGACGATTATGAAGAGCTGTTCAAGGAGAAAATCGCGCTGTTGCTTGAGCTGAGCGCCAAGGAACGCGTCACCTGGGACGGCCGATTCCGCTCGGCCTTGCAGGATGCCGAAATCTCGCCCCGCCCCATACAGGAACCGCTGCCGATCTGGATCGGCGTCGGGGGAACCCTGGAGAGTGCGGCGAGAGCCGGTCTGTTGGGGAAAGGGATGGCGATGGCGCTGCTCAGCGGCGATCCGTCCTTCTTCAAGCCGCGGGTCGACATCTACAGGCGAACCTATCTGGAAGCAGGTCATCCTCCTGCGAACCTCAAGGTGTCTGTGAACAGCCACGGGTATATCGCGAAGACATCCCGGCAGGCTCTGGATGAATTTTACCCGTATTATGCCAATTACTGGGGCCCCCTGATGCGGGAGAGAGGGCGCAGCTTCACGATAACGCGATCCGATTTCGAGCGGTTCGTCCGCCCTGAAGAAGGTCTGGCCGTCGGCAGCCCGGAGCAAATCATCGACAAAATCATGTACCAGTATGAGATGTTCGGACATAACCGCTTCGTTGCGCAAATCGATATCGGCGGGCAGCCCTTCGCCAGGGTAGCAGCCGCCATCGAGCTTTTGGCCACGGAGGTCGCCCCGGCAGTACGGCGCGAGATTAGGCGACGGTCAGCGGGAGCTCGCGGCGATTCTTGACGGATATCGCCGCATATAGAGCGAAAACATAACGCCCTTCAGGATGCGGCTTACGCTTCTTGAAGGGCGTTAAAGCATTACGATTGGTTGCGGTTGACTTCTGCCGCATTCAGCATATCACGTTCGTTCTGCGCTTGGTTTCCGTAAAAAGCATCGTCCATCGCCTCGTTGGCTTGTACCGTCCGGGTAGCCTCCAGTTCTTCGGTCTGCTGTGCGTCAAGCCCGTCTATACCCTCTCTGTTGTCAGGCTCCATCGATTGTTCGCCTCCTTCACGAATTGTTGATAGGTCAGAAGTAGGATGCTGCAAAAACGGCCATCATAACCGTTAGCTTGGAAGACGTGCTGTATCCACTAGTATCGACATGGCTTCATCCCGACCTAAGTCCAGTGAACGCGCTGGACTATTGCCTGTTCAGCACGCTTCCAAATAAAGGGTATACTGAACGAAGCGATCTGCTGTTGATGGGGAGATCAGGCACGGAGAACGAAGGGAGACGGGACGGTTGATTAGAAACGGCAAAAACGATTTCAACCATTTGTTCAGGATTTGGTTTGGCCCCCGCTGGGGGACGCTATATTTTCAGTACTTCTTATTCAACTCCGTATCGTTATTGTTGATGTGGGTTTATTATTGGAGAAAAGTACTCGCCGCGCGCCATATGTACATCAAAGTAGGAGGAATCGCAGCCATTATAGGCTTAACGTGCTATTTCCTGCATCAATTAAGATGGGGCTGGGGTCTTGACATTATTATCATTATCGATAATAATAACGTTATAGGAGGTGTACGGTTATGACGGAATCTAAAGCGGATCTTATTTTGCATCCCGTTCGTTTGAAAATCATTCAAGCGCTTATACAAGGACGCAAGCTCACCAGGCAGCAGCTAAGCGCCTTATTCCCGGACATTCCCCAAGCGACGATGTATCGCCATCTGAACAAACTGGAACAAGCCGGATTGATCGTCGTCGTCGAGCAGCGTAAGCAGCGCGGCGCGATGGAGAAATGGTATGCGATCGGGGAGCATGCTGAAAGCGTGCCGAACGAAGAACTGACGGCGATGAGCGCGGAGGAACACATGGAGCTATTCATGAAGTTTGTTTCGGGTCTGATCGGCGATTTCGGACGGTATGTGGCTCAGGACGAATATGATATGCAGCGGGACGGCATTTCAATGAGGCAAACGACGCTTTATTTAAGCGATGACGAATATCGCGAGTTGTTTGGAGAAATCAAGGCGTCGCTTATGCGCCGGATGGATAACGGGCCTGCGCCTGATCGACGGAGAAGGGCATTTACGAACATCGTTATTCCCGAGCCAAAGAGGAAACAGGAGGAGTCGCCATGAGTACAGATCCGTTCTTGAATAATGCCCGTATCGCCAAGCGGTTGGTTCCGCTGTACTTGCTCGTTCCGGTTCTGTTTGCCGGAGCTTTCGCCTATAGCGGGTTCCCGCTCATATGGACGGCGTTCGGCTTGGGAGCGGCCGGCTGGGTCGTCGCTTTCATGCTGCGAGGTCCATTATCCGTGCTGGCGATGAAGAAGCCCGGTTTCGGCAAGACCATCCTATACGCATCCTCCGGTCCGCTGGAGGAAGGCGTTCGCTATGGCTTGCTGGCGCTTACGTCGGTTCAGGTGAGCTGGGCGGCTTCGCTCGGGCAAGGCTGGGCGGCGGTCGAGGTCGTTTATGTGATGATCCAGGTCGTCGCGATTTCAGCGCTTGCTCACCGACAGGATGAGCAAGCGCTTCAGGCGAAAGCTATACTGGAGTCGCAGGGCTTAACCCAATCACATCCGTTATGGGGGATCGTCGAGCGCCTGTCCGCTAGCGCGTTTCATATTGGCGCGACATTGATTGTAGCGTCGATCCCCTGGACGGTGTTTATCCTGATTCCGCTGCACAGCCTGTTTAATTTAGCAATGGTCCAGCTGGTCAAGCGTTCGGTGGCTTGGGGTGAGGCGTTTGCGGCTTTGCTCGGCGGAGCGTTACTTGGGTTAGGGTTGTACGTATCGGGGGCTTGGTCATGGATATAGAGAATCGAAGCGCTGAAGGAGTGCAGGTAAGCTTATGACCATTGTGGGAAAAGCAGGAAGCGCCGCTTCCAAGCCGAATGTCGACGAAGCAAGGAAACGGTCCCGTTTCTCCGTTTTATTTGAAATTTTTATCGTATCCCTGAAGCTGGGATTGACCTCCTTCGGCGGCCCGATCGCACATTTGGGTTATTTTCGCAGTGAATACGTGAATCGCAGACGATGGATGGATGACCGGAGCTACGCCGATTTGGTGGCACTGTGCCAATTTTTGCCCGGACCTGCGAGCAGTCAGGTCGGCATCGGCATCGGAACGCTGCGCGCCGGTTGGCTCGGCGGGGTGGCGGCTTGGCTTGGCTTCACGGGACCGTCGGTGCTGGCGCTCGTATGGTTTGCTGTTCTGCTGCAGGGGACGGATGCGGCACAAAGCGGATGGATTCACGGCCTTAAGCTTGTTGCCGTAGCTATAGTCGCACAAGCGGTTATCGGCATGGGGCAAAAGCTGGCGGCCGGCCGCGTACGGGCTTCGATCGCCTTCGGCGCGTTCGCCGTTGTGCTGCTCGTCGAGAGCGCCTACGCGCAAATCGCGCTGCTGCTGGCTGCCGGGCTGTTCGGGTATTGGCGCCTGCGGCATGAAACGGAGGGCGATCCGGCACAGTTGAAGCTGACGATAAGCAAGCGAACCGGTGCCCTCTTCCTTGTTCTGTTCGCCGCGCTGTTCACGCTGCTGCCGATAGGCCGTCACTTCTTCGCGCATCCGCTGCTGGCGATGTTCGAAGTGTTTTACCGCGCCGGCTCGCTCGTGTTCGGCAGCGGACATGTCGTGCTGCCGCTGCTCGAGCGGGAGGTCGTCCCCGCCGGCTGGGTCGGGGATGCCGACTTTTTGGCCGGTTACGGCGCCGTTCAAGCGGTTCCGGGTCCGATGTTCACGTTTGCCTCTTACCTGGGCATGACGGCATACGGCGTCGTCGGTGCCGTCGTTGCGACGGCCGCAATTTTTTTGCCGGCGTTTCTGCTCGTATGGGGGGCGCTGCCATTCTGGAACGAACTGCGCGGGAAGCCCCGCTTACAAGGCGTTATAGCGGGCGTAAATGCGGCGGTTGTCGGAATTCTGGGCGCCGCGCTGTATGATCCGATTTGGACGTCGGCGGTGACGCACAGGACCGACGCGGCCTTCGCCGTCGTCATGTTCGGATTGCTGCAATTTTGGAGAATGCCGCCGTGGGCTGTAGTTGTCCTTGGCATAGGCTGCGGCGCGCTCGGTATTATTGGATCGTAACGATTTATGGAGGAATTCCCCCGAAGGCGGAAATTGGCCTGCGGCTGGTTACGGCTCCCGTTAGCGCCGATCCTTCGGCGGGTACGGGATGGGGAAGCGACGCAGCGTGAGAATGTGTAAACCGACCGAACACAAAGCGGCCGAGAACGCCTCGACGGCTTTGTTCAGGCTGCGGACGAGCATCTTCACCTTCCCGCAAGAACGGCTTGCTTGCCGATCAGCAGAGCAGACCTTGTCCTACCTTCGGCGGACGAAGGGCGGCGCCTTATTTTTTCTTTTTGAACAACCAGGACAAAAGCTCGGAGCCGATGATAAGAAATGACAGCGAGGCGAGCGCGTATGGAACGACCAGCGGGATCGCCCGCAGATCGGAGATATGAATCAAGCGCAGAAATAGCGGGTAAAGCATGAGCAGCAGGACGAAAACGGCGATTTTCATGAAGGGCCTCCGGTAATTCGGGTGAGCTGTTCCGAAAATAATGACCAATTTATGGATAGTATTCATGACTGATCAGGCAAAAATATTGATAATGACGCCGAAAGCCAACTGAACAACAGTCTATTCTATATTGACGGAATCAATACGTCCATACTATATATAACATTATTACTTTAAAGCATGTTCACGTTACACCAAACGGGGGGTCATCGTAAATTGAAAACTTCATTAAAAATTGTTTCGTTGCTGATTGCAGTACCGCTGGTTCTGGCAGGCTGTGGAACGAAACCATCTACTGAAGGCCAAAGTGCAGGAAGCGCTTCCAATGCTCCGGAAGCGAAAAAGACGGTTAAAGTCGGAATTTCGCAGATCGTCGAGCATCCTTCCTTGAATGCGACAAGAGAAGGGTTTCTGGCGGCATTGAAGGACGGCGGATTCGTCGACAAAGAAAACCTGCAGGTCGACTATCAGAATGCGCAGGGCGATTCCACGAACAACTTGACGATCGGGCAAAAATTCGCCGCCGACAAGAAGGATCTTGTCTTCGCGATCGCTACGCCTTCGGCTCAAGCGGTTGTGCAGAACGTCAAAGATACGCCGGTCCTGTTCGGCGCCGTTACCGATCCGCTTAGCGCGAAGCTCGTCACGAGCCTGGACAAGCCGGGCGGCAACGTAACCGGCGCAGCCGATACGCATCCCGATGCCGTACCGAAGCTGATGGACTTCATTGCGTCCGAGTTTCCGAAGGTGAAAACCGTCGGTGTCGTCGTCAACGAAGGCGAGCCGAACGCCGCATTCATGGTGAAAACGGCGGAAGCCGCTTTAGCCAAGCACAATGTTAAAGTTGTGAAAGCGTCGGTGGCGAATCCGTCCGATGTGAAGCAAGCGGCCGAATCGCTCGTCGGGCGCGCCGATGCGATCTACATCACGCTCGATAATACGGTCGTGAGCGGGGTTGAATCGATCATCAAAGTAGCAACCGACAAGAAAATTCCGTTCTTCTCCAGCGACCGCGATACGGTGGAAAAGGGCGCGATCGCGACCTACGGCTTTAAATATTACGATCACGGATACCAAGCAGGCAAAATGGCGGTCGAAATTTTGAAAGGTGCCAAACCGGGCGATATGAAAGTCAGCTATCCGGACAAGCTCGACCTGATCATCAATGCCGCTGCGGCTAAGGCGCAGGGTGTGGAAATCACCGATTCCATGAAAGCCAAAATGCAGGATAAAAACAATCTGTTGAACGCAGCGAAATAAGATTCAGGAACGAAGGATTCGAATTTGTGCTGGGGGGTGACCTCTCTCTTGGTTAGAGAAGGTCACTCTTCCTGCTTTACTGGAGGGAATTAGCAATGCTCGCAAGTACAATGTTTGCGTTAAAAGGTTCGCTGGAGCTCGGGTTGTTTTATGCAATTATGGCGCTGGGCGTTTATTTGACGTTCCGGATTTTGGACTTTCCCGACTTGACGGTGGACGGCAGCTTCACGACCGGCGCCGCCATAGCGGCCGTTATGATTGCGGGCGGCTCTTCGCCGCTCGTCTCGACGTTCGTCGCATTCGTCGGCGGATTGGCGGCGGGCGCGCTCACCGGCCTGCTGCACACGAAGGGAAAGGTCAACGCGCTCCTTTCCGGTATCTTGATGATGATCGCTTTATATTCGATCAACTTGCGGATCATGGGCAAGGCGAATATTCCGCTGCTCGGTGTGGATACGCTGATCACCAACCTGTCGGTGCTGTGGGTGATGCCGTTTGCGATTCTGATTGTCAAGCTGGCGCTTGACTGGTTTTTGCATACGGATTTGGGGCTCGCTTTACGGGCGACCGGAGACAATCCGCGGATGATCCGCAGCTTCGGGGTGAACACGGACAACACGATCATTGTCGGCCTCAGTTTATCGAACGGACTTGTCGCCTTGTCCGGAGCGCTGATTGCGCAGTATTCGGCGTTCGCCGAAATTACAATGGGTGTCGGGATGATCGTGATCGGGCTTGCCTCCGTCATTATCGGCGAGGCGTTGTTTGGCGCCCGAACCGTCTTTCGCGCTACGCTCGCGGTCGTTCTAGGCTCGATCGTGTACCGGTTGATCGTGGCGCTGGCGCTGCGTGTCGGCTTGGAGCCGACCGATATGAAGCTGATGACCGCGCTGATCGTCATCGGCGCCTTGACCCTGCCGATGGTGCGCAAGTCACTTCGCCAGAAAGCCGTTATGCGCCGCCGGGCGCTTGAACTGGAAGCGGAGAACGTTGTGGGCGTTCGCAGAAAGGGCAGACAGGAGGGGAAACGCTGATGTTACGGATCGAGCAAGTATCCAAGTTGTTCAACCCGGGCACACCGGATGAGAAGGTGGCGCTCGCGCGGATCAATCTGCATCTGGCCGAAGGGGATTTCGTTACGGTTATCGGCAGTAACGGCGCCGGCAAATCGACGCTGATGAACATTATCTCCGGCGTGATGGCCCCGGATGCGGGTAAAGTTCAAATCGACGGCAAACAGGTCGACACGCTGCCGGAATTTCGCCGCAGCGCTTGGATCGGCCGCGTCTTTCAGGACCCGATGGCGGGGACTGCCCCAACGATGACGATTCAGGAAAATTTGGCCATGGCGGCCATGCGGAGCAAGCGGAGGGGCCTCTCGATCGGCGTCACGTCGCGCAAACGCCAGTGGTACCGCGAACAGCTCAGCCGTCTCGGCATCGGGCTGGAGGATCGGCTGAACGCCAAGGTCGGGCTGTTGTCGGGCGGGGAACGCCAGGCGCTCAGCCTTCTGATGGCAACGTTCACGGAGCCGCGCATTCTGCTGCTGGACGAGCATACGGCCGCGCTCGACCCGTCGCGCGCGGAATTGATCACATCGCTGACCGAGCAGATCGTGGCGGAGTTGAAGCTGACGACGCTGATGGTCACGCACA
This sequence comes from Paenibacillus sp. tmac-D7, assembly GCF_006519665.1. NCBI lineage: Bacteria > Bacillati > Bacillota > Bacilli > Caryophanales > Paenibacillaceae > Paenibacillus > Paenibacillus sp. tmac-D7. The sequence goes on along the minus strand of NZ_VIDW01000004.1, from coordinate 75,237 downwards.
ACATGGAGCAGGCGATCCGGCTCGGCAACCGTCTCATTATGATGGACAAGGGCGGCATCATTCTCGATGTGCCTGCACATGAGAAACAGGGCTTGACCGTTGAAGGGCTGCTTCAGCAGTTTGAAAACATCCGCGGGGCGAAGTTCGCCGACGATCGCGTTGTCCTGGGATAATCTTTACGCATACAAACAACCCGACCATTCCAGTAGGAAGGTCGGGTTGTTTGCGTTGGAAGCGGAGGCGCTACCAAACGCTCGGAATCACTTTAATTTCGCGATCGAGCCTGGAGAGGAACGCGTAGTTCGGATTAAACGTGAAGATCCGTTTCATGCGGTAATGCAGCAGTACGACGGCGGTTAGTGCTTCATTCAGGGAAAACCGGTAATCCGGGTATTCCATCAGCAGTCGTCTGGACTCGTGTTCGAGCTCCGAACCGCCGGGAATGATGGTCAGCACGCCCTGCTGGACGGCTTTGTCCACCGTATTGAGGAACACCTGCGCGTCTGTGTAATCAAAATGATTGCGCAGCCACTGGTGGGTTTCGAACACGACGTAATTCGTCGTTGCCAGAGGGCGGTCCAAATCGCTGAGGTCGTAAAAAAGCGAGCGCGCTTTTAAGTAATACGGGTCCTCGGGGTTCATAAACGCCATCCAGGCGGACTGCTCCAGGAAAACCGCTTGCGACAGATTCGTCTGCTCATAAGAAGTCATCGGCCGCTACCTCCCTCGAAGCGCTTGTTTGTCTGCTGACGGTCAAACCGTCGAGGGCCAGCAGCGGGTTTTTCTCGAGCTGCAGGGGGCTCGCCTGGAACACCCGCTCATGGCTTCTCAGCGCAAAGTGCTGTTCCAAAATATAATGTACAACGGACGCAACGGTCGTATGCTGAATTTCGGCCAGCTGACGGCATTTCTCTGCGTACTCGGGCTCAAGCTCGATGAGAGTCGCTTCTTCGTGCGTTTGATTTTCCTCGGCCGAGATGAACTGGGTGGCGGCACTTTTCCATTTTTTCAATTGACTTTGCATGAAATCTTTCGAACTGCTCATGTCCTTCACCTTCCAAAGCTTTAGTAAATGGCGGATCGCTAGGTGTACGTTCATACGTTTCGGATCGGATTATCGTTTTCTGGGCGAATTTGGCGATTTTTGCGGTTTTGTCTGGATTCAACTTATTAAACGTGCCGGTGCCGAATTAAACAGGGGGCGTTTGACACAGATCGGCAAATCCGGCAAGATGAGGGGAGGAGAGTCGTTAGTGCAATCGATGGGGGCGAACGAACGATGAAGCAAGTGTTAAGAGGCGGCGTTCTGTTCTACCGCAAGTTTATTTCGCCGTTAAAGCCGCCGACCTGCCGATTTTATCCAACCTGCTCCGACTATGCGCTGCAAGCGCTCGATAAATACGGCGCGGCCCGGGGAAGCTGGCTCGCCGTCAAGCGCATCTGCAAATGCCACCCGTTCCACCCGGGAGGAATCGACCATGTGCCTTGACATAACCCCCTGTTTTTCGATATATTTGGCTTAATATCCCGTGAACGGATAAGTACTTCGAACGTTTCGCCACACAGAGAGCCGGAGGAGCTGCGAACCGGTTGGCGCATGCGAAGGAAGATGGTCCCGGAGGATTATGAAGGTGAGCTGCAGGAAGAGCGCGAATCGGGTCGCAGGGTGAGCCGGTCGTCAGCGCTTCAGACAGTAAGCTTTCATCGCGGTTCCGGCGTTATCGGAAGGTCGAATGAGACCGCTGAGCCTTGCAAAGCTCCTGCTTTCGTAGTTTACGAGGGCATGGATGCCCGGACGCAGGGGAAGTTGGGTGGTACCACGTGAGCGCGAGCTCTCGTCCCAAAGGGATGAGGGCTCTTTTTGTTGCACGGTCGGCCGCTTCGCCTGCAGCGCCGCCGCTTGAGAGCCTCTTGCCTGACGCCAATAGCGCAAGCAAGATGCGCGTTCTGCGGTAAAACCAAGCTTCCATCCGCAATTCCCATCACCAGAAGGAGGACGATTATTCATGACCGACAATACGAAGCCGAAAAGCTTCTACCTCACCACGCCGATCTATTACCCGAGCGACAAGCTCCACATCGGACACGCCTACTCGACCGTCGCAGGCGACGTAACGGCCCGTTACAAGCGTCTGCGCGGGTACAACGTCATGTACTTGACCGGCACCGACGAGCACGGTCAAAAAATCGAACGCAAAGCCCAGGAAGCGGGCAAAACGCCCCAGCAGTTCGTCGACGATATCGTCGCGGGCATTAAGGATCTATGGAAGAAGCTCGACATTTCGTACGACGATTTCATCCGCACGACCGAACCGCGCCATAAGCAGGCGGTCGAAAAAATTTTCACCCGGCTGATGGAGCAGGACGACATCTACCTCGGCCATTACGAAGGCTGGTACTGCACGCCGTGTGAATCGTTTTTCCTGGAGAACAAGCTTGTAGACGGCAATTGTCCGGACTGTGGGCGCCCGGTGGAATGGGTGAAGGAAGAAAGTTACTTTTTCCGCTTGAGCAAATATGCGGACCGCTTAATCGAGTTCTACGACGCGAACCCAGATTTCATTCAACCCGAGTCGCGCCGCAATGAGATGATCAACAACTTCATCAAGCCCGGTCTCGAAGACCTGGCCGTCTCCCGTACGACGTTCGACTGGGGAATCCGCGTGCCGGGCAACCCGAAGCACGTCATCTATGTGTGGATCGATGCGCTCTCGAACTACATCACGGCGCTCGGCTACGGCAGCGATGACGATAGCCGTTACCAAACCTACTGGCCGGCGGATGTGCACCTGATGAGCAAGGAGATCGTCCGCTTCCATACGATCATTTGGCCGATCATGCTGATGGCGCTGGACCAGCCGCTCCCGAAAAAAGTATTCAGCCACGGCTGGCTGCTGATGAAGGACGGCAAAATGTCCAAATCCAAAGGCAACGTGGTCGACCCGGTGACCCTGATCGACCGTTACGGTCTCGATGCGCTGCGTTATTACTTGATGCGCGAAGTGCCCTTCGGCTCCGACGGCACATTCACGCCGGAAAGCTTCGTTGAGCGCATTAACTTCGACCTCGCGAACGATCTGGGCAACCTGCTCAGCCGTACAGTCGTCATGATCGACAAGTATTTTAACGGCGTTGTGCAGCCTTACCTTCCGAATGCGACGGAGTTTGACGCCAGCCTGCTCGATACGCTTGAAACAACGGTGCATAAGGTGGAGGAGGCGATGGAGAAGCTCGAGTTCTCGTTAGCGCTCACCGCCATCTGGCAGCTGATCAGCCGAACGAATAAATATATCGACGAGACGCAGCCCTGGAACCTTGTCAAAGACGAGGAGAAGCGCCCGACGCTGGGCTCCGTGCTGTACGTGCTGGCGGAGAGCTTGCGCATTTCCTCCGTGCTGCTGCAGCCGTTCCTGACCCAGACGCCTCGTAAAATGTGGCAGCAGCTCGGTATCGAGGAGGGGGCGCTCACGGCCTGGGATACCGTCCACGCCTTCGGCACGCTGCCGTCCGGCACGCGCGTCCACAAAGGCGAAGTGATGTTCCCGCGTCTGGAGGCGGACAAGGAAATCGCCTTCATCGCCGAGTCGATGGGCGGGGGCAAAGCTGCAGCACCGGCCGAAACGGCGGCGCAGCCTGAACCTGCCGCGCCCGGACCGGACGATGCGGAGAAGACTCCCGAAATCGAGATCGACGATTTCTTCAAGGTCGAGCTCCGCGTCGCTCAAGTCATCGCCGCCGAGCCGGTGAAGAAAGCCGACAAGCTGCTGAAGCTGCAGCTCGACCTTGGCTATGAGCAGCGTCAGGTCGTCTCCGGCATCGCCAAATTTTACACGCCCGAACAAATGGTTGGCCGCAAAGTCATCTGCGTTGTCAACCTGAAGCCGGTTAAGCTGCGCGGCGAACTATCGCAAGGCATGATTTTGGCTGCCTCTCATGGCGACCAGCTTACCCTGGCGACCGTTGCGGAGGATCTGCCGAACGGTGCCATCGTCAAATAAGTATGAACCCTCTGCCAAACGCATGAATAATTGCGCAGGTAGAGGGTCTTTTTTTCTTGTTCGTAAAATCTACATTTAGCGTTGACATCCGGGGAAGCGGGTCGTATAATCACCATAGTTAATAAAAAATATTACGATTTACATGGCGGAGGTATATTATTCATGTTCCAGTACGTACGGACCCGGTCATTCCTTATTCCCCTGACATTGATTCTGCTCTTTTCCATGCTGACGGCCGCATGCGGTTCACCGCAGCCCAAGCTTGTTGACGGCAAAATAAACATCGTCACGAGCTTTTATCCGCTCTATGATTTCGCAAGCAAAATAGGCGGCGAGCATGTCAACGTCATCAATCTGGTGCCTGCGGGCGTCGAGCCGCACGATTGGTCGCCGAAGAGCCGCGATATGCAAAATTTGTCCAGCTCCGACCTGTTCTTATATTTAGGCGCAGGCTTCGAAGGCTGGGTTCACGATACGCTTGACAGTATGAAGAAGGACTCCAGGGTAACGGTCGTTGAGACGAGTCAGGGCATCCAGCTGCTGCCCGGTACCGAGGAAGAGGAGCACGGCCACGAAGACGAGCATGCGAAAGACGAGCAGGCGAAAGACGAACACGCTCACGGCTCGACCGATCCTCACGTCTGGCTGTCGCCGGTCAACGCCAAACAGATCGCGCTGAACATCAAGGAGGCGCTGGTGAAGGTCGATAGCGCGCATCAAGCCGACTACGAAGCTAATTTCAAGCGATTCGCGGACCAGCTTGACGAGCTTCACAATAAATACAAAACCCAGCTCGCCCAGCTGCCCAAGAAGGAAATCGTCGTTACGCACCATTCCTTCGGCTATTTGGCCAAAGAGTACGGACTTACGCAGAAGGCGCTTATGGGGCTGTCGCCGGACGCCGAACCGACGTCCAAGGACATCCAGCAAATGATGCAGTTCGTGAAAGACAATCAAGTGAAATACATTTTCTTCGAGGAGCTTGTGTCCGATAAACTGGCCAAGACGCTTGCCAAAGACGCCGGGGTTGAAACGCTGGTGCTCAATCCCCTCGAGGGGCTGACCGAAGAACAGGCGAAGCAGGGAGCCGATTATTTGTCCATTATGGAAAACAATTTGAATAATTTAATAAAAGCATTACAATAGAGGGGAGACCTTCCGCTTAAGGAGCTTTGCTTATGGATACGAATGCTCGTTCCGGATGTCATCAACAGATCGTCACGATCGATGACATCTTTTTTTCTTATGAGAACAAAACCGTCATCGACGGGCTCAGCTTTTCCGTGCTTGAACGCGATTTCGTCGGGCTGGTCGGCTCGAACGGCGCAGGCAAGACGACGCTGCTGAAAATGATCGTCGGCTTGCTGAAGCCGACCCGCGGCGAAATCAGGCTATTCGGCGAACCGGTCGGTTCGTTTCGCGACTGGGAGCGAATCGGTTACGTGCCGCAGAAGAATGCGCTTAACCCGCTGTTCCCGGCAACCGTGAGGGAAGTGGTCACATCCGGCTTGTTTAACAAGAAAAGCATGTTCCGCCGTTTAACCGCAGCCCAGCGCAGCAAATGCGACGATGCGCTGTATGCGATGCGCATTGAGGATTTAGCCGACCGACGCATCGGCCAGTTGTCCGGAGGCCAGCAGCAGCGGGTGTTTCTCGCCAGAGCGCTCGTCAATAACCCGGAGCTGCTCATTCTGGACGAGCCGACGGTCGGCATCGACGCCGAGACGCAGGGGGCCTTCTTCCGTATGATCCGGCATATGCATGAGCATCACCATATTACGTTCATCATGGTGTCCCACGACATGGATATGCTTCAGTCGTATATCGGCTCGGAGCCGAAGCAGCGGCGCGGCGGACTATCCTTTTATGTGAAACATACGCATGCGCCCGAGAACTGCGGGGAGACCGGTCTGGTCCATTCCATGCACCAGCTTCGCGAAACGGTGGAAGTATTGACGTAGCTTTGTCCGGAAGGCTATGCCACCGGTTCGAAAGCGGGAAATAGGAGAGAGCAACTTGGACATATTTACCGAATACTTTTTTCAACGTGCCCTGCTGGGCGGCTTGCTGATCGGCCTGGTCGCCCCGTTGATGGGCGTATTTCTAGTGCTGCGCCGTCTCTCGATGATCGGAGATACGCTGGCTCACGTGTCCATTGCGGGCGTGGCGCTCGGTTTTCTGATCAATGTATACCCGATCGGGGTTGGCCTGTTGTTCGCACTAATCGCTTCATTCGCGATCGAACGTCTGCGCAAAGCGTACAAGACCTATGCGGAGCTGTCCATCGCGATTATTATGTCCGGCGGCGTGGCGCTGGCGACGATGCTGTTTACGCTGGGCAAAGGGTTTAATATTAATGTAATGAGTTACTTCTTCGGCAGCATCTATACGCTGGACAACACCGATCTGTGGGTCGTTGGCGGCGTCGCAGTCATCGTGATTGCTTTTGTAGCCATCAATTATAAAGAGATGTTCCTGCTGTTTTTCGACGAGGACGCTGCCGGAGTCAGCGGACTGCCGCTGCGCTTTTATAACATCATGATTACGATGCTTACCGCGCTTGTCATTAGCGTGTCGATCAAAATCGTCGGCGCGCTGCTTGTTTCGTCGCTGCTGACGATTCCGGTCGCTTGCAGCCTGCTTGTGGCCCGCAGCTTTAAGCGTTCGATTTTTTGGTCGATATTGTTCGCGGAAGCGGCGGTATTGATCGGATTGATTAGCGCAGGCTTGTGGGACTTGGCGCCGGGTGCATCGGTCGTGCTCGTATTGATCGCGCTGCTCATCGGCATTTTATTCGTCAAACGGGGATTGCGCTCGTAGAAAGGAGACAAATATCGTGGAACTGAATGTATGGATCGCGCTTTGGGCCGGGCTGATCTCCTTCATCTCTCCCTGTGTGCTGCCGCTGTATCCTTCGTTCTTATCTTACATTACCGGCGTTTCCGTCGGTCAGCTGAAGGACGGTCAAAAGTCCAGCGAGATCCGGTTTAAGCTGGTTACGCATACGCTCAGCTTTGTCGTCGGTTTTTCCGTTATCTTTTACAGCCTGGGGCTTGGAGCGAACGCCGTGGCGACGGCTTTCTTCGATAACCGCGATTTACTCCGGCAGTTGTCGGCCATCTTCATCTTCGTCATGGGACTGTTCTTGCTTGGCATTTTCCGTCCGCAATGGCTGATGAGGGAGCGCAAGCTGCAAATCAAGACGAAACCGGCCGGTTACCTCGGATCGCTATTGATCGGCATAGGCTTCGCAGCCGGATGGTCGCCTTGTATCGGACCGATTTTGTCGGCGATGCTGGTGCTGGCCGCCAGCGAGCCGAATTCGTGGCTGCCGCTCATCACCGCCTATTCGCTTGGCTTTGCCATTCCGTTTATCGTCCTTGCTTTTTTCATCGGCTCGACGAAGTGGATACTCAAATATTCCGCGGTCATGATGAAAGTCGGAGGCAGCGTGATGCTGATCATTTCCGTACTGCTCTATACCGATCAAATGACGCGTATCACGATCTGGCTGCAGCGCATAACGCCCGCTTGGATCGGCTAATTTCCGCTCCCGCGTTCAGGTGAAATATTCGATCTTCGACTCGGGAAAATGAGTAAAGATACGTTCCGTAATAAACTCGCGCAGCGCATTAGCCTGTTCGTCCGGATATACGTACTTGCCTTGGCCCCAGCGGCCCCATTTGTATTTACGCTTCGCTTCGTCCATTTCCAGCTTCGTCTTCGGATAGCGACGTTCGATGACCGTTTTGGCGGTTTTCGTGAACCGGTGCTGAATCAGCTCAAAGGTTAAATTCGAGGTCGCTTCCCGGGGGAGCGCCTCTTTTAGTTGGTGCAGCAGCTCGGCGTACCCTTCCTCCCACCCTTCGTGCCAAATGATGGGGGCAATGATGAACCCGAGCGGATAGCCGGCCCTCGCCACTTTGGAGGCCGCGGCAATCCGCTCGTGGAAGCTGGACGTGGCCGGCTCAAAGTTTTTGATCACATAGTCGGCATTCACGCTGAAGCGGAAACGCGTATGGCCGTTGTGCTTGGCATCGAGCAGCGGTTCGACGTGGTGAAACTTCGTCACGAAGCGCAGACGTCCTAGCGGCTGTTTCCCCATAAACTCGATATATTCCTTGAGCGATCCGGAAATATGCTCCAGGCCGACGGGATCGGACGTACAGGCCGCTTCGAAACGGGTGATTTCAGGAGCCCGCTCTTCGATGTATGTTTGGGCTTGCGCCAAAATATCATCAGTATTAACATAGACGCGAATATAAGGCTTCGCTCCGAGCGTCGTTTGCAAATAACAGTAATGGCAATGGGCCATACAGCCGGTAGCCACCGGTATGGCGTACTCGGCGGAAGGCTTGGAAGTGTCAAACTTCAGTGTCTTGCGGATCCCGACCACGAGCGTCCGCTTGGCGATCCGATACTTCTCGAGTTCGCTGTCGCCGGGTAAATTCGTAATCCGGTTGTGCGACGTCGTCATCCGAATCGGCAAGCCTTCGCGCGTTGCCCATTCATGGATACGTTGCCCCTTCGGGTACTCCAGTGCATCCGGCTCGAAATAAACGAGTTCCGGCACGAATACTTGCGTTTGCCGGATCGGAGGGGCGAGCAGCTCGGTCGACATACATTTCCTCCTTTGGAGTAGTAGACTTGCCTATGACATTAAGCTTATGATATAGTTAGTAACGCTAATTCGACCTTGTTAGATTGCATCAGGTTCAGCTTTTCGACTCGTGGTAATTTGATGGGTCACATCTCGTCATGGGAATACAGGAGGAACGCGCATGGCAACGCCGAGTATGGAAGATTATTTGGAGAAAATATACAAATTGATCGATGAGAAAGGCTACGCGCGCGTGTCTGACATTGCCGAAGGTCTCGAAGTTCATCCATCTTCAGTAACAAAGATGATTCAGAAGCTGGATAAAGATAACTACTTGATTTATGAGAAATACCGCGGGTTGGTTCTGACGACCAAGGGACAGAAGGTCGGTAAACGGCTTGTCGACCGCCATCAGCTGCTCGAGCAATTTTTGACGACAATCGGCGTTTCGGAGGATAACATATATAAAGATGTGGAAGGGATCGAGCACCATTTAAGCTGGGATTCGATTACATGCATCGAGGCGCTCGTGGAATATTTCAGGCGGGACACTTCGCGCGGCGAAGATTTGATCAAGCTGAAGACGGAGTTGGAAGAATCGTAACTCGGGCATCTGCCTGTTCGTCATCATTTTAGAAGCTTAGGCCTTCGGGTTTAAGCTTTTTTGTATTTTCGCAACAAAAAGAGCATATGTACAATCCTTTCCCTCATACATAGACTGTGAGACCCACGGTAGCGCTTAATGGGAAGAGGGGATGCCGGTGTGAACATCAATGCGGTTTTCCAGGGCGGAGGCGTCAAAGGTATTGCGTTGGCCGGTGCCGTATCAGCCATCGAGCGGCTAGGCTACGGCATTCACCAGGTGGCGGGGACTTCCTCGGGAGCCATCGTCGCTTCGCTGGTTGCGGCGGGTTATCGGGCGGATGAAATGAGAACTATTATTGAAGGAACGCCGTTTACGGAGTTTTTGCAGCGCGCGCCTATATTCAATACCAAAGTGATCGGGCCTTTATCCAGACTTTTTCTCAAAAAAGGACTGTACTCCGGCGAAGCGCTGGAGCATTGGATTTATCAGCTGCTGCTGGCCAAGGGTATTCGGACGTTCGGCGATCTGAAATCGAATCAATTGCGGATTGTCGCTTCGGATATATCCGGGCGGAAGCTGCTCGTACTGCCGGACGACATTGCGCAGTATGGGGTCGATCCGAAGCGGTTTCTCATCGCGAAAGCGGTGCGGATGAGTACGAGTATCCCTTATTTCTTCGATCCCGTTGTGATCCGCAAGAAAACAAACTTGCCTCGCAAGCGAGGAGAGAAGTTTGCGGATCAATTCGTTTACATCGTCGACGGCGGACTGCTTAGCAACTTTCCGTTATGGTTGTTCGACAACGACGACCCAACGAAGGTGGATAGTCTCACGCCGACGATCGGATTTCAGCTGGTAGGCCGCGGCACGGGAAAGCCCAATACGATTTTCGGTCCCGTCTCGATGCTGCGGGCGTTATTCTCGACGATGCTGGATGCGCATGACGACTATTACATTCAAGAGCATAACCGCTTTCGTTCCGTCAAAATTCCGACGCATGGCATTGGTGTCACCGATTTCGATTTGACGCCCGAGCAAAGCGTGGAGCTGTTCGAATCAGGGATGAAATCGACGATGGCTTTCTTCGGGAAGTGGAAGTTTACCGATTATAAGCATCATTACTTGACGCATGTGTGCCGGGTCACGCCCAAGCCGGAAGAACCCCCCCAGAAGAAAAGTTTAACGTAAAATGAGAACAGCCGGCCCTCAAGGCCGGCTGATCTTATTAATGATATTTCGGAGGTTCGTCGTCGTTGCTGTCCTTACTGCCGGGAATGACACGGAAGTTGGCTTTCTTTCGTTTGCCCCGCTGGAATCGACCGGTCGGCGCCGAGCGATTCGGCCGTTTCCAGGTATTCGGCGGATATCTATACAGGAAGAAGATAACGCCGAATACGAGTACAGGCAGCAGCACGGCTCCCGGATTAGAAAATACGGTGGCCAAGATGCCGATCGCCAGCAAGCCGAAGAGAATGTAAGCTATCGTGTTATTTCGATTTCTCATGTGAGGAGCCCCCTTTACAGAATCGAAGTTATTGATTTTGCATCTGCCGGTCGATTTCCCGCATGCGGTTGAAGGAAGCGATGGACACTTCCACCTGCGAATCGTCAGGTTCTTTCGTAGTCAGCAGCTGCAGCCATAGCCCCGGATACCCGAGATAGCGAAGCACAGGCACTTCTCTTAAGTTGTTCGTAAACCGCAGCGCTTCATACGAAACGCCGATAACGACCGGCAGCAGCACGATCCGCTGCACGATACGTTCGATGAACGAGTTATATTCGAAGAACGAGTAGATCACAACGCCAATCAGCACCGTGAAGACGATAAAGCTGCTGCCGCAGCGATAATGCAGCGTATTGAACTGCTGCACGTTCTTCACGGTCAGCTCGACGCCGGCTTCATAAGCGCTGATCACCTTATGCTCGGCGCCATGGTATTGGAACAATCGTTTGATCATCGGGGTGAGCGATATGGCGTAAATATAGCCGACGAGCAGAACGATTTTGATTAAGCCTTCAATTAAATTGTGGCCGATTTGATTCTCGAACATGTTTCCGAATACCACTTGCTCGACCGCCGTGGGAACGAGGGTAAAGACGAATTTTCCGAACAAGAACGATAAGATTCCGATGAATGCGACGCCGAGGTACATCGATATTTTGGCCGCGACGGATTCTTTCTTTTCTTGCTTCGCGTCGCTATCCTCTTCCGCAAACACTTCAGCGGCAAAATTCAAATGCTGGGCGCCCTTCGCGCTCGCTTCCACGATCCCGACGATACCGCGGATAAAAGGGATTTTTTTGAGCGTTTGCACCCAGGGTATTTCTTTTTTCGGCACTTCCAAATACTGAATGGTCTGGTCTTTACGTCTAACGGCGGTCACATGGACCTTCTGACCGGCAAACATGACACCTTCAATGACGGCTTGTCCGCCGTATATCGCTTGTTGCTGATTGTTCGACACAACGATGCACCTACTTTTTGGAATGAATGGTTAGCGATGAGGATACCGTGTATTTATTGTAACGAATCGGCGCGCATAATGCTACTTGTTTATCGGCCGCAGTTTTGGTCATACTAGGCATGATCGGAAATGGAGGAGGGACGAAGCTTATGCAGCAGCAACAACGTCATGAACAAGCCAAGACAAATAAATGGACGTTCGCGTTCTATATCGGGTTATTCGCCGGCCTGATCTGGGGCGGATTGAAAATTATTGAACATTATTTTCATTTCACCTCGCTGTCGCCCGGATTTTTATTGGAGCCGTTTTTCTTGCATTCCTTTCTGTCCTCCTGGCCGGGATATTTACTCGGTTGGGGCGCCTTTATTGTGATGTCCGTCGCCGCCGCTTTATTATATGCCCTCATTCTGGCAAAAGCACGAGGCTCCTGGTTCGGTCTCTTTTACGGCGCCGCATGGTGGGCGGCCATCTTTATGTTCATCGGACCGGTCACGGGAATGATGCCGTGGATGATCCGTATGGATTTGAATACGATCTTGACCGACGCTTGCCTGTTCTTGATTTGGGGATTGTTCATCGGATACTCGATTTCCTTCGAATTTACGGATGAGCGAAGCCGCGAGCCCTACCGTAAAAAGCCGGGAACACCGGAGGCTGTGTAAAAAAAAGTTCTCAAACCGATGAAACATATGGTAAAATAGCAAAGGTTGTGCTGTTTTTCACGGTAAGGAGGACATTCGGTGAAACAAATTTTGTTGTTGAACGGGCCGAATTTGAACATGCTCGGTGTTCGTGAGCCGGGTGTTTACGGAACGCTAACGCTGCAAACAATCGTAGAGAAGCTGGGCAAAGTGGCCGGTGCTTTAGGTGTCGGACTTGAGAGCTTCCAATCGAACCACGAAGGCGAATTGATCGACCGCATACATAGCGCTTACGGCACGAAGGATGGCATTCTTATTAATCCGGGCGCTTTCACCCATTATAGCTACGCGCTGCGCGATGCGATCAGTACGGTAGCGATTCCGACCGTTGAAGTTCATCTCTCGAATATTCATAAAAGGGAATCGTTTCGACACGTTTCGGTGCTGGCTCCGGTCGCTCTCGGACAGATCGCCGGTTTTGGCGCGGACAGCTACGAGCTCGGCTTGCGAGCGCTCGTTCTACATTTTGAACGTTCGGAGGGATAACGATGCAGCAGCAGCGAATAAACCGGCTTCGGTCGATCATGGAACAGCAAGGGCTGCAAGCTTTGCTGATTACGAACGCCACGAACCGGATGTACATGACCGGGTTTACCGGATCGGCCGGCTATGTGCTGATCACAGGCCAGCGGGCGGTGCTGTTAACGGATTTCCGTTACATGACGCAGGCCCCGCAGCAAGCGATAGGCTACGAAGTGGTGGAGCACGCTCCGAACCCGATGGTAACGATTCTGGACATATTGACGGGCGCAGGGCTCCGCAAGCTCGGGTTCGAGCAGCAGGATCTGACTTACGCCTCCTACGTTTCGTACGGCAAAGCACTGAACGGCATCGACCTGGTTCCTACGGATAAGCTCGTCGAAACGCTGCGCTTGATCAAGGACGACACGGAAATCGCAATTATGCAAGCGGCGGCTGATCTGGCGGATCGCACGTTCTCCCATATCTTAGGCTTATTGAAGCCGGGGTTGAAGGAGAAGGACATCGCGCTCGAGATCGAGATGTTCGTACGCAAGCACGGAGCGGCTTCGACTTCGTTCGAAACGATCGTCGCATCGGGCGAACGTTCCGCACTGCCGCACGGTAAAGCAAGCGACCGGGTCATCGGCACCGACGAATTTGTCAAGCTCGATTTCGGCGCGTACTATCAAGGATATTGCTCCGACATTACGCGTACCGTCGTACTCGGTAAGCCTGCGGACAAGCACCGTGAGATCTACGGTATTGTGCTGGAAGCGCAGCTTGAAGCGTTGAGCCGCATTCGTCCGGGCATGACCGGACGGGAAGCGGATGCCGTCGCCCGCGACGTCATCAAGCGGCACGGCTACGGCGATTTCTTCGGACACGGCACCGGCCACGGGCTCGGGATGGAAATTCACGAAGCGCCGCGGCTCTCCGTACAGGGAGATATCGTGCTGGAGCCGGGGATGGTTGTAACGGTCGAGCCTGGCATTTATTTACCCGGCTTCGGCGGAGTACGCATTGAAGACGACATCGTCATTACAGAGAACGGTAACCGCAGGTTGACGCAATCAAGCAAAGACTTGATTGTGATTCCATAAAGCTTACACCTGGTAGCGGCGGTACGCCGTCTGCTCACATTTTTAGGGAGGTTTTTTAAAGTGATTTCAGTTAACGATTTTAAAACAGGCTTAACCATTGAAGTGGACCACGATTTGTTCACGGTTATCGATTTCCAGCACGTAAAACCGGGTAAAGGCGCGGCCTTCGTCCGTTCCAAGCTGAAAAACCTGCGCAACGGCAACACCGTCGAGCGTACATTCCGCGCCGGCGAGAACGTTAGCCGCGCTCATATTGAGAACCGCCAGATGCAGTACCTGTATGCGAGCGGTAAAGAGCATACGTTCATGGACACGGAAACGTTCGACCAAATCAACCTCGATCAAAAGCAAATCGAATGGGAATTGAATTTCCTTAAAGAAAACATGATGATCAACATCTTGAGCTATCAAGGCGAGATCCTGGGGATCAACCTGCCGAACAGCGTCGAGCTGAAAGTCGTCGAAACCGAGCCGGGCATCAAAGGCAACACTGCGCAAGGCGCGACCAAAAACGCCAAAGTCGAAACCGGCCTCAACGTTCAAGTGCCGCTCTTCATTAATGAAGGCGATGTGCTGCTGATCGATACTCGCGAAGGTCAATATATTTCGCGGGCGTAAAGACGTCCTTCCCACGCCTAAAGAACCGTACCCTCTATATCGGGGTACGGTTCTTGGCGTTATTTGGAGCTGTTCATGAACTTGACAACAGGCCATTTTTCTTTGCGCAGCACCTCCATGAATTCAGGTCCAACATGCAAGGTATCCTGTACAAGCTCGTGCGGGGTTAGCGCCATCCACTGGTTCAAGGAAATATCGGCGAAGCGGTCGCTCTTGAACATCTCTAGAAACCAGAGCGTCCGGTCGCCGGTATTTTGAATGTAATGCCCGCAGGCAAACGGCACGTAGCCGACGTCTCCGGCTCTGTAGTTGAAGGTGCGGGCCGTGCCGTCGGCCGCGAATACCGTCATTCGTCCCTTGCCCGATAGATAATATTGCCATTCGTCGTTGTTCGGGTGCCAGTGCATCTCTCGCATCCCGCCCGGCTCGATTTCCACCAGCGCTCCGGCAATGGTAATCGAGATGGGGAAGTTGGAGGAATCTACGATACGCACCGTACCGCCGGGAGTGCGAATCGGTTCCTGAGCGAGCAGCCGGTGTTTGAAGCTTTTCGGCACAGTGCCGTACGGATCCGCGACCTTTTGGGTTTCAAGCGCACCGGGCACCTTGCTCTGAAACAAATATCGCTGCTTCGACGGGATATGGGAAAAGGCGCTTTCCGGCACGCCGAAGTTCGCAGCCAGTACGTCCTTCGGCGTGTGAGCGAACCAGTCGGAGATGGTGAAGGTATCATTCTCGGAAAAACGGCCGTCGTCGAAGACCAGCAGAAACTCGCAGCCTTCCTCCAAGCCTTGAATCGAATGCGGGATGCCGGGTGGAAAATACCACAGGTCGCCTACGCCCATATCATCGATAAAGTTTCGCCCGTCCTGATCAACTGCAGTAATGCGCGCCCGGCCGCTGATCATGAAAGCCCACTCCGCTTGTTTGTGCCAGTGTAACTCCCGTACGCCGCCCGGCGTCAGCCGCATATTCACACCGGAAAGCGTAGTCGCGACCGGCAGCTCTCTTACCGTCACCTCCCGCGCCCAGCCGCCGTGCTCTAAGCGCATATGGGTGTCGGAGAATGAAAACTTCAGATTGGGGACCGTACCGGAGTCAGTAGCCGGTGGAACCAACATATCGGGATTCTCAAGATCCCGCATGACGTCACGCGGACCGGTATCGGTTGCGCCTGCACCGTCATCCCTTATGGGCTGCGGTATATGCAGCGGCGCTGCATGATCCGGAGGAAGTCTA
Source organism: Paenibacillus sp. tmac-D7 (assembly GCF_006519665.1). Lineage (NCBI taxonomy): Bacteria > Bacillati > Bacillota > Bacilli > Caryophanales > Paenibacillaceae > Paenibacillus > Paenibacillus sp. tmac-D7. Next base: position 59,468 of record NZ_VIDW01000004.1, on the reverse strand, counting down.
TCCATCAAACATGCTCCTTTGTATTTTAATAAAAAAATGAGGGTCATCATTTATTTTATTAGTTTATGAAGCATATCCGCGTGTATGCCAGTTGACCTTGTGCGGCAAACCAATCCGTGTCTGTCCTGCAGGCTACAGCAGCGGAGCAAGCAGGCGCGCCGCTTGCTCCAGCGTTCGGCGCGGAAGGGAACGCTGAACCAAATCTTCGATGCGCAGCTGTACGGAATCAAGGAGATCGCGCTCGAATTGCTCGGTAAGTTCACGCGCCACGCCGACACTGTACAAGATTTCGCATACCTCGTAATCAAGGCGGAAACTTCTCAGATCATAATTGGCGGCGCCGACTTCGGCAATTTCGCCATCGATGATCATCACCTTCGCGTGCAGCATCCCTTTGTCGTATTGGTAAATATGAACCCCGGCTTCCAACAATTCTCCGTAGTAAGTGAGGCTTGCAAGATCAACGATTTTTTGATCCGATTGGCGGGGAACCAGCATTCTTACCCGTACTCCACGCGCCGCGGCTGTCTTGATGGCCATCATAATATCTGCATCGGGCACAAAATAGGGGGTTGTGATATCAAGTGTCCGGTCCGCTTGGGTCAGACAAATGAAGTACGCTTCCCGGATAACTGGAGTAGGAATTCCGGGGTTGCCTTCCAGCGTCTGCACGTAAGCTTCATGCAGCGCTTCTTTCTGCTGACCGGTGTCAGTACCGCTGCCAGCTGTGGTGCCAGGTTCGACGCTCCATTCGGTCAACCAGCCGGAAATTGCGGCCCTGCCGGAAGGGTCGATATTTTTCGAAAATGGACTTGGCTGCTGAATGGGCTTACGTGTAGGCGCAATGTTGGCGTTCGAACGTGTCTTCGTCCGGCTCTGTTCCGGAGAAGCGATCCCCCAGTGGGAATCGAAAACGGCCAGTAAGTCCACGGCAGCCTCACCTGCGATGAACAGATGGGTGTCGCGCCAGAACCCTACGTTTGGCTTCAACCCGGTATACTCATACCCGACATTGATACCGCCTGTAAAGGCTTCCGCTCCGTCAATGACAACGATCTTGCAATGATCCCGGTAATTCCAATTGGACAGTACCCATGGGAAGCGCATCGGAAAAAACGTGCGGCACTCAATCCCCGCATCCATCATTCGAAGAATTTGAGCCCGCGGAAATTTCCGGCTTCCCCAACCGTCTCGAATAAAGCGGACCCGCACGCCGGCTGCGGACCGTTCGATCAGCAGGTCGGTGATGCGCCTGCCTATCTGATCATCGCGGTATATGAAATACTCGATATCAATTGTTCTTTGTACGTTCTGTAAGGATTCGATAAGTTTCTCATAGGTTTCGATGCCGTTAATCAGCACCTGAACACGGCCGGTCCGAAGCCCATGCACGGTCAAATGGCGTAAAGCATGGGCGATAGCCGAGGCTGAGCGGCTAAATGAACCAGGCAGCGTGTCCGTCTCATTATGCGGAGAGGTCAGTCTTTCTCCACGTATACGCACAGGATTGGATGTGCAGAGATACAGTCCAAATCCGATGACAGGTATAATAAGACTGATGGTTAGCCAGAACAAAGCCTTGGCCGGCTTGCGTGCTTCGCGTACCGCAACGATTAACATCAAGAGTGTATTTATGAGATACAGCCCCAAAATAAACACCAAGCGAATCCCTCCTTTATCTATATAAGCTGTGCGAATTGCAATGAGTATATACAAAATTTACTGCGGCAGACCGTCTCTCCAAGGTACTAGAACAATATAGTACTATCCAACAAGGAAAAACGCTTTAAAATAGGGGATAAGCAAAAAAGTTGAAGTTCGCATGCTTCAAAAGTAAACGCGAGGGATGAGTTCACTTGGAAACTATGGAACGCTTATCCACTTTAAAAAAGCATGAAACTGACTGTTACAGCATCTGCTATTATCTCTTACAATGTGAACAGACAGCTTTGGAAGCAGCCCAAAAGGCGCTGTGCAACCTGATAAAGTGCGATTTATTTTTTGTTGCCGATGCCCATACGGTACGTGAGCTGCTTCGCAAAGAGTCCATCCAATCCTCCCTTCAAATAAAAAAGAACACTCATCTGACCTAGCCGAAAACAAAAAAGTCCTTGAAGATGACCCGAGCGATGAATGTCGCTCGGGTTTTTCGTTTCATACGATTCATATGAATACGGCGGAAAATTGACTCTTGAATCCGCATAATTGTCTGCATATTGTAAATCGAAAATTGTTTATGATTAGTTCATAAGAAAAACCAAGGAGTGATGGGGGAAGAGCGGTAGCGGGTTGAATCCCAACAAAATGAAAGCGTTTAACTAAAGGAGGCATGTGAAAATGGCAATTAACAAGCTCAAGCCAGAAGCGCATTCGGAGATTGAAGATCTGCTTGCCAGAGCGGAAGCGATCGGCAAGCTTGCCGAAGCCGAGGCCGTAGAAGCCGACAAGAATGCACGATTCTCCGAACGAGTGGCCCAAGCCATCGAGGAGGCCGGGTTCCACAAGCTGATGCGTCCCAAAAAATACGGCGGACTGCAGGTAGACTTGGGGACGTACGTTGACATCGTCCGCACGGTGGCAAGGCACAGCGTTGCTGCCGGTTGGCTCGTCTATTTCTACTCCATGCACGAATTGTGGGTGGCTTATCTGCCAACGAAGGGCAGCGACGAAATATTCAAGAAGGGCGGACTGCTCGCCGACGTTGTCGCTCCGATCGGCCGTGTGGAGAAGGAGGGGGACGGTTATCGTCTCTACGGGCATTGGAATTTCTGCAGCGGAGTTCTGTGGAGCGATTGGGTCGGGCTTGGCGCTCTCGTGGAGCTGCCGGACGGTCAAGGCCCTGAATATTGCTTGATGGCGGTGCCGAAGTCCGACTTCAAGATCGTGGAAAACTGGGATACGATCGGACTTCGCGCTTCGGGAAGCAACGGGGTAGTCGTAGACGGCGCCTTTGTGCCGCTGCATCGGGTCTTCCCTGCAGGTCGCGCGCTGGCCACGGGGCTGCCTGCGGGAAAAGACTACGACCCGAACGATCCCGTTTACCGCATGCCGTTCATGCCCCTCTTCCTGCTAGGTTTTCTTCCGGTCGTATTGGGCGGCGTCGATAAAATCGTGTCGTTGTTCCAGGAGCGCACGGAGAAACGCGTCCGCGTGTTCAAAATGGGGGCCAAGGAAAAGGAAGCTGCCAGCAGCCAGCGCGTGATGGCCGAGATGAAAATACAGCTTCATGCGTTGGAAGGCGTCGTTAACTGTTATGTCGACCAGCTGAATGAATGGCAGCAGGAAGGTAAAATCGCCGTAAGCGACGAGGAACGTGAGCGGTTGTTCGCCATGCGGGGTTATGTTGCGAGATCTTCGGCCGAACTTGCTTTGAAAGCGCTGTTAACGCTTGGCGGCACTTCCATCTTTAAAGGAGACCCAGTGGAATTGGTTGTGCGGGATCTTATCGCGGCGGCATCTCACCCGAACCAATTGTACGAGGATTCCATGGCCGCTTACGGACGGACGATGTTCGGTATGCCGGGCGACCCGGTATGGTAAGAAGCGGTAATGACCTTCCGCGATAAGGGGGTGGTGTGCCGGACGCATTCCACGTGGTTCAATCCTAATGTTAAGGAAGTTAGCGAAATCCTCAATACGACAAAGAAAAAATCAGGGAGGGTATCAAAATGGAAAAAGAACCGATTTTTGATGTGGCTCAGCTTGCACACGTAGAGATTTATTCCCCGAAACCGGATGAAACGTTGTGGTTTTTTAAAGAGCTGTTAGGCATGGAGGAGACCGGCAGAAGAGGACAGTCCGTATATCTGAGAGGGTATGAAGATTTCTACCACCATACACTGAAGGTGACGGAAGCGAAGGAAGCGGGATTGGGTCACGTCGCTTGGCGTACGTCTTCCAAGCAGGCTCTGGAACGTCGTGTCAACGCCGTGAAGGAGACCGGTCTTGGCAAAGGATGGTTTGACGACGAAGACGGTCACGGGGCTGCGTATCAGTTCACGACCCCGGACGGACATAAGATGGAACTGCTGTGGGAGGTCGAATACTACCAGGCGCCGGAAGAGAAGAAGACCCCCTTGTTGAACCGTCCGCAGAAGCGTCCGACGCGCGGAGTTCCGGTTCGCCGACTGGATCATGTAAACTTGATGGCAAGCGAAATGAAGCCCAATGTCGACTTTATGATGAATCAGCTTGGCTTTAATCTGCGTGAGCACGTTAGATTAAATAATGGAACGGATGCAGCGGCATGGCTTAGCGTAAGTCCGCTCGTTCATGAGATTGCGATGATGGGCGATCCGCTGGGCGGGAAGGCCCGCATGCATCACATTTGCTACTGGTATGGATATCCGCAGCACCTGTCGGACATTTCCGATATTTTCACAGAGAACGGTATTATATTTGACGCAGGCCCAGGCAAGCATGGGATTAGCCAAGCCAACTTCTTGTACGTATTCGAGCCGGGAGGCAACCGCGTCGAGTTGTTTGGAGATGCAGGGTATTTGATTTTTGATCCGGCCTGGAAGCCGGTTACCTGGAAGGAAGAGGATCTTGAGAAAGGCATCATCTGGTATGGTTCTCCGCTGCCTCAAGAATTCTTTATGTACGGCACCCCGGTTATCGATCATAAAAAGGCTGCCAATATAGGCTAATCGTCCGATTCATGCTAAAGAGCATTACAGATCTCAGCGCTGCCAGGCTGAAATAGGTAATGCTTTTTGGCTTGCCTGCTTTTTTCGTACGATTCGTACGAAAAAAATACGGTTTTTGTTCCTATAACGGTTCAAATATTTGTATTGTTAGTTTCAATAATTAGGTATAATAGGATTAAGCGGAATTTTATAACATCACTATTGAATGCGCTTACATCATATCGTGTTTGTCATGTCCGACCGTTATGATGTGCAGCGGCAAGTTCTCTCCCAAGCCATAAGTGTACAGTCTCTTCTGATGCTACGTTGGATGATCTGGATTTAATAATCTTACTTAGGGAGCGGAGTTATGAAAGCTGCGGATTTAAAGCTATCTCAATTTTACAAAACTGCTTTCGGGACGGAAGATTCCCAGTTTGAAAAAATGATTACGATTCCTACCTCGGCGTTAGGCACCTTGCGCAAAGAACTGATTGAAACATTGGGTCCTGAACAAACGAAAGGATTCCTGCTTCGTCACGGCTGGCATTGCGGGGTCAGCGACGCTTTAAAAATGAAAAAATTGGATTGGGACAACAATGAAGAGGCTCTGTACGCCGGACCCAAGATGCATATTTTACACGGTCATTTGGAAGAAGTCATTATATTGCAAAACGATTTCGACTTTGATGAGAAAACGATCCATATGGAAGCGATCTGGAGAAACTCTTACGAAGCCAAAGAACACCTGAAGCTTTTCGGTAAAAGCGATCATGCCGTTTGTCATACGTTAGTCGGCTATGCCAGCGGATACCTCTCCACCATTATCGGGGAGAAAGTAATCGTCATTGAACAAGGCTGTCATGCGATGGGCGACGAGTGTTGTTATTCGGTATGCAAGACCGTCAAGAAGTGGAACGGCGAAGTCGACGATATTTTAAAATATTATGAACCGAGCAGCCTGATCAACGAACTGAATCAAACGTTCGAGAAGCTGAAGATCGAGAGAGACAACTTAAATAAATCGTATCAGGTTCATACCCGGTTAATGAACGAGGTGCTGCGTGAGAACGACTTATCCTCAATCGCGGGCGTGTTGTCTCAAACCGCGGGTCTTCCGGTCATGATTGAAGATACGCAGCAAAAAATACTCGCCGTCTCGGGGATATCCGAGGAGGAAGCGAAGCAGCGTCAAATTCATGACTTGAAAGTCGTTACAAAAACCGAGCTTATGAAAGCGCCCGCAGGCCATAATTTAGTAACTCCAATCTTTTTCCAGCGTAAAATTGCCGGCTATTGCTCCTTTCTATATAATGTGGAACAACCGCAGGAAGTCGATTCGATGATATTGGAACGTGCCGCATTAGCTTGTTCCACCTATATGCTAAACGAACACACGAGGTTTTCCGCCGAGCAGAGGATGAGAGGCAGTTTTTTGGAGGATGTGCTTGCCAGACAAATTTGTACGGAAGAATTGATGAGACGGGCCCACTATCTCGGATTTGACTTAAAACCCCCTCACTTTATGGTAGCCATCCATTCCGAAACGATCAAGAAGACGCTGAACAAAGATCTTAGCGTCATTGACGATGTGGTTAATTCGCTGTCCATCTTCTGCAAGGATCGCCAGATTAATGCGCTCACCGGACAAAAATCGGGAATCATTATCATGCTTCTATCCGGAGGCGATTTATCGAAGATCAGTGTTTTCAAAAAAGAAGTATGCCGGAAAATAGCCGATTTCTTGTCACGCAAATATCCAAACGATGATTTTAAATTAGGAGTAAGCTCCACGGCCCAGCTCATGGAGGATATCACGCAGCTTCACGAAGAAAGCGTAGCCTCTTTAAAGATCATGAAACGCAATTCCAACATCGTGCACTTCGACTCGCTTGGAATCGAGGGCGTGCTGTTCCAGGCGAAAAATGCGGATACGATCGAAAAATTCGTTTATAAGAAATTAGGAAATTTAATCCGGGAAGATAAAAATAAAGACATGGAATTAACGAAAACGTTATTTCACTATTTGAACAACGGATGCAATGTCCATAAAACGGCCAGGGTGATGAATTTCTCCATCAGCGGCTTGCGCTACCGGTTACAGCGCGTCAATGAAATTTTGCAATCGGACATTAATCGGCCGAACGTGACGTATCAGATCTATTTGGCGCTTCACTCGTTGATTGCTCTGGGCGAGCTGGACATCGACGTTGAAGTGGAAGAGGGATCCGAACTATAACACGATTCGTACGAAGATTGTTCATTAAATCATCTCAAGTTGCGACGGTACCGTTGTAGGATAAGAACCCGCATTGTCCTATGATGATTACAATACTGACAAGGGAGTTGAACACGCATGGACGATCGCACATTTCGTAATGCCATGGGTAAATTCGTAACAGGAGTTACGGTCATCACGACGGGCGCGGGGGAAGAAGTGCACGGTATGACAGCGAATGCATTCTTGTCCGTTTCTCTAAACCCCAGACTCGTTCTGATCTCGATTGGGGAGAAAGCCAAAATGCTGGACAAAATCAAGGAATCCGGCCGGTATGCCGTAAGCTTCCTGGCAGCGGACCAGCAGGAAACCTCCATGTTGTTTGCGGGACAAATCAAAGACGGACGTACGTTGGATTTTGAATGGTTTGACCGAATGCCGGTCATTAAAGGCGCTTTGGGGCATTTGACCTGCCGTGTCGTTTCGGAGCATGTCGTCGGCGATCATACGTTGTTTGTAGGGGAAGTCTCCGATATTCAGTTGAATGAGGGAGAACCGCTTATTTACTTTCAGGGCAAGTACCGGGAGCTTGCATCCATCAACGAACAAAGGCTTTCGTCCTGAGGAAATTTCCATTGAAAACGGTGGAGCTCACTTCCTGTCAACCGCCTTCCCGCCAAGGCAAAGAGCCGTCGGTCATGGCGTTAGGCTTTTTTGACGGTGTGCATATCGGTCATCAGCGCGTAATTCAAACGGCGAAGCAAATTGCCACAGAGAAGAGACTGAAGCTTTCGGTCATGTCTTTCTTCCCTCATCCGAAAGAGGTTTTGGAAGGCAAGACGGTTTCCTATTTAACGCCGGCAAATGTAAAAGAGAGCATTTTTGGTTCGATGGGCGTCGATACGCTCTACCTTGTCAAATTCGATCTCGCTTTGGCGAAGATGAGCCAAGCCGAATTTATCCGGAACTATGTTGTAGCGGCGGGAGCCGAGCACGTCGTTGCAGGTTTCGATTTTACTTACGGCTACCGGGGCAGCGGAAACATGCAGACCATCGCTCAAGATGGTAAAGGCTGCTTCGAAGTGACGGAAATACCGAAAGCGGAATTGTTCGGTCAAAAAATCAGTTCGACGCTTATTCGGGAGTCGCTTCTTCAAGGAAACGTCCAGCTTGTCACAGCTTGCTTGGGTAAATATTATGAGACGGCAGGTCGGATTAGCGAAGTACGGACGGTAGGACAACGGGGACAGGTTATCGTTCAAGTGGTCACGATGCCCTATTTTACACTCCCCGCTAGCGGCTTGTATGAAGTGCTCGCCGAAATCGGGGGTGCAGTCAGTCACGGCATTGCCCGCAGGAAAGAAGGGTCGGACGTTATTGAATTAAAGCTGAAGCCTGTGCGGGATATCGTTTGTCACAGTCCCGTTTCGTTGAAATGGGTGAAGCCCGTTTCCGAGTTCATTTTTCGCCGGACGCTTCGGATGAAGAAGCTGGAGAAGGATCGGCCCGGCGGTTATTCCGGCGATGGTTTTGCAAGCGATTACAACGCGGATGCCGATTTTCCGGGTGACCGGGTTCGGTAACTTGCAACAAACTTTAGGGAGGAAGGATATGACCAGTCCGTTCGCATATACGATTCATACCCCGGCATCCATGAAACCGGGAATCACCTATCCAGTAGTCTTTGCCCTGCACGGCATCGGTTATACGGAGAAAGACATGATATCCGTCATCGAGGAGTTGAATGAAGAGCTCATTGTAATCGGTGTCAGGGGACAGCGCCCCTATGAGAACGGGTATGCCTATTATTATCTGAAAGGCTACGGAAACCCCGAACGCGAGCAGTTTGACGAAAGCGTGGGCATGCTGGATCGTTTCATCGACTATGCGGCGAACCGGTACCCGATCGACCGGGAACGCATGTATTTGCTCGGCTTTAGTCAAGGCGCGATCTTGAGCCTGACCTTGGCATTGCGGCTTGGAAAAAAAATAAAGGGCGTCCTTGCCATGAACGGCTACATCCCATCCTTCGTGAAAGAAGAGTACCCGATTCAATCGACGGATCATCTGTCCGTATTCCTGTCGGACGGCCAGGACGATCCTATCTTCCCCCCTCATATCGGGGAGGAAAGCTATCAATATCTCAAAGAGAGAGTCGGTTCTATTCGGTACCAAACGTACGCCGCCGCGCACGAAATTTCAGACGCGAACCGGGAAGACGCGGTCGCGTGGATACGGATGGAGGTTACCCGTTGAAATGGAGCATTCTCGGCGAGGCGGGCGCGTACGTTTACAAACTAATGCGGGATCGGGGGTACAGGACATGCGGAAAGTGAAAGCGGCCATATTAGGCTCTGGAAATATCGGTACGGATTTGTTGATTAAGCTTGCGAGGTCACCGTTCTTGGAGCTAACCGCGATGATCGGGATCGACCCTTTGTCAGACGGACTAACGAGGGCGAGAAATTTAGGTTACGCCACGTTCGACGGAGGTTTGAAGTCATTTTTGGATGAGGCTCCCGACCTGGCGGATATTGTGTTTGATGCCACCTCGGCCAAAGCGCATATTCGTCACGCGAAAATGCTCAAAGAAAAAGGCAAGATGGCCATCGATTTAACGCCGGCCGCCGTGGGACCTTATGTGGTCCCGTCCGTCAATTTGGGAGAGCATCTGGATGCAGACAATATTAATTTGATCACGTGCGGGGGACAAGCGACCATTCCGATCATCCATGCCATCCATAAAGTTGCGCCGGTGAGCTATGGGGAAATTGTGGCTACTATCGCATCCAAAAGCGCGGGACCGGGCACAAGGGCGAATATCGACGAATTTACGGAGACGACCTCTCACGGGATCGTACAAATCGGCGGAGCGAAGAAAGGCAAAGCCATCATTATTTTAAACCCTGCTGAACCGCCGATCATGATGAGGGACACCGTATATGCGCTGGTGGAAGGTCAAGTGGACGAAGCCGCAATAACGGCCTCCATTCAGGAAACGGTGGCCTCCATTCAGTCCTATGTGCCCGGATACCGGCTTCGCACCGAGCCGATCTTTGACGACAACAAAGTTACCGTATTCATTGAGGTCGAAGGGGCGGGCGATTATTTGCCCAAGTACTCCGGAAATCTCGACATTATGACGGCTGCGGCCGTGAAGGTTGCGGAAGAATTTGCGAAGAGCCGATCTTCCCGATCCGCCGTGTAACGGACAAGAAAGGGGAGAACGACATTGAAACCCGTTCAAAAGTTAACGATAACGGAGGTCGCGCTTCGTGACGGAAGCCACGCCATCAATCATCAGTATACGCTGGAACAAGTCATAAGCGTGGCCAAGGCGTTGGATGATGCGAATGTTCCATATATTGAAGTTTCACACGGGGATGGACTTGCAGGCTCATCTCTGCAGTATGGATTGTCGCGGACGAATGAAATGGAGTTAATCGAAGCCGCCGTATCCGTATGCGCCACATCCCAAATCGGGGTGCTCCTGCTCCCGGGCGTAGGAACGATTCAACAATTAAATGAAGCCGCGAAGTTGGGCGTCGGCATGGCTCGCATTGCTACGCACGTGACGGAAGCGGATATTTCCGCACAGCACATCGCCAGGTCCAAGGAGCTGGGTCTTGTTACCGTCGGTTTTTTGATGATGTCGCATATGGCGCCGGTCGAAACGTTAGTGGAGCAAGCGAAATTGATGGAAAGTTACGGTGCGGATACCGTGTATGTGGTCGATTCCGCGGGCGCGCTGCTGCCGTTTCAGGTGGAGGAAAGAATTCGCGCGCTCAAGCAATCGCTTTCCGCTCATATCGGGTTTCACGGCCACAACAATTTATCGCTGGCCATGGCCAACACGCTTGCAGCCATTCAGGAAGGCGCGACCTGGATCGACGGAAGCGTACGCTGTCTCGGCGCGGGGGCCGGCAATACGCAAACGGAGGTATTGGTCGCGGTGCTGGAGAAGCTGGGCATTGAGACCGGTGTGGATGTGTATAAGCTCATGGATGTAGCCGAAGAGATTGTCGCTCCGATTTTACAAAAACCGCAGGAAATTACGAAGGGAAGCCTGGTGCTCGGTTATGCAGGCGTATATTCGAGCTTCCTCCTCCACGCGCAGCGAGCCGCCTTGAAATTCGGGCTTGATGCCAGGGACATTCTGATCGAATTGGGAAGAAGGAAAGCGGTCGGCGGTCAGGAGGATATGATTATGAACGTTGCCGCCGAACTTGCAAAGTCGAACTATCCACTATCCTCGGTTTAGGGGGAAAGCCATGAACTCAAGCGCCTATCAAGAGCCGATCTACGGATACATATTCGACTATATGGTCGTTGACGGGGACGTGCTGCGCATCGATGAGTTGATTCATCCGAAAGTGGAAGCGGAAATTGCGTACGGCGATACGGTGACGGCGATCTGGGACCGGCTCGGGACGATCCAATTCCGCGTGCAATAATGCAGGTAAGGATATGAAAATAGAGGAGGAAATCAGATGTCAGAACAAGGGTATTTCGAAAAAATCGGAGGTCATCAAGTTTATTTCCACGAGGGTGGAGAAGGGGAGCCGCTGCTCTTGATCCATGGTTCCGGACCGGGAGTATCGGCTTGGGCCAATTGGCGCCCCGTCTATCCCATCCTGTCCAAGAAGCACCGGTTATACGCGCCCGATCTGATCGGCTTCGGCTCGTCGGATAAGCCGAAATCGATTCAATACGGCGTGGACGTTTGGGTCGAGCAGATGATCGCCTTTATCGAAACGAAGAAGCTCGGTCCCCTATCGATTGTCGGCAATTCGTTGGGCGGAGGCATCGCCTTGCATCTCGCCTACCGCCGGCCGGATCTGGTTAAAAAACTGGTGTTAATGGGAAGCGCAGGCATTCAATTTCAATTGACGGAAGGTCTGGACCAGGTTTGGGGATACACCCCGAGCCTTGAAACGATGAAAAAGCTCATTCATTTGTTTTCTTACGACAAACGTTTTGCCGAAAATGACGATTTGGTTCAGATGCGGTACAAGTCCACGTTAAATGAAGAAAACCAGGCTGCTTTCGCCTCCATGTTCCCTGCCCCGAGGCAGCGTCATGTCAACGCTCTGGCTTTAAGCGAGGAGCAGCTAAGGAGCATCGAGGTCCCGGTTCTGCTGTTTCACGGCCGCGAGGATCAGATCATTCCGATTGAGGAGACGAGCTGGCGGCTGTCTCAACTGCTGCCGAATGCGGAGCTCCATACGTTCTCGAATTGCGGCCATTGGACGCAAATTGAAAAAACGGAATCCTTTTGCAAATTGATTGATTATTTTTTGGACACGTAAAGCAGAACCGCGGTTCTAACCCCTGTAAGCGAACATGGAAAAACGACTTAGCCGAAAGCTGGCGTCTGGATGTTATCAGGCGTCAGTTTTTTTGAGTTTAACTTTCCGAAGATCGACACAATAGCATCACATGTATGCCAAGCAGTGGGCGAAATGGTATAATATTCAAGTAGATCGATCATCCAGAAGGAGGACGGTATGAACGGGATTCCGAGGCAATTGAGAGAAAGACGGCGGTCAACTTCCGAATCGCGGGTAAGCGGCGCGGAAACAATACTTGGGAATCGGGTGGGGTGCGTATGATAATGGAAGTGGCGACGTTGCAGGTGAAGCCCGGCTTGGCAAGCGAGTTCGAATCAAGCTTTCGTCAAGCGTCGAAAATCATAACCGGCATGAGAGGCTATATTCACCATGAGCTGCATAAATGCCTGGAGACCGACAACAAGTACGTCTTGCTGGTACGCTGGCAAACGCTGAAGGATCATACGGTCAGCTTCCGTCAATCCCCTGAATATGAACAATGGAAAAGCTTGCTGCATCCTTATTACGATCCCTATCCGACGGTTGAACATTACATCGATATCAAGCTTGACCTCTGACAAGGAAATCCAATAACGGTTACAAGGCATCCGTTCTCTCTAACAGGGAAAACGGCTGCCTTTTTTGCATGTCAAAAAATATGAAAAAATAATTGACAATGATAATCATTATCACTTATTATCAATGTAGCGCTGTTAGTTTCCGGAAACCTTCGCAATCTGCAAATGTTAGACAACAAGAAATATGGGAAGCGATCATTCCCGCTATTGGAGGGAACCATCTTGAGTTCAGTAATCATTGTTTTTGCCAGCATGACCGGGAACACGGAAGAAATGGCCGAGCTTGTCGCCGATGGCGTAAGGGCTGCGGGAATCGAGCCCGTCTTGAAATCAGTCGTGGACGCGAACGCCTCGGAGCTGGAGAAGTACGACGGCGTCTTGCTGGGTGCATATACGTGGGGAGACGGCGATCTCCCGGACGAGTTTCTTGATTTCTACGAGGAAATGGATGACATTCAACTAGCAGGCCGGAAAGCAGCCGTGTTCGGCTCGGCGGACTCTTCGTACTCTCAGTACGGGGCTGCCGTCGATACGTTGATCGCGAAGCTGAAGGAACAAGGAGCCGATGTCGTTCAGGAAGGCTTGAAGGTCGAGCTAAACCCGTCCGGCGACGAGAAGGAAGTGTGCCGTGCTTTTGGCCGGAAGCTGGCGGAAGCGTTGGCGTAACGATGGATGGAAGAGCGATTCGATACTCATCGGATCGCTCTATTTTTGTTATCCGGCGCTGGTGCAAAATTTTCGACAACTATGTATTTCGCAGAGCGGCGCCCTTATGATATAATTCTATTTTAGTTATGCAAAAGTTTGTGTAGGGAGTGAGCAGCTTGGCTCTGATAGTAATGAAATTCGGCGGAAGCTCGGTTGGGGACGCCGAACGGATGAAACGGGTTGCCGGTCGTATTGTGGAACGGCACCGCGAAGGACACCAATGCGTCGTCGTCGTATCCGCTATGGGCGATACGACGGACGATTTGATCGACCTGACAAAGCAAATTTATACGGGCGCACCGCCGGCGCGGGAGATGGATATGCTCCTGTCCACGGGCGAGCAAGTATCGATCGCGCTTTTGTCGATGGCGATACATAGTTTGGGCGAATCGGCCGTATCCTTTACCGGATGGCAGGCCGGGATGATTACCGAAGACGTACACGGCAAGGCAAGAATCACCGATATGAAGCCGGAACGTGTCCGTAAGGCGCTGGATGCCGGCAATATCGTCATTGTCGCAGGGTTCCAGGGCATGACCGAGGAAGGCGAAATTACGACGCTTGGCCGCGGAGGCTCCGACACGACGGCAGTGGCGCTCGCAGCAGGGATTCAAGCGGATGTGTGCGAAATTTTCACAGACGTGGACGGCGTTTACTCGACCGACCCGCGGATTGTTAAATGCGCGCGCAAGCTGAACGAAATTTCGTATGACGAAATGCTCGAGCTTGCGAACCTCGGAGCGGCGGTCTTGCATCCGCGCGCGGTGGAATACGCGAAAAATTACAATGTGCAGCTGGTCGTAAGATCCAGCTTCAACCATAATGAAGGCACGAACGTCAAGGAGGAAGCGACAATGGAACAAGGAATCGTAGTACGCGGCATCGCTTACGACAAGAATGTCGCACGCATCAGCATTTTGGGCGTGGAAGAGAAACCGGGGCAGCTGGCGAAGGTGTTCACGGCGCTGGCGCAAGCGCAAATCGATGTGGATATCATCGTACAAAGCGGCGTTGCTCAAGGAGCGGCTGACTTTTCCTTCACCGTATCGCTCTCCGATCTGGAGAAAGCGCTGCAAACGATCGAAGGCATTCGCAGCACCGTCGGCTTCCGCGAAGTGACGTCCGAGAACAACCTGGTGAAGGTTTCGATCGTGGGCGCAGGCATGGTCAGTACGCCGGGCGTCGCCGCCAAAATGTTCGAGACGATCTCCGATCTCGGCATCAGCATCCTGATGGTCAGCACGTCCGAAATTAAGACGTCCTGCGTCATTGAGAACGGCCGCCTGAACGAGGTTGTCCAAGCCCTGCACACGGCTTACGGCCTTGACACCGATACGACCGTATTCGTCGGCGGTCCTTCGGAACGCCGTTAACACCGGCTGCACTAACGGAACTTATCGAATAAGAACGTGAACGCCTTGAGCAAAAAGGCGGTAATCCCGGCGGCCATTAACGGGCCGACCGGGATTCCTTTTAAGAACACGATACCGATAATCGAACCGATTACAAGACCCACAATCATTTGCGGGTCTATTTTTAATAACTCCAATCCTTTGCTGTTCATATAAGTCGCAACGGCTCCCCCCAGCAGGGCGAGTATGCCGGGCCAAGTCGTAAACATCGAGGTGACGTCCTTGATGGATATTTTCTCGCTTGCGAACGGCACAAGAACCCCCATGGTCAAAAACAACAGCCCCAGCTCCAGCCCTCTCCGTTCAATCGTCGGGAGGTATCGCTCCAGACTGATCAGCTTCACAATCAACAGCACGCAAGCGGCCGTCGTAATAATGTGGGACCGGCCCAGCAGTCCGATAATGATAAGCGCAACCAAGAGAATATCCCCGTTCATATGCAGGCCCCTTGTCCGGAAGTGTCTTCATTTATGTGTATGAGCGCAGGGCCTTTTTAGAACAAGCTTGGCGGGGAACCGTTAACTAAGCCTCCAGGCGGCCATGCCGTACCATGGGGGCAAGGTCCAGCACATGGGTTTGGGCACAGTGGACCACATCGTCATGGAAACCGATCTTGGTCAGCCGTTTGCCGTTCGCGCACGTCAGTAGCGCGTCTAATAGCCGGTCCTGCACGTTCCGGTACGCCTGCAGCATGGCTAAACCGAAGTCGTCCACGTAGGCAGGTGCGTTCGGCCCCGTCAAGTTTCCGCGGATCGCTCCTGCCGCATGGAGCCGCAGCAGCTCATCGATCAGCAGACCCGCGCACAAGCCGTCCTCCAGCGCAAAGACATCCTGCGTGCCGGCACAAACGATGACGATGTCGCCCGTCAGGTTGGCCGCTTTGCGCGCACAGGCGGCGGCATTCAGCATACAGCCGATCAAAATATGACTCGCTTTCGCCGCCTTCTGAATCGCCCGTGTGCCGTTTGTCGTCGTCATGATGACCGTTTTGCCGGTGACAAGCTCGGGGGTATACTCCAGCGGGGAGTTCCCCAGATCGAAGCCCGGTATTTTTTTGCAAAATCGTTCGCCGCCGAGCAGCTCGTCTTTCCCCTGCATGCTCTTGGCTTGATTGACGGTCTCAACGGGGACGATGGTCCGGCATCCGTTCGCAAGCGCGGTCAGCATCGTGGAGGTCGCGCGCAGCACGTCGATGACGATGACGGTTTTGTGCTGCAGCTCTTCGGTGCGCGCTTCGTTTACGCTGGATATGACATGAATGTGCACGGCCTGTTGTCACTCCTTGCCTAAATTTGGTAATACCAGCTCACCACAGGCGCAGCCTCAACGTTAGCTTCGGCCGCCACCGGCGCAGCATCCGATACGTCAGCCTCCCCGGCCAGCGTATCGGAGCGAAGTCCGCGGCGCAGCGCTTCAAGCGAGAACAGATCGGCCGGCGCGATATTTCCGAGATGAATGCCGCTGCCGAGCCGCTTCAATAAATGAACCTGCTGGTCTTTGTGGGGCGCTTCCCACAACAACAGTTCCGGACTGGGCACCCCGCTGAGCACGAGCTCGATTTCCTCATCCTTACAGCTGCCGTCTTCGTTGTATATCCCTATTCCTTTGCCGGATTCCCGGCCTTCGATCGTAATGAGCGCCGCCCCGAGCTCGGAGTCGATCGTCACGGTCTCAACCAGCTCCTCCAGTTCAATAGCGGAGCCCCAGCCTTTCTTCCCGTATTCCGTAATAACCGTCAGCCCCGCATCTACACCGCGCCGAATCAAATCGCTTCTGACCCCGCGCGGAACATGGATCGTACCGTCGGAAATTTCTATCCCGTTAAAGCCCAGATAGGCAATCATATCAAAGAAATGATCGATGTTTTGTTGGACGATCGCGACTTCGAGGAACGTGCCGCCGGGGTACACGAGAATGTTGTGCGCTTTGGCCATCTCGATTTTTTTCTTCAGCAATGCCGTTTTATAAAGCGGAGAAGTGCCGAAACCGATTTTCAGCATATCCATGTAGTCGCCTGCCGTCTGCAGCAGATCTTCGATCGCATGGAGTCCGAGCCCTTTGTCGATTACCATCGTTTTGCCCGCAATGCGCGGTTTGCTCGTACGCTGACCGGTCGGGTCGCAAAGCTGAAAATGCCATTGCAGCGGTGTTCTAACCTCCATTACTTATCGCCTCGCTGTATAAATAATAAAATTCATGAAACATCGTATGCATTTCCTGCTGGGGTTGTGCCCGGATAGCCTAAAAGCAGACGAGCTTGCATACAGTGATAAGGAAACCAGGGGATGGGGTGAATTCCGTGTCAATGATCAATAAAATTGTGCTCAGCATGGCGACGATCCGCGTATTATCCGGCAGTATCGAAATTTTGGCGGCGCTTCTTATGCTGCGCTTCAACCAAATTGAGAAGGCGCTGCTGGTCAACTCGGGGCTGGCGCTCGTCGGACCGCTCGTGCTGCTGACGACAACTACGATTGGGTTGGTCGGGATGGCCGACAAACTTTCGGCCGGAAAGCTGCTGTGGGTGCTTGCCGGGGTGAGCTGCATTTTTATCGGAATCTTAAAAAAGTAAATCTGTCATAATTCAGTAGATATGGCATACACATGATTGTAAAAGATGGACAGGGAGGCTCAAAGATGCAATCGATATTGCCTTTCTTCTCCGCTCCGCTGCGGCACATTCTAGCAACTCTAGCAACGGGGCTGCCGCCTGGCCGGACGCTTCAGGAAATTCGCATCCGTGAAAATCGGCCGCTGGAGGTCGTCTGGGGACCAGGCCATGCCTTCGTCACCGCGGAAGGTGCGACGTGCTCCCGGACGGAACAAGCTTATCATCCGACCCGTCAAGATTGCGCTTTGCTGCTGGAGCTGTTAACGCAGCACTCCATGTATACGTTCGAGGAGGAGCTCAAGCGCGGTTACATAACGATTCAAGGCGGTCATCGGGTCGGCTTATCCGGCAGAACGGTGGTCGAGCATGGACATGTGAAATACATCAAGGACGTCAGCGGCTTCAACATCCGTCTTGCTCGGGAATGGAAGAACGCGGCCCAACGGGTGCTGCCCTTCCTGCTTGAACCGCGGACCGGACAAGTGCTGCGGACCTTGATCGTATCGCCGCCGCAGCAGGGCAAGACAACGCTGGTGCGCGATATCGCGCGGCAGCTCAGCGAGGGCTTCGCAAGCGGCGAAGGGTCGACGCCGTCCAGAGCGTTCAAAGTCGGCATCGTCGATGAGCGGTCGGAGATCGCCGCCTGCGTGCGGGGCGTTCCGACCTTTGACGTCGGCCCGCGCACCGACGTGCTGGACGGCTGCCCGAAGGCGGAGGGGATGATGATGATGATCCGCTCGATGTCGCCGGAGGTGCTGATCGCCGACGAGATCGGCCGGGCCGAAGATGCGGCGGCCGTACACGAGGCGCTGCACGCCGGGATCGCGGTCATCGCCACCGCACACGGAAGGGACGCCCAGGATGTCAAGGGGCGGCCGATTCTGAAGGAGCTGGTGGCGGACGGCGTCTTCGAACGCTTCGTGGTGCTGTCGCGCGCACCGGCAGCCAACGCTGGCGCGGGAGCTCCGGGCACGGCGGTGTACGACGCCCAGGGCAAGCGGCTGGACGAGCGGCTTGCGCTGCGTGGAGGCGTCAGCCTATGAGACGGGCCGGTACGCTGCACAGGCGGAAGCGGGGAAGCCCGCCATGCTGAAGCTGCTCGGCGCGATGTTGATCTTGCTCGCGGGCACGCTGCTCGGGTTCTTTCAAGCTTCACAGCTGGCGAAGCGGCCCCGTCAAATCGCCGACCTGATCAGGATGCTGCAGCGGCTCGAAACGGAGATCCTGTACGGCTTCACCCCGCTGCCCGAGGCGCTGCGCTGCACGGGGCAAGCTTGCGCGACCGCCGTCGGCGCGTTGTTCGTCCGGATGGCGGCGGAGCTGGGACAGACCGCGGGACGACCGGTTCAGCAGCTCTGGGGGGAGACGCTAACCGCCGGTTGGCGCGAGCTGTCGCTGGGCCGGGGGGAGAAGGAGATCATGCAGCAGCTAGGCGCTACGCTCGGCCTAACCGACCGGGACGATCAAGTGAAGCATTTGCGTCTGGCCGTCAACCAACTGCGCGGAGAAGAGGAGCTGGCCAAAGACGAACAGCAGCGATACGAGCGGATGTGGAAGAGTCTCGGCTTGTTGATGGGGGCGCTCGTCGTCATATTGATGTACTAGCTCCGATTTGGCCAGTGAAGGGATAGGTTCAAGAATGAGGTGCCGCACATGAACGTGGACGTTAATGCGATATTTCAGATCGCCGGCATCGGCATCATTATCGCGATGATTCATACTGTGCTGAAGCAGATGGGTAAAGAGGATATGGCCCACTGGGTCACGGTCATCGGGTTTGTCGTCGTGTTGTTCATGGTCGTCAGTCTGCTCGACAACCTGTTTAAAGAAATCAAGACGATTTTTTTGTTCCAATAGGCGGGTGCGGCCATGGAAATCATTCAAGTGGTGGGACTTGCGCTCATCACGACAGTGCTGGTGCTGATCATCAAAGAGCAGAAGCCGATGTTCGCGTTTTTGCTCACGGCGTTCACGGGCATTACGATCTTTCTGTTCCTCATCGGGAAAATTTCAACCGTGATCAGCGTGCTGGAGGAGCTTGCGAATAAAGCGGAAATTAATACGATTTTTCTGAAAACGATTCTGAAAATTATCGGCATTGCCTACATCGCCGAATTCGGCGCGCAAATCGTGCGGGATGCCGGCCAGGAAGCGGTCGCTTCCAAGATTGAGCTGGCCGGTAAAGTGCTGATCATGGTCATGGCCATTCCGATCGTATCCGTCATCATCGAAACGGTCGTCAAGCTGCTGCCGGCTTAAGCGAGCGTTACCCGAGCAAAACCAACCAGGAGATGAAGCTCATGCTGCTGCCTAATCGTCGCCTTTCGCCGCCAAGAAGCGAGCTGCCGCTGCAGCGCCGCCCTTCCGCCGCCGAGATGAAGCGATGGCTCGTTGTCGTCGCGGTGCTGACGGTGCTCCTGTTGTCGGGAGGCGTCGGGTACGGCTGCTCGGACCTGACCGGCTGCGGAGCGCAGGTACAGGCCGCCACGCCCGCCGATGAGCTGGTGCGCCAGCAGGCGGAACGGCTGCCGCTCGATCAAGTGGAACAGTTTTGGAGCGGCTTGATGAAGCAGTACGGCGGTTATTTTCCCGACAGCAAAGCCCCGACGTTCATGGAGCTGCTGCTCGGCGCCAAAAACTTCAGTATAGACAGCGTGTTCTCCGCCCTGTTTCGCTACTTTTTTCATGAATTGCTGTATAACGGCAAGCTGCTCGTCTCCATCGTCATTCTCACGATTTTCAGCATGCTGCTCGAGACGCTGCAAAGCTCGTTTGAGCGGAACGCGGTCAGTAAAATCGCTTACGCGATTTCGTTTCTCGTCCTGATGATTATGGCGGTGAACAGCTTTAACGTAGCGATCGGTTACGCCAAATCGGCCATATCCGACATGATACACTTCATGATCGCCGTCGTGCCGCTGCTGTTGACCCTGCTGGCGTCGATGGGCAACGCGGTATCCGTAACGGTGCTTCACCCGCTGATCGTGTTTATGGTGCACGCGGTCGGCACGGCCATCTACTTTCTGGTGTTTCCGCTGCTATTCTTCTCCGCCGTGCTGCACATCGTCAGCTCGTTGTCTGACAAATACAAGGTCACACAGCTGGCGAACTTGCTGCGAACGATCAGCCTGGGCTGCTTAGGTTTATTCATCACCGTATTTCTGGGTGTCATTTCGGTACAGGGCGCAACCGGAGCCGTGGCGGACGGCGTGACGATCCGTACGGCCAAGTATATCGCAGGCAACTTCGTACCGGTTGTCGGCCGTCTGTTCTCCGACGCTTCGGAGACGGTCATCGGCGCTTCGCTGCTGGTGAAGAACGCCGTCGGTTTGGCCGGCGTCGTCGTCATCTTGGTGCTGTGCGCTTTCCCGGCGCTGAAAATAATGGCGTTAGCCTTCATATATAACATCTCGGCCGCCGTCATGCAGCCGCTCGGCGATAACCCGATGATTACCTGCCTGGAGACCATTGGCAAAAGCATGATGTATGTATTCGCCGCTTTAGCCGTCGTCGGACTGATGTTTTTTCTCGCGATATCGATCATCATCGGCGCCGGCAACGTCTCGGTCATGATGCGCTGATCCGGAGCCCAGCGAAGGAGGGAGAACGCTTGGACTTTTTGAGCGGTTGGCTGAAGTCGGTCGTGCTGGTCATCCTGATCGCCACCTTCGTCGACTTGCTGCTGCCGAATCAATCGATGCAGCGCTATGTGAAGACCGTGATCAGCATGTTCCTGCTCTTGACGCTGCTCCAGCCCCTGCTAAGCCTGCTTCGCTCCGATGCGGCGCTGGACGAACGGCTGGCGGCAGCGCTGTCGCCCGACCTGGCGGCGGTGTCAGGCGGCGAGATGGACTCGCTCACGGCCATCCGGCAGCGCGCCAATGCCCTGCAAGCGAGACAGTTCGAGCAAACGTCGGCGCTCGTTGAGAACCAAGTGGAAGAATTGATGAAACGCAAGATTGAACAATCGGCCGATGTGGACGTACGGAACGTTCAAGTCGTGACGGCGCCCGACGAGACCGGACAGCCGGTGATCCGGAAGGTCACGCTGCAGGTGGCGGAGGGGCGTCCGGCCGAACTCCCGAATCAGGCACGGGCGAAGCCGGTCGCTGCGATGGAAACGGTCAAGCCGATCGAACCGGTGGTCCCTGTGGCCGACATTCGAATCTCGGACGGTTCGGCTGCAACCGCAGCAAGATCAGTGCCGCAATCCGCCTCGTTCGGACCCGATAAAGAGCCGCTATCCCCGGCATTGCTGCAAACGAAGACGCAAATTATCCGGATGCTGGAGCAAGATTGGCAGCTGACGCAGGAACAGATCGAACTAACGCTGGAACCGGCCCCGGGGAGGTGAAACGGTGGGAGAAGACAAGAAAGGTTGGTTGTCCTGGTTCAAGGGAGGCCCCGGCGGTCCGAAGCGGATGCAGACGTTTCGCCTGCTGCTGCTGCTTGGGCTCGTCGGAGCGGCGCTGATGATCATGAATTCGTTCATCACGGTGAAGGATGTCGATCCGATCAACGAAGGGCGCGGGTCACCGCCGGATCAGGCCGAAGCCGCGTTCGGCTCCGGAAGCAAGGAGCAAACGGGCTTTCGCGAATATGAAGAAGCGTATCAATCGCAGCTGCGGGACATTTTGACCAAGATCGTGGGGGTCGGCGAGGTTGAGGTGCTGGTCACCATCGACTCGAGCGAAGAGATCCAGGTAGAGCGCAACACGAACGAAACGCAGCAGGTAACGAACGAGAAAGACCAGCATGGGGCAACCCGGCATATCACGAATGTGTCCCGGAACGGCGAAGTGGTGTTATACGAAGTATCCGGGGGCAAGCAGCCGCTGATCGTCAAGACGATTAAACCGAAAATCCGAGGCGTGCTCGTCGTTGCCAAGGGGGCGGAAAATCTTACGGTCAAAAAGATGATCGTCGAAGCGGTGGAGCGTGGACTCGATGTTCCCGCGCACCGGATCTCAATCCTGCCGCGCAAGCAATAAATAAACGTCTTTCAAATACGAACGATGAACTCAAGGAGGAATGAACACATGAATTCCAGAAGACAAACGATTTGGTTGGTATCGATGCTGAGCTTGATGGTCGTCCTC
Source organism: Paenibacillus sp. tmac-D7 (assembly GCF_006519665.1). NCBI lineage: Bacteria > Bacillati > Bacillota > Bacilli > Caryophanales > Paenibacillaceae > Paenibacillus > Paenibacillus sp. tmac-D7. Next base: position 36,884 of record NZ_VIDW01000004.1, on the reverse strand, counting down.
TCCGCCTACTATTTATTCACGGAAGACGTGAACGAGCTGGAAGTGGCGTCAACCGGGGTTAAAACGAACGAGATCGTCGTGAACACGGGTCAATTGGATGTGAAGCAGCCGGAAGCGGCCGATGCAAAAACGGACGCAGCTCCCGCCGCCGATACGAAAGCGGACGCCGCCAAAACGGATAACGCCAAAGCCGGCGATCCTAAAGAGAGCAGCACGAAAACCGATACGCCTTCCTCCGACACTGCGAAAACGGACGACAAAGCGGCGCAGCCCGTGTCGAATACGGGAACGGACGCTTCGAGCGAAGAAGCTAAAATCTTACAAAAAATGCAAGCGACTGCGACATCCGGCACCGATTTCTTCCTCAGCGCCCAAATGAAGCGCAATGAAGAGCTGACGAAGAAGGTGGAAAGCTTGATGACGATTATCACCGATCCGAAACAAACGGCGGAAGCCGCGGCCAAAGCTCAGGAAGAATACAACAAGATCCAGGACATGGAAGCGAAAGTAACCAGTCTGGAAGATATCCTCGGCGGCGACTTCCCGCAGGTCGTCGTCACGCAAGACGCGAACAAATGGAAAGTTACGGTGCAGTCGAATAAATTGGAACGCAGCCAAGCCGTCAGCATTGTCGATAAAGCCATGCAGGAGCTCGGCGTTCAGGCGGATCAAATTTCCGTCGTCATGAAGCCTTAAATCATCGGTGACAGAGTCCGCTCCCGCGGACTCTTATTTATTTGGAGTAACAGAATGAAGTACAAGTTAAGAGTGCGTGCGTATATCTAACTGATATGGTGCAGGGGGATGGCTAATCCTTTTGAAATGACACATCATGTATCTAATGTTTTTTGGATGGAAGACCATATTTAGTATAAATCATAAACAAATGGTAGATATTGCAAAGGGATCAGGAATTTCGACAGCTGAAAATATGAAGTAGAACCAAGTACTAATAAGTTCTTCCCTTCAAATTATATTGTGATATAATAACAACGTCGTTTGTTTCACATCGCCAGCGGCGAAGATTGCCTTCCATGGATCGCCTGCTGCGCGCCAGATGCCCAAAGGAGTGAATGCACTTGTTTAAGTTAAGCGAAATCAAAGAATTGATCAAGCTTGTGGATCAAAGCTCTTTGCAAGAACTGGAAATTGAAAGCGAAGGCTCGCGCCTTTTCATCCGTAAACCGAATAAAACCGAACAGGTTGTCGTGACCGCGGCTCCGGCCGCTCCTGTGTATGCGCAAGTGCCTGCCCCTCAAGCGGCGGTACAAGCCCCTGCAGCGGAAGCGCCAAGCGCGTCCAAACCGGCGGCAGCCGACTTAGGTCTACATACAATCGTGTCCCCGATGGTCGGCACGTTCTATGCCGCTCCATCGCCGGGCGCCGCTTCGTTCGTATCCAAGGGCAGTGCGGTGAAAGAGAAAACCGTCGTTTGCATCATCGAAGCGATGAAGCTGATGAATGAGATCGAAGCCGAAGTGAAGGGCGAGATCGTAGAAGTGCTCGTGGAGAACGGACAGCTTGTGGAGTACGGGCAGCCGTTGTTCCTGGTGAAACCGGAGTAAGTAGGAGGAGAGCCGCATTGAAGTTTCATAAAATTTTGATTGCCAACCGCGGTGAAATTGCGGTACGCATCATTCGCGCTTGCCGCGAGCTCGGCATTACGTCGGTTGCGGTCTACTCGGAAGCCGACCGCGACGCGCTGCACGTCCGCTTGGCGGACGAGGCCTATTGCATCGGACCCACGCTGTCCAAGGACAGCTATTTGAATTACACGAACATCATGAGCGTGGCGACGCTGACGGAAACCGACGCGATCCATCCGGGCTACGGATTTCTCGCGGAGAACGCCGATTTCGCAGAAATATGCGAAAGCTGCAATATAACGTTCATCGGTCCTTCCCCGGAAGCGATCAGCAAGATGGGCGACAAATCCGTCGCCAAGCAAACGATGAAAGAAGCCGGCGTACCGGTCATTCCGGGCTCCGACGGGTTGGTCGAGGATGTGGAAGAAGCAATTCGTCTCGGCCGGGAAATCGGATACCCGATCATCATTAAAGCGACCGCAGGCGGCGGGGGCAAGGGCATTCGTTTAGCCGACAATGAAGAAATGCTCATTCAGCAAATTACGGCCGCCCAGCAGGAAGCGCAGAAGGCGTTCGGCAACGCCGGCGTTTATTTGGAGAAATATTTGACCGGCATGAAGCACGTCGAGATTCAAGTGCTTGCCGATAAACACGGCAACGTTGTCCACTTGGGCGAGCGCGACTGCTCGGTGCAGCGACGCCGCCAGAAGCTCGTCGAGGAAGCGCCATGCCCGATCCTGACGCCGGAAATTCGCGAGGCGATGGGTGAAGCGGCGGTGCGTGCGGCGAAAGCGGTTAACTATTCCGGCGCAGGAACGCTTGAGTTTTTGCTCGGCGCGGACGGCCAATTTTATTTCATGGAAATGAACACCCGGATTCAAGTGGAGCATCCCGTAACGGAGCTTATCACCGGAATCGATATTATAAAAGAAATGATCCGCGTCGCCGAAGGCGAGCCGCTTTCGTTTACGCAGGAAGACGTGAAGATCGACGGTTGGGCGATCGAATGCCGCATTAACGCGGAGGATTCGGAACGCAATTTCATGCCGTCGGCCGGGCAAATCAAGTTTTACTTGCCGCCGGGCGGCTTCGGCGTTCGAGTGGACAGCGCCGCTTATCCGGGCTACACGATTCCGCCGCACTACGATTCGATGATCGCGAAGCTCATCGTCTGGGGCAAAAATCGCGATGAGGCGATCCAGCGAATGAAGCGCGCGCTTGCCGAATTTGCCGTTGAGGGCGTACATACGACAATTCCATTCCACCTGAAGCTTCTGGAGCATAAGAAGTTTTTGGCGGGCGATTTTGACATTAAGTTCCTGGAAGAGCACGACGTGAACGACCCCAACTCGTAATATTGCCGGTTCATTGTCATATTTTTGTCCAAATGGTATAGTATACAATACAGACAAGGGTCGGGCTGGCATCAGAACCAGTCGCTAATTCGGGCAAAAGTGAAGGACTACCGACGATCGTATGTAAATTGTTGTGAATGAAGCCGTTTTTGCCTCAGCAAAAACTTGGAGGAGGACCTAACCATGAGTATAGTTGCTGCCGATTACGAAAAGACCGACATGGGTACGATTCAAATTGCTCCTGAAGTGATTGAGATCATTGCCGGCATGGCGACCATCGAGGTTCCCGGCGTTGCCGGTATGAGCGGCGGTTTCGCCGGCGGGATCGCGGAGCTGCTCGGTCGCAAAAATTTGTCCAAAGGCGTAAAGGTTGAAGTCGGACAGCGCGAAGCGGCGATCGATGTTTCCGTCGTTATCGAATTCGGCACCCGGATCCCGGAGGTGGCGAGCGGCGTGCAGCAGAACGTCAAACACGCGATCGAATCGATGACCGGCTTAAGTGTCGTTCAGGTGAACGTGCATATCCATGACGTTATTTTTAAAGGTGCGGAGAAGCCGCCGGAAGAGCCGGAAACGAACACGCAGCGCGTTAAATAAACGATCATAGTCAGGTTGAACCCCCTTACGTTCACGTCTGGGGGTTTCCTCCATACCTGCGAAAGGAGCCCGATCCCGTGGCCAAAGTACTCGACAAACTGCTGTTGTTTATTTTTAGTATCGTCGTACTCCTTGCATCATTCGTCCTGCTCATTGCGGCATTCGGGCTGATTCCTTTGAACGATGCGCAAAATTTTGTTCATGACGTATACAACGAGATTAACGTCGCCGTTCCTTTCATTATTGTCACGGCTGTCGTTCTGCTGCTCGCCGTTCGCTTTCTGTACTTGTCGGCGCGGCGCGGCAAATCGTCCGTGCCTTCGATCGATCAGCGGACGGAGTTCGGGGATATTCGCATCTCGCTCGATACGGTTGAGAATTTGTCCCTGAAGGCGGCTTCCCGCTCTCGCGGCGTTCGAGACCTGCGTGCCCGTGTCAAAGTGAACCAAGCGGGCCTTGAGATCGTCATTCGGGCGATTGTGGACGGAGAAACCCCGATTCCGGCGTTGACGGAAGAAATGCAGGCGAACGTGAAACGGCATATCGAAGACATCACCGGCATTCCCGTGGCGTTCGTGTCCGTGTTTATCGCGAACATTCAGCAATCGTCCCCCACGTTCAAAAGCCGGGTGGAGTAGAGGGGAGTGTCCCGCATGTGGGTGCAAATCTGGGAGCGGCTTCTCGAACAGCACAGAGGGAAGACCTTCGGCGTCATCGCCGGGGTGGTGCTGGGCATCATTTATTTGATCTTCGGCTTGTTTCATATGTTAATCTTTGTCTTGATCGTATATACTGGATATTACATAGGGAAAAAGTTGGACCGGAACGAGCCGGTGTTTCCCGCAGAAGACACTTGGCGTAGGCTAATGGACAAATGGAGACTGTTCCGCTAAAATCCTTGGGAGACGCCCAAGGATTTTTTGTCGGGCGAAGGATTGTAGCCGGGACAAGCGACCCAACAGGAGGATTTTCATTACATGAGACGAAGACTGGCAAGGGAACTTGCCCTACAAAGCTTATACCAGATGGCCATGAACGAAGTGAGCACAGGCGATGCCGTCGATCACGTCGTGGAGGAAGCGAGAGGCGAGGACGAAGGACAGCTGACGCGGGAGAAGGATCGAATCTCCGAGCAAGACGTCAAGGAGCTGGTCGAAGGGACGCTTAGCCACAAGTCGCAAATCGACCATCTGCTTGTGGACTATTTAAAAGGCTGGCAAATGGACAGGCTGTCGAAGGTGGACCGCGAAATTTTACGCTTGGCCACCTATGAGATGGTGTTCCGCGACGATGTGCCGCCGAAGGTTGTCGTGAACGAAGCGATCGAGATGTCCAAAAATTTCGGAACGGAAGAGTCGGGGAAGTTTGTCAACGGCGTGCTGGGCAAAATGATCAAAGATTTGGATACGCTTCGCGGTCAATCGTCATCGCCAGAAGCTTGATATGATTCGAGCCAACTCAGAGCGAAGCCTTCATCGTAAAGAAAGTTCGGAGAAGACGAAAGGGGAACGTAAGCGATGTCTGCACATGTGATTAACGGTAAGGAGCTCGTCGGCGCCTACCGAACCGAAATTAAAGATCAGGTCGACCGGTTGATCGCCCAAGGGGTGAAGCCCGGTCTTGCCGTCGTCATCGTCGGCGAAGACCCGGCTTCTCACGTCTATGTGCGCAACAAGAACCGCGCATGCGAAGAGGCGGGCATTCACTCTGAAGTGTACAAGCTGCCGGAAGCAACGTCAGAGAGCGAGCTGCTTGCACTGATCGCCAAGCTGAATGCGGATAAGGCGATTCACGGCATCCTGGTGCAATCGCCGCTGCCGAAGCAAATCAACGAAGAACGGGTAGTTGAGGCGATTGCCCCCGAGAAGGACGTCGACTGCTTCCATCCGGTCAACGTCGGCAACCTGATGATCGGCAAGCCGGGACCGGCGCCTTGTACGCCCGCAGGCGTGATCGAGATCTTGAAGAAGGTCGGCGTGGACATCGCCGGTAAGCATGCGGTCGTCATTGGCCGCAGCAACATTGTCGGCAAGCCGATGGGCATTCTGCTGCTTCGCGAGCATGCGACGGTTACCACCTGCCATTCCCGCACGAGCAACCTGGAAGAGATTACGAGCCAAGCGGATATTCTGATTGCCGCTATCGGCAAGCCGAAGGTGATCAAACGCCGGCATGTGAAGCCGGGCGCCGTGGTCATCGACGTAGGTGTGAACCGGCTCGATACGGGCAAGCTGTCCGGAGACGTCGACTTTGACGATGTGGTCGATACGGCAAGCGTGATTACGCCGGTGCCGGGCGTCGTCGGACCGATGACGATCACCATCCTTCTGCGCAATACGCTGGAAGCGGCGCAGCGGGCGGCCGGTTTGCGCGCAGTGCATTAGCCATGAGCGGACGAACGATTTACTCGATCAAGGAGCTTAACCGGGTTATTAAAAATAAATTGGAGGCCGACGACGCGCTGCAAAACGTATGGGTGCGCGGGGAAATCTCCAATTTTACGCATCATTCGAGCGGACACATGTACTTCACGCTGAAGGATGCGGACAGCCGCTTGAAGAGCATCATGTTCGCGTCGTATAACCAGCGTCTCGGGTTCATCCCCAAGGAAGGCACGAAGGTGCTCGCCTGCGGTAATATATCCGTATATGAACGGGACGGGGCTTATCAGTTCTACGTGACGCAGATGCAGCCCGACGGCATCGGCAGCCTGTATCTGGCCTACGAGCAGCTCAAGAAGAAGCTGGAAGCCGAAGGCTTGTTCGCACCGGAACGAAAAAAGCCGATCCCGGCTTTTCCGCGCGCGATCGGGGTCATCACGTCGCCGACCGGTGCTGCGGTGCGCGACATTATCATTACGCTGCAGCGGCGTTATCCGTCCGTGCCGGTGCTGCTCTATCCCGTGCTTGTACAAGGGAAGCAGGCGGCTCCTTCGATCGTAAGGGCGGTCGAAGAGATGAACCGATTAAACGAAGTGGACGTATTGATCGTCGGACGCGGGGGCGGCTCCTTGGAAGAACTTTGGGCGTTCAACGAAGAAATCGTCGCGCGTGCGATATACGCTTCGGTCCTGCCGGTTATTTCGGCGGTCGGGCACGAGACGGATTTCACGATAGCCGACTTCGTCGCGGATCTGCGGGCGGCTACGCCGACGGCGGCAGCCGAGCTTGCGGTGCCGCATCATCTGGAGCTGGCGCAGCGGATCGCGCATCTGAAGCAGCGGCTGTACGGCGGCTTAACCTCGCGTCTGGAAGGCGGCCGCGAACGATTGAAGCGGCTGCAGCGCTCGCCGTATTTGACGAATCCGCGCCGACAGCTCATGCTGCAGCCGGCGGAGCGACTGGACCGGATGAAAGAGCAGCTCATCTACAAAATGCGCGGCCGGGTCAATAAATCGCAGGAGCGATTGATGCGGTCGGATCGGAAAATCGCGGCTTTTAATCCGAAGGAACAGGTTGTATACTCCCGTAAGCGGCTCGATGCAGCGGACCGGCTGCTCCGGCAATCGATGCAGGCCGCGCTCAAGACGAAGCAGCGGGAGCTGGTGTCGACGCTCCGTCAGCTCGATGCGCTTAGTCCGCTGAAAGTCATGCAGCGCGGTTACAGCCTCGTTTACGACGAGAAGGAGAAGCAGCTGATCAAGTCGGTGCAGCAGGTGCAGCTGGGAGATATTATTAAGCTGCGGCTGGCCGACGGCCGGATTGATTGTCACGTATGGTCCATGGAGGAGAAACGAGATGACGAATCAGGAACAAACAACGCCTAGCTTTGAACAGGCGATGGAGCAGCTGGAACGTATTGTCGCGAAGCTTGAAAGCGGCGACGTTCCGCTCGAGCAAGCGATCGAGCTGTTTCAGGAAGGGATGAAGCTGTCTCAGCTGTGCGGCCAGAAGCTGGAACAGGTGGAACGGAAGATCGAGGTGCTGCTCGAGCAGGAAGGCGGCTTGACGCGGAAGCCTTTCAATCCGGGCGAAGCCGATAAAGGAGAAAGCCGATGAGCGCCGTAAGCAGCATTCGCGATTATATCCAAACACAGGCCCTGCGGGTCGAGCATGAATTGGAGCGCTCCATTCCGCAGGAGTGGAGCATTCCGGCCGCACTGCGCGAATCGATGATGTATTCGCTGATGGCCGGCGGCAAACGGCTTCGTCCGATTCTTGTGCTCGCCTCGGCCGAGGCGCTGGGCGGCCGGGCCGAGGACGCGATGCCGGTCGCGCTTGCGGTGGAGATGATCCACACGTATTCACTCATTCATGACGATTTGCCGGCAATGGACAACGACGATTTCCGTCGCGGCAAACCGACCAATCATAAAGTATACGGGGAAGCGATGGCCATTTTGGCCGGAGACGCGCTGCTCACGCACGCGTTCTATACGATCGTTCAAGCAGCCCGGAAGCAAGGCGTAAGCGGCGGCACGATCGCCGATATCGTCGAAGATCTGGCCAGGCTTTCCGGCGCGCCGGGCATGGTCGGCGGACAAGCGGCCGATATGCAGGGCGAACAAGGCGTAACCAAGCTCGAAGAGCTTGATTACATTCATCTGCACAAGACGAGCGATCTGATCGTATTCTCGCTGAAGGCGGGCGCCCGTATCGCGGGCGCTACGGCGGAGCAGCTGGCTGCGCTTGATCGGTTCGGCACATGCATCGGGCTTGCTTTTCAAATTCAGGACGATATTCTGGATCTTGTCGGCGACGAGCAGAAGCTCGGCAAACCGGTGCAAAGCGACGTGAAGCAGCAGAAGGTAACCTATCCGTACTTTATTGGGATCGAAGCTTCGCAAGCGAAGATCGAGCAGCTGACCCGTGAAGCGCGGGATGCGGTAACGGGGGCGGGGATTCCTTATCCGGAACGGCTTTTGCAGCTGGCCGATTATCTCATGAAGAGGGATCATTGAGTCCGGTTCGATTGAGTGGGTTAAAGCGGCTGTGCTATAATGACATCAACATAGAAACACACGACAAAATCCACTAAGGAAAGCGGGGGGAACAAGCATGCTGCTCGAACAAATTCAACAGCCAGACGACTTAAAGCGCCTCGCTTTCGAACAACTTGAGCCGTTGGCGGCTGAAATCAGACAGTTTCTTGTCGAGAAGCTTTCGGTTACCGGCGGTCACCTCGCGCCGAATCTTGGGGTTGTCGAGTTAACGTTAGCGCTGCATTACTTGTTTGACAGTCCGAGAGACAAATTTATTTTTGATGTCGGGCATCAGTCTTACGTTCATAAAATTTTAACCGGCCGGATGAATCAATTCGACACTTTGCGTAAATATAAAGGGCTTTGCGGATTTGTGAAACGGTCCGAGAGTGAACATGACGTCTGGGAAGCCGGACACAGCAGCACGTCGTTATCCGCGGCGATGGGTATGGCGGTATCGCGCGACCTGCAAGGGAAATCAAACCGCGTCATCGCTATGATCGGCGACGGCGCCTTAACGGGCGGCATGGCGCTCGAAGCGCTCAATCATATCGGACACGAGCGCCGTAAGCTGATGGTCGTGCTTAACGATAATGAAATGTCGATCGCTCCGAACGTTGGCGCGCTCAGCAACTATTTGGCGCGCATCCGCTCCGACCGTCATTATGTAAAGGCCAAGGAAGAGGTCGAGCAATTGCTCAAGAAAATTCCGGCCATCGGCGGGACGCTTGCCAAGACGGTCGAGCGGTTGAAAGACTCCTTCAAATATTTGGTCGTACCGGGGGTATGGTTCGAAGAGCTCGGATTTACGTATTTCGGTCCGGTGGACGGCCACAATCTGTCTCTGCTGATGGAAACGCTGAAGCAAGCGGATAAGGTGAACGGTCCGGTCGTCGTCCATGTCATTACGCTGAAAGGCAAGGGCTACTCGCCCGCGGAAGCCGATTCGCACAAGTGGCATGGCATCAGTCCTTACAAGATCGAATCCGGTCAGGTCTTGAAGCCGGTCGGTCCGCCGATGTATACGGAAGTGTTCGGCAGTACGCTGATCGAGCTCGCCGCGCAGGATAAGCGCGTCGTAGCCATTACCCCGGCGATGCCGGGCGGCTCCGGGCTGCTCGGGTTTGCCAAGGCCTACCCGGAACGGATGTTCGACGTAGGGATTGCCGAGCAGCACGCGGCGACCTTCTCAGCCGGTTTGGCGTCCGAAGGCTTGAAGCCGGTGTTTGCCGTATACTCCACGTTCCTGCAGCGGGCCTATGACCAGGTTGTACACGATATATGCCGCGCCAACCTGAACGTAACTTTCGCCATAGATCGCGCCGGCTTCGTCGGACCCGACGGCGAAACGCATCAAGGGGTGTATGATATTGCTTACTTGCGCAGCATCCCGAATATGGTCGTGATGATGCCGAAGGATGAGAACGAGCTCCGTCATATGATGAAGACGGCGCTCGATTATGAAGACGGCCCGATCGCATACCGGTATCCGCGCATTAACGGACTGGGCGTACCGCTCGACGAGCAGTTGACGGCGATTCCAATCGGTACATGGGAAACGCTCCGTCATGGGCAGGATGCGGCGATTTTAGCCGTCGGCCCCATGATTCCGATCGCCCTCGAAGCGGCGGAGACGTTGGCGAAGGAAGGCGTACAGGTGCGTGTCGTCAACGCGCGGTTTATCAAGCCGATGGACGAGTCGATGCTGAACCAGCTGGCCAAGGAAGATATCCCGGTCCTTACGCTCGAGGAAGGTGCCGTGATGGGCGGCTTCGGCAGCGGGGTTCTTGAGTATTATTCGCTCCATAACCATTACGGTATGAGGGTGAAGACGATAGGCGTTCCCGATTACTTCGTGGAGCACGGTTCGGTCGGACAACAGCGGGAGGAAGTCGGTTTGACCGCCGAACGTCTCGTGTCCGAATTGACGGCGCTCGTGCCCCGCAAACGACAAAGGGCGTAACGTTCAGAGTAGGAGAGGTTCATGGCATCGGATAAAACGGAAAAGGAACGGCTGGACGTTCTTCTTGTCGAACGCGGACTGTTCGAAACGCGCGAGAAGGCGAAATCCGCCATTATGGCGGGGCTCGTCTCCGTAGCGGGCGAACCGGTCGACAAGGCGGGCACGAAAGTGCCCAAAGCCGCAGCGATTGCCGTCAAGGGCGCGCTGCACCCCTACGTCAGCCGTGGGGGATTGAAGCTGGAGAAGGCGCTCCGCAAGTTCGAGATCGACGTGAGCGGTGTGACGATGCTCGATATCGGGGCGTCGACCGGCGGCTTCACGGACTGCGCCTTGCAGCATGGCGCGGCCTACGTTTACGCCGTCGACGTCGGATACAATCAATTGGATTGGTCGCTGCGTAAGGATCCGCGGGTGTGCGTGATGGAACGCACAAATTTCCGTTTCATGCAGCCCGGGGATCTTCAAGGGCCTCAGCCGACTTTCGCGTCGATCGACGTGTCGTTCATCTCGCTGAAGCTTATATTGCCGGCCCTCCACGGCTTGTTAGCCGACGATGGGACGGTTGTGGCGCTCGTAAAGCCTCAGTTTGAGGCTGGCCGGGAGAAGGTGCCGAAGACGGGCGTCGTCCGCGAGCCGGCCGTACACCGGGAAGTGCTGGAGACGGTGCTGCGCTTCGCCCAGCAGAACGGTTTCGCCCTGCGCGGGTTAACGTTCTCTCCGATCAAGGGCGGCGAAGGGAACATCGAATTTTTAGCTTATTTACAAAAATCCATACAAGGCGTCATCCCGGAGCCGGAGCTGGATGCTCTCATTCGGGCTGTCGTGCAGGAGTCGCAAAGCATGCAGGACTCATCCCAGGGTTGAAGCGGTAATTTCGCTTGGCCTGCGCGTTATTGGAGGACGGACGGCAACGTCTGTCCGACGTAACCGGGATGAGTTTTTTTGCCAATTATAGAGGAGATTGGAGCATTTTCCTCGAATAGTACTACCCGAGGTGATGCCATGCAAAGCGGAGACGGTTTCATTGTGATTCTCCTCATCGTCGTGCTCATTTTCTGGCTGTATAAGTACCTTCGGGGAAAAATGCGCGAAACGGTGGAGCAAGTGCCGCCCTTGGAGTGGTTAACGGAAGAAGCCGTTCCCGAGGATGAAGCGACACTATTACTCGGGGAATACGGATACCGGGTGTTGAGCGGCAAACGGCGCGTGCCCGTATATATTTTGGTGAACGATTCGGAGTCGCTGCAAAGCCGGTTGTTTATCGATTATATGGCGGAGCGGGACGGGGAATATTACGCCGTTAAGCTGGCCAAGGATCGTAAGCCGCTTGAGAAAACAGGCAGCGCGGTCCGCGACCGGTTGTTCGTCTACCAACTGTTGGATGCGCAAACCGCCGGCGTCCTTTACGTGCATCTGCAGGACAAGCTTATCGATTGTTACCGGTTCAGCTTAACCGAACCGGATGAAGAGGAACTTTAATGTTCACACATAGCCGATCACATACCTCAGGGAGGAACCTATGAAGGGCCAACGACATGTGAAAATTCGCGAAATTATTACGAACAACGAAATCGAAACGCAGGATGAACTGGTGGAGCAGCTGCGCAACGGCGGTTTTCACGTCACCCAGGCGACCATTTCGCGGGATATCAAAGAAATGCATCTGATCAAAGTACCGCTCGACGACGGACGATATAAATATTCGATGCCGGCGGATCAAAGATACAATCCGCTGCAGCGGCTCCGCCGCGCGCTGAACGACCACTTCGTCCATATCGATTACTCGGAGAATCTGGTCGTGCTGAAGAGCTTGCCCGGCACGGCGAATGCGATCGGCGCCCTGATCGACAGTCTGGAATGGAATGAGATTATGGGGACTATTTGCGGCGACGATACGATCTTGATCATTTGCCGGACGAAGGATCAGAGCGTCCATGTGGTCAATCAAATTCTCGGAATGCTAAGTTAATCGCAGGGGAAGAGGTGCGCTTATGCTGTTGGAATTGTCCATTCGTCATTTAGCCGTGATCGAGCATGTGGAGCTCCATTGCAAATCCGGCTTTCACGTTCTGACCGGGGAAACCGGAGCCGGCAAATCGATTATTATCGACGCCTTAAGCTTGATTGCGGGCGGCAGGAGCTCCTCCGATTTGGTGAGGTACGGGAGCGATAAAGCTTCGATCGAAGCTTTGTTCCAAGTCGGGGCCGATCATCCGGTACGGGAAGCGTTATCCCGGTTAGGCATAGAAGGCGTTTCAGAAGAGCATCTTATTATACGCAGAGAAATTTCGGCACAGGGCAAAAGCACGAGCCGGGTGAACGGTCAGCTGGTGAATTTGGCGATGCTGAAAGAGATCGGGGAATGGCTCGTTAACATTCACGGACAGCATGAGCATCAGTCGCTCTTTAAGACGGAGGAGCACATCCGCCTGCTGGATATGTTCGGTGAAGCGGAGATCGGTCCGGTCAAACGGGAATACCGCCAGGCTTATGCCGCTTACCAATCGATCCGCAAGCAGGTGCGCGAGCTTCAGGAAACGAGCCAGCAGGCCCTTCAGATGGCCGATTTATACAAATTCCAAGTGGAAGAAATCCGTTCGGCCAAGCTGAAGCCGGGCGAAGACGAGGCGCTGCAGGAAGAGAAGCGGAAGCTGTCCAACGCCGAGAAGCTGTATCAGAACGCGGCGGACGCCTACGAGCTTATATACGGCGGCAGCAAGGGGCTTGATGCGATTGGACGAGCCGTCCAGAAGCTGCAAGACATTGCGTCTTACGATACGGTCAGGCTGCAGCCGTTAGCAGAGCAAGTTCAATCGGCGTTCTATCAGCTGGAGGACGCCGCGTATCAAATTCGCGATTATCGCGACGAGATCGAATTCAACCCGGCGCGGCTCGATTTTATCGAACAAAGACTGGATACGATTTCCACACTTCGGAGAAAATATGGAGATAACGTAGCAGATATTCTGACCTATGCGGACAAAATCGAGGCGGAGCTCCACCTCATCGAACATAAGGACGAACGGCTGCAGGAGCTGCAGCGGGAGGAACGGCAGGCTGTCGAGCTGCTCGGGCGCTTAGCTTCCGACTTGACGCTGAAACGGATGGCTGTCGCGGAACGGCTGTCCGGGGAGATCGTGGTTGAGCTTCGCGAATTACATATGGAACGAACGCAATTTAAAGTGCACTTCGCGGCGGAAGGCGAGCGCAAGTTTACGCCCGAGGGTGCGGATCAAGTGGAGTTTCTTATTTCGGCAAACCCCGGAGAACCGCTCCGCTCGTTAAGCAAAATTGCCTCAGGCGGGGAAATTTCGCGCGTGATGCTGGCGCTGAAATCAATATTCGCCCGCGTTGACCGTATTCCCGTACTCGTGTTCGATGAGGTGGATACCGGGGTAAGCGGGCGCGCCGCGCAAGCGATCGCCGAACGCATGTCCAAGCTGTCGCGAAGCTGCCAGGTTTTCTCGATCACCCACCTGCCGCAGGTGGCCTGCATGGCCGACGTGCATTATCTTATCCGCAAGACGACCGATGAAGATCGGACGTACACGCGGATCGAGGATTTACACGGAAGCGACCGGGCGCATGAGCTTGCGCGGATGCTCGGCGGGGTTGAAGTAACGGACAAAACGATCGAGCATGCGCAGGAAATGTTAGCCTTAGCCAATGATAAAAAAGCAAAGATGCTCTGACGGGGTGGGAGCATTTTGGAGTTATAAAAGCGGGAGCGCGGGGTTACCTTAAAGGTACACAAACGGCGGTGCTGCCAAGTGATCTAAGTGCAAGTAAGGTCATGGATTGCAGGTGTGACGCCAGCTTTTTGAAGCCATCGTAGAGCTTGGTGCCGCTAAGCAAAGGAAGCAAGGGAGCGTGAGCGAATTGAGTTCCAACCAGAGAAAAAGATTGATTGGATTACTGCTCGTCCTCTTCGTTTGTTTGGGTAGCTTGACCACCCCATTCCGCAGCTTTGCCTCATTCCCCGAGGAACTTCGATTATTTTCCGGTCAAGAGGCTCATTTGAATTTGGTCATGCCGGTCAGCGCACAAGTAACGGTCAATCATCCCGAAATCATTAAAGTTAATGGTTCCACGGAGCATTCCTTCCGCGTTGATCTTCATCAGCCGATCTCCTTAGAGTCCTACCGGGCAGGAAAAGCGGAAATGAAACTGAAATTATTCGGTGCGATTCCGCTCAAAACCGTGAAAGTAAACGTTGTTCCGGATTTGAAAGTGATTCCCGGCGGCCAGACGATCGGCGTTAAGCTGAAATCGGCGGGTATCATGGTCGTAGGCCATCATCTCGTCTCGGTTGCCGAGGATAAAAGGTCGTCTCCCGGTGAGGAAGCGAAGGTACAGCTGGGCGATCTCATTGTCAAAATGAACGGTAAGCCGATCCAGGACGTAAGTAAAGTGGCTGAGCTTGTCAAAGCGGCCGGCGAAAGCAAGAAACCGATTGTGCTTACGATTGTGCGAAACAACGAAACCTTAGAGATCCCGATAACGCCGGCATACGATGCGGTCGATAAAGCTTATCGGCTCGGCCTCTATATTCGGGATTCGGCGGCAGGTGTGGGCACATTGACGTTCTATGCGCCGGATCAGGGCGTATACGGCGCCCTTGGACATGTAATAACCGATATGGATACACAAACGCCAATTGTAGTCGGCGGGGGCGATATCGTGCACTCCAACGTCACCTCCATCTCGAAAAGTCAGAATGGGGAACCGGGGGAGAAGCGGGCTCAGTTTTCGAAGGAAAGCAAGTCGATTGGCAACATTGAGAAAAATACGCAGTTCGGCATTTTCGGTAAAATGTTCAATGCCCCGGATCACAGTTTATATGATAAAGCAATGCCTGTCGCTTTTGCCGAAGAAGTGCGCGAAGGGCCAGCGCAAATTTATACGGTAGTGAACGGTCAGAAAGTCGAGAAATTCGATATCGAAGTCGTCCACGTCGCGAAACAGGAGTTCCCGGCAACGAAAGGGATGGTCATCAAGATTACCGACCCCCGGTTGTTGGATAAGACAGGCGGCATCGTGCAGGGCATGAGCGGCAGCCCGATCATTCAGAGCGGTAAAGTCGTCGGCGCCGTCACCCATGTCTTCGTGAACGATCCAACGAGCGGATACGGTTGTTTTATCGAATGGATGCTGCAGGATGCAGGCATCATGCTAAGAGCGCCCGGTACGATAACGGAATCGGAGTCGAAGCCCGAACAACAACTGAAGGCCAGTTAACGGTCTTCAGTTTTTTTGTCTTGATGTTGATTGAAACAAATTTCGCGTGCAACCCGTCTAACCTAGAGAAAATAGAGGGGATTCCCTCTGCTTTTGTCGATAATTGTATTTTAATGAATTAAATTTTTAATTATAATAGATATCGAAAAAAAAATCCAGAAAAATAATATTCGACAGAAGGAATTTTAGGCTATCTGTCGAAATAATATACTTAGGTAAATAATGCTAAAGTTAATTGCCGCAAATGAAGGAGGAGTATAACGTTGCAAACTATTGAAGTTCTTTTAGCAGATGATAACCGTGAATTTACGAACTTATTATCCGAATTTATTGACGAGCAAGAGGATATGCGCGTTTCCGGCGTTGCCTATAACGGGAATGATGTACTTCGTTTAATTGAGCAAAGCGGTCAGGTGCCCGATGTATTAATTCTGGATATTATTATGCCGCACCTGGACGGTTTGGGCGTTCTTGAGAAACTTCGCGAAATGGATTTGAACCCGCAGCCCAAGATCATCATGCTCACCGCATTCGGTCAAGAGAATATAACGCAGAAAGCGGTTCAATTGGGCGCTTCCTATTATATTTTGAAACCGTTCGATATGGAAATTCTTACGAATCGCATACGCCAGCTGGTGAATAGTTCACAGTCGATGCCGATGATGTCGTCGCCATCGCCGATGAAAGCGAATATCGTCCAACTGCCAAAGGGCAAGAATCTGGACGCCAACATTACAACGATCATCCATGAGATCGGCGTTCCGGCGCATATTAAAGGCTATCAATATTTGCGTGAAGCGATTACGATGGTTTACAACAATATCGAGATTCTGGGCGCCATTACGAAAACGCTCTATCCGGCTATCGCCGAAAAATACAAAACGACGCCGAGCCGCGTCGAACGTGCCATCCGCCACGCGATTGAAGTCGCCTGGACGCGCGGCAACATCGACAGCATCAGCCACCTGTTCGGTTATACGATCAATATAAGTAAGTCCAAGCCGACAAACAGCGAATTCATCGCTATGGTGGCGGATAAGCTTCGGATCGAGCATAAGGTGTCGTGAAAGGATAATTAGTGGCGCAATGATGCGGGTTTCGGAGGATGGAAACTGTGTGCAGTCTGTTTATGAAAGCCGATAAACCGCTTTGGAACCGATAAACTTACCTCATCTACCCGATAAATCGAATTTGATTTATTGGGTTTTGTATTTTGTATAAAAAGAGAACCCCTCCATAAATGGAGGGGCAGCTTCAATTACGAGGATGTGCTCGGGTTATCGGAATCCGCATTTCGTGCTTGTGCTAATTGTAAGTGGGCTTGATCAAGCTGTTCTTGGGCAGCCTGAATGTCATGTCGTCGATCCGTGTTATTATCCTGGGCTTGATTCAATTCACTTAGTGCATGTTTCACGGCATTATGGGCTTGGATCTCGGCATCCTGATTTTGTTGGCCGGATTGTTGGTCAGCCATCGAATACACCTCCTAAATGAGTTTTGTGCTTTACAGCAAAGTTAATATGGTCTAATTATTGCTTAATCATTCAAGCCCCGTGATTATTGCTATATTACGATCTTTGAAGCTATTTTCGCAGGCTTGAAAGCCCTCATAAAAAATTTTAAATTTTGAGCGGATAAAGGCTGCATAATTTTCCTCAACCGTATTATAATAAATTGTCATGATAATGCAGGGGGGAAATCGATTGGAAACGCCGACGTTGGCAGAACAGAAACAGGAATTACGGATCTGGAAGTGCGAAGATACGAATTGCAATGCATGGGTACGTGAAGAATTTGTACACGAAGAATCGCCTGGCTGTCCTTTATGTAAAAGTCCGATGGTACAAAGTTATAAGCTTGTACCGCTTGCCGTTAAGAAAGTAAATAAAACCTTTTTTATGGGCAAAAGAAGATTATAACCGGAAGCCCGCCCTAACGGTGAGCTTTGATGCTACGATTACCTCCGAAATTGACTCGGGGGTTTTAGGCATATGACCTCAAAAAAATGAGTAAGGCAAAAAGCGTCGTTGAATCATTATTTCCAATTAGAAGATACAATATTCGTTCGAAGCGGTATCTAGGTGATGCCGTTTTTTTTGTTGCAGTCAAGCGGGTATCCAATAGAAGATCGTATTAAAAGACTGAAGGGAATAGTCGATGGGGAAGGGAAGGAGGGAAATATAACTATCTATTACATTTGGAGGGTGATGGAAATTCTCTCTGGTTTTATTTGTTAATACCAGAGAGCATCCCTTTGTAATCCCTGTAGTCTTATCACCCATAGGGTTCCTTAATGATTCCCCGTACGCTCATTTATATCGATTTATACCGGATATTTACATGCAAGCTTTTGGATTTGCCGATATCCGGTTTTAGATTTAAACTCATCGCAGGCAAATAGGGACTTGTTCTTGCTTTGAATTGAAACCCGAAACGCTGCCAAAATTTTGCCTCGTCCTTGCTCTCCGCTCGAAGAACAATTCTCGAGAACGATTGAATTTCGGTCATTTTCTCCAAAAACTTATATATGATCTGTGTGGCCAGACCTTGTCCCTGAGGAAGTACGAACAGCTTGTGAATATCGATGGTCGGTTCCTCGATTTCAAATCCGCTGTACAAGTATTCCTTCTTAACCGGATCATATAAGCTGAAAATAAACGTAAACAAGTCACTTTCACTATGCGGCGCTTGATAGCAAATCTTCCAACTATCCTCATGCTTAAGGATCGATACGGAAACTTCCGCTCCCATAATTAAAGAGAAATCTGCAGCTAATTTATGATATAATTGGTCATTTATGGTTTTCAGAGCATTAGTGACTTTCGGCTGCCAAATATACCAATGTTCCATTGCGGTTCATCCTCCGTCCTTGATCTATTTTATTTTATGCTCACATGTATAATCTTATGGCATGGTTTACCATTGACGAAAAAGTTGGTCTACGGTTACGGGTGAAAATGTGATTTTGCACGTTCGAGGGCGTGATTATTTTGTCTGTACTCCCATACTTTCGCTTCACTTGAGTGATTTATTTTTATTCGGTTCTGTAAATCATAAGGGCGAATCCACGAAAGGAGTGATAAGACGTGAACAAAGTCAGCTTATCTTTAACTGCGGTTGTGGTTTCCGTATCTTTATTGGCGGGTTGCAGTGCGAATGGCACGAATAATGTAAGGTCGCAATCGACGAATTACCGCCATCATAACATGGTTAACCAAAATAGAGGGCTTGTTCGACCTCTAGATGCAGCAACTACGCCAGGAAATACAACCACTACGCCATCAGATACGGCACAACACAAGTTTAGCGATGTTCCGAGTGGAGAATGGTACGCAGAAAGCGTTCAATGGAGCTCTAATTTGGGAATCATCGACGGGTATCCGGATGGAACTTTTCAACCTGACAAATCAATGACAAGAGCGGAAGTCATCAAAGTTATTAAGTCTTTAGCAGATAAGGGCTATATCGTTATTCCATCTGGGACAACGCCAGGCGGAACGACGACGACGCCAGGCGAAACGACGACAACGCCATAAATATTTACGAAAGACATGGAGGAATAGACTCTCCATGTCTTTTTCGTGTACGCCGAGCAAGGGATCTTAAGAGAGACGTCCCTGAACAACGGCTGACGCTGACGCTGTATATCGGGTGGTCAAGAAGGGCTTGATGACATGCTTGATTTAATGGGACCGGTGACCAGCTCGCTTAGTGGCCCGGCTCTTGGGAAATGTCTCGGCGTACAAATAAGCCCTCCCTGCTTCTTTCTATTAAAGAAGCGAGAGGGATGAAAAGTATGCTTTCTCGATATCTGGAGCGTAGACTTTCGTTAACGAATTACGGGCGAATTTCGCATTTATTTTTGATAAAGCGAATTTGATTTTCCAGCCTGTTGATCGTATCGGTTGTCTCTTGATCCGGGTTACCGGAAGTTTGCTGAAGCGATTCAAGTTCCTGCTGAAGCTCGTGAAGATCTTGACCGGCATTGGCACAATTGTAGGAGCTCTCAAGCTGATTCAACATACAGATAGCAACCTCCATCCTCGAACATCGTAAGTGACGACTTTAGTATGGAACAGCGCGAGGCCGGCTATGCCTGCGAAGCGCAGGCAATTACAGGATCGGATGACTCTTCTGCTGAAGCGATTGCTCTTGTCTTCCTTCTTCCCGGTAGATGGTTTCGGCCCAGTCCAACCAGCCTTCGGGCAAACGGTTCTTGATCATTGCTTGCATATCTGGGTTGTCTATGTTGGAAGAAGCTAAGTCATAAATCAACTTCTCATAAGTTTGTAACATCGCATCGAAATCCATGCCGACATCTTCCATCAACAGTTCCTTGATTGCGCGATCATTATCGTTGAAGTCGCGGTAGATCAAGCCATCATAAATTTCCGTAATCAGACCGTTCTGAACACGAACAATTTTTTGGCATATCTTTTGCATTGAATCTACTCCTTGAGCTGGAATAAATTTCATTATACCATACGGAATTGCTCGGAAGGTGTACAATTTTGTAAGTATTTTCTTTTTTTATCCATTCATTCAGAGGGTATACGGGCCTTTTAACCTGGGCAATGTAACAAAAGTGGTGTTTATGACAATTGGCGTCGAACGGACTCGGCGCAAGTATGCGAGGCAGGGAGGCTGACGAGCACAATGGAGCAAGCCCATTCAGACCCAAAAGTGGATTCGTATAAAATCGGAGTAGGCCGCATACAGGAACTGATGCCGACGATGGTCGAGGCATACCATAATTTCACCGGGATCTGTTTCGATCCGGGCGCGCTTGAAGCGAAGCATAAACAATTGATAGCACTGGGCATCAGCCTGTTCGCGAACAACGAAGTATGCACGTATTATCATGTGCAGGAAGCGATTGCCTCGGGAGCTTCACAGCAAGAAGTTATGGAGGCGATGGCGGTCGCTTCGGCGGTGGGCAGCGGTCATACGCTATCGCAGGGCGCGACAAGGGTACAGCAGGCGCTGGAGACGTTAACGGCGGGTACGCAATAAATTTGCTCCGGCGAGAAGGCGTGAGCTGTTCAAGCCATTCGCCGGCTGTTGTCCGGCAGGCCAGGAGCTGAAGGTAAATAAATAAAGCTCTCCCAAGAACGGAGAGCTTCATCCGGTGTAGATAGGCGCCCGCCTATCTCTTTTTGCGTTTTTGCCGGAAACGGGGGGCGACATAATTGCGTTTACGATCGCGGAAAAAAATCCAACCGCCGATAAAAGCGACGCCCAGACCGAATAAAATAAACCCGAGGGCCAATTTCCACCACAGGATACCCGCATCGCCGTCATTGACGTCGAATTGAGCGAACCAAGCGTCTTTCATGGCCAAAAATCCGTACGTTGCCATGAACCCGGGAATGACAAGCAAGAGAATGGCAATAAATCGTTGAAATACGGCGTTCATTTGCAGCTCCTTCAATCGGTAATACGCGTTTACCCTTACGTTATCACATTTCGTGCAACAATTCATGTCAATTCACAAATTGGACTATATTTCTTCGGTAAAATAAGGTTAAAATATAAGAATCATAGATTTGGGAGGTATCGAGATGTCGCAAGTTTTTGATACGATCGTTCTCGGTGGCGGGATCGGTGGGTACTCCGCGGCCATTCGGGCGTCTCAACTGGGAAAGACGGTGGCGATCGTTGAGCAGGACAAGCTGGGGGGAACGTGCTTGCACCGCGGCTGCATCCCAAGCAAAGCGCTGCTGCGCAGCGCGGAAGTGTACGCGCTCATGAAGGAAAGCGATCGTTTCGGCATTCAAGCCGAAGCCGTCCGGCTCGATTATGCGAAAATATCCGATAGAAAAAATTCAATTGTGGATCAACTGTATCAAGGTCTGCAATTTTTAATGAAAAAAAATAAGATTACGGTTTTTAATGGGAAAGGCCGCATTATCGGACCTTCCATTTTCTCTCCGCGCAGCGGCACCGTTTCCGTGGAGCAGGAAGATGGCGAGATTTTGAATCTTGTTCCGGATAAGCTGATCATCGCCACGGGCTCACGACCGCGTACGCTGCCGGGACTCGAAACGGACGGCGTTACCGTGCTGAACAGCGACGAAGCGCTGCAGCTCGAAGCTTTGCCGGCCTCGGCGATCATTATCGGCGGAGGAGTCATCGGCGTAGAATGGGCATCGATGCTGAGCGACTTCGGGGTCGAGGTGACGATTGTCGAATACGCGCCGAGATTGCTGCCTTCCGAGGATGAAGACGCGTCGCGCGAACTGGAGAAGCTTTTGAAGAAGCGCGGCGTTACGATCTATACGGGTGCGAAGGTGCAGACGGAATCGGTCGTTCGAGGAGCCAAGCAGGTGACCATCAGCATCGAGCAGCGGGAAACTACGCAGGAGCTGACGGCACAGTTGGCGCTCGTATGCGTAGGCCGGCAGGCGAATATCGAAGGCATCGGACTTCAGAATACGGATGTCAAGGTAGAGAACGGCTTCATTAAAGTCAATGAAGACATGCAAACGGCCGAACTTCATATTTACGCCGTCGGCGATTGTATCGGCGGGCTGCAGCTGGCCCATGCCGCTGCGCACGAAGGCATTGCCGCAGCGGAGCACGGGGCAGGACTGCCCACGCATGCTTACGCCCCGCATCAAGTGCCGCGCTGTGTGTATTCGCGTCCGGAGATCGCCAGCATTGGCTATACCGAACGGGAAGCGCGAGAGCAGGGGCGTCAGGTGAAGACAGCGAAGCTGTATTTTCAAGGGCTCGGCAAGGCACGGGTGCTCGGCGAAACGGACGGATTCGTGAAGGTCGTGGCCGACGAGGAAAGCGGCGATATCGTCGGCGTGCATATGATTGGCGCCCACGTGACCGATTACATCGCGGAGGCGGCGCTGGCGCAATTGCTGAATGCAACGCCTTGGGAAGTGGGGCAGACGATTCATCCGCATCCGACATTGTCCGAAATTTTAGGGGAAGCGATGCTTGCCGTTGACGGCAAATCGATCAGTTTTTAACGCGGAAAAATTGTGTTCATATTCCAATCCGTTTATAATATAAATATAGCGTCAAGTATTAGCACCTGGTTATAATAATAGCTGCTGATCGCAGTTGATGACGCCTATATGCATTCGATAACGGAGGAGGCGTTTGCCCCATGTCCATCGGACAAATGACGAGACACCGACAGCTCGGCTTGACGGATCAACAAGTCATCGAGATGTATACATACATGCTGAAAGCGCGCATGTTCGACGAGCGCGGATTTCTGCTGCAGCGCTCCGGGAAAATCGCGTTCCACGTTTCCGGCATCGGTCAAGAGACGGCGCAGGTGGCGGCTGCTTACGCCTTGGAGCGGGGGACGGATTATTTCCTCCCGTATTACCGCGATTACGGCTTCGTGTTAACGGCGGGCATGACGCTGCGGGAGCTGCTGCTGTCCGTCTTCGCCAAAGCCGAGGACCCGAACAGCGGCGGCCGGCAAATGCCGGGGCACTTCAGCCATAAGAAGCTGAACATCGTGACCGGGTCCAGTCCCGTGACGACGCAAGTGCCGCACGCGGTCGGGTTTGCCTTGGCGGCGAAGATGAAACGCAAATCGTTCGTCTCGTTCGTGACATTCGGAGACGGATCGAGCAATCAGGGCGACTTCCATGAAGGCTGCAACTTTGCGGGCGTTAACAAGCTGCCGGTCATCTTCATGTGCGAGAACAACCAATATGCGATTTCCGTGCCGCTGCACAAGCAAACCGCAGGCAGCATTGCGGAACGTGCCGCGGGCTACGGATTCCCCGGCGTCAAGGTGGACGGCCGGGATGCGCTTGAGGTGTACCGCGTCGTGAAAGAAGCGAGGGAGCGGGCGCTGCGCGGCGAAGGGCCGACCTTGATCGAAGCGGTCATGTACCGCATCCCGCCGCATTCGACGTCGGATAACGATCTGCTGTACCGTACCCAGGAAGAAGTGGATATGAACCGGGCGCAGGACGGTTTGCCGAGATTCCGGCAATACTTGGTCGATTGCGGCGTGTGGTCCGAAGAGCAGGAAGCCGCGCTTGCGGAAGAGATTAAGAAAGAGCTGGTCGAAGCGACGAACTATGCCGAGCAGGCGCCTTATCCGCAACCCGAAGATACGCTGCGGCACGTATACGGCGAACAGGGAGGCGAAGCATAATGGCGGTTATTACTTATCTGGAAGCGATCCGGACGGCGATGAAGGAAGAGATGGAGCGCGACGACAACGTGTTCGTGCTCGGCGAAGACGTCGGCAAGGGTGGCGTTATGAACGCGACCAAAGGGCTCCGCGATCAATTCGGCGAAGAGCGGGTGATGGATACCCCGCTGGCCGAATCGGCGATAGCGGGCGTGGCGATCGGCGCGGCCATGTACGGCATGAAGCCGGTTGCGGAGATGCAGTACGCCGACTTCATCTTCCCGGCTACGAACCAGATTATTAGCGAGGCGGCGCTGATTCGTTACCGTTCGAACAACGATTGGAACTGTCCGGTCGTGATCCGGGCACCCTACGGGGCTACGGGCGGGGGCGCGCTGTATCACTCGCAATGTCCCGAGGGCGTGTTCTTCGGCATACCGGGGTTGAAAATCGTTGCCCCGTCCGATCCGTACGATGCGAAGGGTTTATTGAAAGCGGCGATCCGCGATGATGATCCGGTCTTATATTTTGAACATAAGAAGTGTTACCTGGGCATTACGGGTGAAGTGCCGGAGGACGATTATATCGTGCCGATCGGCAAAGCGAAGGTGAAGCGCGAAGGGACCGATATTACGGTCATTTCGTACGGGATTACCGTGCAGTATGCGCTGCGGGCCGCCGAGGAGCTGGCGAAAGAGGGGATCAGCGCGCACGTGCTCGATCTGCGGACGCTGCAGCCGCTCGATAAGGAAGCGGTGCTGGGGGCGGCAAGCCGTACGGGCAAGGTGCTGATTGTGCACGAAGACAACAAGACCGGCGGCGTCGGAGCGGAAGTATCCGCGTTGATCGCCGAAGAGCTGTTGTTCGAGCTCGATGCGCCGATCATGCGGTTATGCGGCCCGGATGTGCCGGCGGTTGGCATGAACCCGCCGATGGAGAAGTTTTTCTTGCTCAATACGGATAAAATCAAAGACGCTATGCGAAAATTGGCCTTGTTCTAGCGCGGAATGGCCGAAATGACGGGCGGCAGGGCTTCGAAGCCAACGGCCGCCGAAGCTTTGGGGGGAAGCAGCATGCAAGAAAATCGGAAGGGGACCGAAGTGACCGTTCCCCATTTGGCGGAAAGCCTGGTCTCGGCGACGGTCGGCAAATGGTTGAAAAAACCGGGCGATTATATCGAGCAATACGATGTGTTGTGCGAATTGATTACGGAGAAGGTAACGGTGGAGATGCCGTCTCCGGTCGAAGGGACGCTCGTCCGGCTGCTTGTGGACAATGGCGCCACGGCGGCTGTCGGTGCGCCGATTTGCATTATTGAGGAGCCAGCGGCAGACGGCGCAGCGGGAAGCGCCGCACCTTCGCAAGGTCAAGCGGCTGTGAGCGCGGCAAGCGCGAGCGGTCCGACCGGCTCGGGGATGAGTGGTCGTTACTCCCCTGCAGTGCTGAAGCTGGCGGGCGAACACCGGATTGACCTGACGCAAGTGCAGGGAACCGGCCTTGGCGGCCGTATTACCCGCAAGGACGTCCAAGCTTTCGCAGTGGCCGGCGGCGCACAAGGCGCGCCGAGGCAGAACGAAAGAACCCCGGCGCCTCCAGCGACAGAGGCCGAAGTGAACCGGGCTGCGGCTGCGGCCGCGGCGATGGACGGCGTCTTCATGGCAACGCCTCCGAAGGTTTCGGTCCGCTCTTCGGGCCTGCATTTATCGGAAAATCCGCCGCTGCCGAACATCGAGGTCGAAGGCCAGAAGCTGAAAGGCCGCGGCGAATATTTAATCGACGTGACGCCGATTCGCAGCGCTATCGCGAGCAAGATGCGGCAAAGCAAGACGGAAATTCCGCACGCCTGGATGATGATCGAGGTAGACGTGACGAATCTCGTCCTGCTGCGCAACAAGCTGAAGGATGAGTTCATGAAACAGGAAGGCATCAACCTGACGTACCTGGCCTTCCTGATAAAAGCTGTCGTCAATGCGATTAAGGACTATCCGATTATCAACTCCGTGTGGGCGACCGATAAAATCATCGTCAAACGCGACATCAACATTTCGCTTGCCGTCGGTACCGAAGATTTCCTCGTGACGCCGGTCATCAAGAAGGCCGATCAGATGAACATCGCCGGCCTCGCCCGCGAGATCGACGGGCTGACCCGCCGGGCGAGAACCGGCAAGCTGTCGCTCGACGAAATGCAAGGCGGTACGTTTACGGTGAACAATACGGGCTCGTTCGGTTCGATCATGTCGTATCCGGTTATCAATTATCCGCAAGCGGCTATCCTATCGTTCGAATCGATCGTCAAGAGGCCCGTGGTCATTCAAGACATGATCGCCGTCCGTTCGATGGTGAACTTATGCTTGTCGCTCGACCACCGTATTTTGGACGGCATCATTTGCGGCCGTTTCCTGCAGCGCGTGAAAGAGAACCTGGAAGGCTACAACCAGGACACGAAAGTGTATTAGGATTTAAAGAAAGCTGCTGATCGTCAGGAGCACGGTGGACAATACCATAGTGATCAAGGTTACATAAATGACGATTTTGAAAATTAACTTATTCTGCAAGCGTCTCAGCTCCTCTTTATGGGAATACTCATCCTAACCATTTTAACTCATTTCGCACAATGGAGGAAAGATATGATACAGCAAAACCGGTTGGTTGCGGAGTTTTTGGAATTGGTGCAAATCGACAGCGAGACGCGGCATGAGCAGGAAATCAGCAAGGTGCTGAAGCAAAAGTTTACCTCTTACGGGTTGACCGTGAAGGAAGACGACTCGGCGGCCAAGACCGGCCACGGCTCGAATAACTTGTTCTTTACACTGGCTGCGACTTCGAGCAAGCCTCTGCCGAAGCTGTTCTTCACTTCTCATATGGATACGGTGACGCCAGGTCGAGGCATTAAGCCGCAAATCGGGGAAGACGGCTACATCCGGAGCGACGGGACGACGATCCTCGGAGCCGACGATAAAGCCGGACTGGCCGCAATGCTGGAGACGATTCGCGTGCTGAAAGAGAACAGCATCGAGCACGGGCAAATCCAGTTTGCTATTACGGCGGGCGAAGAGGCGGGGCTTAAAGGCTCGCGCGCTATGGATCCGAAGTACCTGGATGCGGATTTCGGCTACGCGCTGGATTCGAACGGGACGATCGGCGATATCGCGGTAGCGGCGCCGACGCAGGCGAAAATTAACATCACCTTTTGGGGCCGTTCGGCGCATGCGGGCGTGAACCCGGAGGACGGGGTGAGCGCGATTACGGTCGCAAGCAAAGCCATTTCGCGTATGAAGCTCGGCCGTATCGATAAAGAAACGACCGCGAACATCGGCCGTTTCGAGGGCGGTGTTGAGGGCGCAACGAATATCGTCGTTGAGCGGGTGAAGCTGGAGGCGGAAGCGCGAAGCTTAACGCAGGAGCGGATGAACGAGCAGGTCGAGAGCATGCGCGCCGCCTGCCAAAGCGCCGCCGACGAGATGGGCGCGAAGCTCGATTTCCAGAGCGAGGTCATCTATCCCGCGTACAAGTATGACGAAACGGCGCCGGTCGTGAAGCTTGCCATGTCGGCGTTGTCCAAAGTCGGCTGCACGCCGAGAACGTTTCATTCCGGCGGCGGCAGCGACGCCAACGTGTTCAACGGCTTCGGCATTCCGACCGTGAACCTGGCCGTCGGCTACCTGGACATTCATACGACGAAGGAACGCATCGCGATCAGCGATTTGGTCAAAACGACCGAGGCGGTCGTCGCCATCGTACGGGAAGTGGCCGGCCGCGGTTAGCAGGGATAAGGGAAGCCTGGAACGGACTGCTCGTTCAGTAGATGAAAATACATGAAATCGCCGCATACCTCGGTATGACGGCGATTTTTTTTGCTGCCGGTGAACAGGCCGATGGGATGAGATTATCGCGCTTTGCCAACGAGCGTGAGGTTCGTAGACAGATTGGACCATCGGCGGGCTTTCAGGCTCCGTTTACGACCCGGCTTCACGACGTTCCCGCCGAGAAATTCGTGCAGCGTCGCCGATGTGCCGGAGCGTTCCAGCAACGCTTTCAAGTAACGCCGAATTTCCCAGCCTTTACCCACAAGTCGAAGGTGCCCGTCTGCCGCATATATTTTCATAGAGATTCACCTGGCTTTCATAGTTTTATAGTACAACCTATGCGAAGCTTTCAGCGAATATGACCGGGTCTTTTTTGACCGGAGGAGCTAACATGGGGTACATTGGACGTATGCAAATCATTACCCTGAATGAAAAGAGAGGAATCGATCCGATGACATCATCCTTCCCCAAAAAATTTGAAGAAGTCACCCTGTCCACCAAGCCGATTTTCCAAGGAAAAATCATCTCGCTGCAGGTCGATACGGTACGGCTGCCGGACGGCGGCGAATCGACGCGTGAAATCGTCAGGCACCCCGGGGCGGTAGCCGTACTCGCCATTACGCCGGACGATCGCATGGTCGTCGTTGAGCAGTACCGCAAGCCGCTGGAGAAGAGCCAGGTGGAAATACCGGCCGGCAAGCTGGACGGCGGCGAGGACCCGCTGACGGCGGCGGGACGCGAACTGGAGGAAGAAACGGGTTATACCGCAGGCTCGCTTCGACATGTAGCATCCTTCTACACGTCGCCCGGTTTTGCCGACGAAATCCTGCATCTGTACGTGGCGGAGCAGCTCGTGACCGGAGAAGCCAAGCCGGACGAGGACGAGTTCCTTGAGATGGAGGCGATTACGCTGGAGGAAGCACAGCAATATATCCGCGAGGGGCGAATCAGCGACGCCAAGACGATATTGGCCGTTTACGCTTGGCATTTGTACAAGCTGACCGGGAAGTTTCAATAAGATGAGCCTGAACGCGTACTACGCCGATCTTCATATTCACATCGGCAGGACGGAAGCCGGTCAAGCAGTAAAGATCAGCGCGGCGAACAACCTGACTTTCTATAACATCGCACGCGAGGCGTCGGCTCGCAAAGGCATGGATGTGGTCGGCATCATCGATTGCCACTCGCCGGGGGTGCAGGCGGAGATGCTGCATTATCTGGACAAAGGGGATATGGAAGAGCTGAAGGAAGGCGGCATTCGTTACCATCAGACGACGATTCTGCTGGGCTGCGAGCTGGAGGTGCGGGATCCCGGGATGAAAGCCGCTCATCTGATCGCTTACTTTCCCGCCCTGTCGGACATGCAGGCGTTCACCGCCTGGCTGCGCAAGCATATGAAGAACGTGCAGCTCAGCTCGCAGCGCCTCTACGTTCCCGCCCGGGAGCTGCAGCGGGAAGTGATCGACCGCGGCGGGCTGCTCGTGCCGGCACACATTTTCACCCCGCACAAAAGCGTCTACGGCAGCTGCTGCGCGCGTCTGAACGAGCTGCTCGACCCGGACGGCATTGCCGCCGTCGAGCTTGGGCTGAGCGCCGACACGACGATGGCGGCTCACATCGGGGAACTCGACCGGTACACGTTCCTGACGAACTCGGACGCGCATTCCTTACCCAAGATCGGCCGGGAGTACAACAAGCTTCAGCTTGCGGAGCCTACGTTCACGGAGTTTCGGCAGGCTCTTGAAGGCTTGAACGGCCGCCGGGTGCTGGCCAATTACGGGCTGAATCCCCGGCTCGGGAAATATCACCGGACTTACTGCGGCAGCTGCGAGTCGATCATCGACGAGCGGGGTGAGTCTGTGGTCGAGCGCTGCATCTATTGCGGCAGCACGAAGATCGTTCGCGGCGTTATGGACCGAATACTTGCGATCGCGGACCGTGAAACGCCCCTTGTACCGTCCGGCCGTCCGCCCTATATCTACCAAGTGCCGCTTGAATACATCCCTGGACTCGGCCCCAAGACGCTCGCCAAGCTTCTTGACCGGTTCGGGACGGAGATGAACATGCTGCACCGCACCTCCTACCAAGAGCTGGCCGAAGCGGCCGGCGAATCGATCGCCGGCTATTTGCTTGCAGCCCGGACCGGAGAGCTTGAGCTCGAGACGGGCGGCGGCGGGAAATACGGCAAAGTAAAAACCGAATGAACGGCATAAAGCCCTTCCTTTGCGCATAGGTTGTACTATTCGGACAAGGGGGGCTTGGCAGCATGACGCGGAATCGCTCGCTCGAGCACTATATGAAGGAACATTTGTCGCTCTACATTTTCGTTGGCGTCATATTTGTAACCGGGGTTGTGTTCGGCGCCGTCATGGTGAACGCGCTGTCGCTGGAGCAGAAGCAGGAGATTACGCGATATTTAAGCAACTTTTTCTCGATCGTGGATCAAGGGATGCTGGTCGGCGAAGCGCCGAACTCGTTCAGAGAGACACTGTCTTTGCATATGAAGTGGGTGCTGATCATCTGGCTGCTGGGCATGTCGGTCATCGGGCTGCCGCTGATCCTCATCCTGGACTTCCTGAAGGGCGTATTGATCGGCTTCACCGTCGGGTATATGGTCGGTACCCTGTCGTGGCACGGACTGCTGTTCGCGCTCGTCTCCGTCGTTCCGCAAAACCTGATCGTCATTCCGGTCCTTATCGTATGCAGCGTAACCGCGATCGCGTTCTCCGTTCGTCTGGTGAAGAACCGGTTCATTCAGAAAAAAGGGGCGCTGTTCGAGCCGCTGCTGCGCTTCACCAGCGTTGCTGCGGCATCCGGGGTGCTGATGGTCGGCGTTGCACTGTTCGAGGCCTATCTGTCACCGGCTATGATGCAGTGGGTCACTCCGATGCTCGTGACGGTGGGTGCGGGCTAAAAGACGTTTGACTTTCCTGTATTTCTCCTCCTATAATGTAAGCATAACGTTATCATTAGCGAATCCGCGCCATTGGAAGGCAGCCTAAGCGGATTGATGGCAGCCGTAGGGGGAGGAGCATGGAATCTCGCATTGAAAAAATCAAACAACAACTGCAATCGCAGGGCTATAAATTGACACCTCAACGCGAAGCGACGGTACGGGTTTTACTTGAGAACGAAGAGGATCATCTAAGCGCCGAGGATGTCTTTATGCTCGTCAAAGATAAAGCTCCCGAGATCGGTCTTGCCACCGTTTACCGCACGTTGGAGTTGCTCAGCGAATTGCATGTCGTGGAGAAAATGAACTTCGGGGACGGAGTTGCCCGTTACGATCTGCGCAATGAAAGCACTCATCATCATCATCACCATTTGATTTGCGTGCAATGCGGAACGGTGGACGAGATTATGGAAGACTGGCTCGGGGAGCTGGAAGAGCGGCTTGAGCGGGATTACGGCTTCCAGGTGCTGGATCACCGGCTTGACTTTCAAGGTATTTGTCACCGGTGCAAGGGCAAAAACAAATCGTAAACAAACAAACCTTCGGCTTGATTATCAGCAAGCGGAGGTTTTTTTGCATGCTTGTTTCATGAATATGCGATCTTTGGCACACGCTAAACCTGGGATAGACCAATGCGGGAGGCGATGGAGATGATCATCGGAGTTCCGAAAGAGATAAAAAATAACGAAAACCGGGTCGCCCTGACGCCCGGAGGGGCGGCGATGCTGACGGCAAACGGCCATCAAGTGTTGATAGAAGCGGGCGCAGGCGCAGGGAGCGGCTTCTCGGACGACGATTACGCCAAGGAAGGAGCCGAGATCGTTCCGGAGACGGCGGACGTCTGGGGTCGCGCCGATATGATCATGAAGGTCAAGGAACCGCTTCCGAGTGAGTTCGGGTATTTCCGCGAAGGCTTAACGCTGTTCACGTACTTGCATTTGGCGGCCGAGCCTCGCTTGACGGAGGCGCTCGTCCAAAGCAAAATGACGTCGATCGCTTACGAAACCATCCAACTGCCGAACGGCGGCTTACCGCTGCTGACCCCGATGAGCGAAGTGGCCGGACGCATGTCGGTGCAGGTCGGCGCGCAATTTTTGGAGCAGTTTTACGGCGGCAGGGGCATCCTGCTCGGCGGCGTGCCGGGCGTGCCGCCGGCGGATGTGATCATACTGGGTGGCGGCATCGTCGGCACGAACGCCGCCAAAATTGCGCTCGGGATGGGAGCGAACGTCGTTGTGATCGAACGGAGCGCGGAACGTCTGCGCTACTTGGATGACGTCTTCCACGGCCGCATCCGGACGCTGATGTCGAACCCTTACCATATTGCCAATGCCGTCCAGAAAGCCGATTTGTTGATCGGCGCCGTCTTGATACCTGGCGCGAAGGCGCCGAAGCTTGTGACGGAAGACATGGTCAGAACGATGAAGCCCGGCGCTGTTATCGTCGATGTGGCTGTCGATCAGGGCGGATCGATCGCGACGGTGGACCGGGTGACGACACATAGCGAGCCGACCTACGAGAAGCACGGCGTGATCCACTACGCAGTCGCGAATATGCCGGGAGCGGTGCCGCGGACGTCGACGCTGGCGCTGACCAACGTGACGATTGCCTATGCGATGGAGATCGCCACCAAAGGCGTCATGCGCGCCCTCTACGCCAATCCGCCGCTTAAGCATGGCGTAAACACCTATCAGGGGCATGTGACCTATGCGGCGGTGGCCGAAGCCGTAGGCCTGCCTTATACCGGGCTGGACGCGCTGCTGCCGATCAGTTAAGCGAGTGGCCCGTTTCGGCCGCCGGTTCGACATAAATGACGACGAAAGATCATAGCCTACTCTTAGGAGGCGTCTTTCGGCTTGCGAAGCCGGACAACCGTCTTCAGAAGGAGGGAACGCTGTGATCTTTCATTTTCGTATCGGCAAGTGGATCGAGCGGCTGCGCTTCGGGCTGCTTTTTGTCGTGTTTACGTTTGCGCTGTATCATCTGCTGCTGATCGTCACGCAGGTGATGGAGCCTATGCCGAAATACAAGGAGCCCGTAGGACGAGCGGTCAAGGTGTTTCAAAGCGACTCCGCGGTTGCCGTCAAGCCGGAGGGCATGGGGGACAGATTGAAGCTTTTTTATTGGATCGGTGAATAAAGGCAGGAAAACGCCCCTTTTGCGTTGAAATTAGTAACAATCGCCATTGGTGCACGAGGATAAACGGCCACGCCGTCCTTGTATGAATAAGGACAAAGCGTTTGTCAAGGTTGATACGCCGTATAAGCCCGTACTTATGCGTCCTTATCAACACATAAAAGGGGATTTGCAGGCATGAGAGAGCAATTGCAGTCATTCATTCGTTTTTTGTGCGACGAGCGGGGACTGGCGCCCAACACGCTGGATTCATACGAGCGCGACATTATGCAGTACCTGGACTATTTGGAAGAGTCCGGGATCGGTTCGCTTGCCGAAACCGGCAAGACGAACTTATCCGGCTATATGCTGCGCTTAAAGCAAAAAGGGAGAGCCGCCGCAACGCAAACCCGCAGCATTATTTCGATTCGCGCCTTCTATCAATTTTTGGTGCGGGAACGGCGCATCGACCACGATCCTTCGCTCCATCTGGAGACGCCGAAGCTGGAGAAAAGGGTGCCTAAAGTGTTGACGGTGCAGGAGATCGGCAGGCTGCTCGATGCTCCGCAAACGGGCTCCCCGAGCGGGATGCGCGATAAGGCGATGCTGGAGGTGCTGTATGCGACGGGAATCCGCGTTTCCGAGCTGATTTCGCTGGATGTGGCCAGCGTGAATCCGGGCTTGGGTTTCATCCGCTGCGTCGGTACAAGCAAGGAACGGATCGTTCCGCTCGGCCGCATCGCCTCCGATTATGTTCAGGCTTATATCGACTCGATGCGGCCGAAGCTGCTGAAGCCGTCCAAAGTCGAAGAGGCGCTGTTCATCAGTCACCTCGGAAGCCGTATGACCCGGCAAGGGTTCTGGAAAATTATGAAGCGTTACGCGCAGGAAGCGGGGATCGAGCAGGAAATAACGCCTCATACGCTGCGTCATTCCTTTGCAACCCATCTGCTGGAGAACGGGGCCGATCTTCGCTCCGTGCAAGAAATGCTCGGGCACGCCGACATCTCGTCCACCCAAATTTACGCGCAAGTGACGCGGGGGAAGATGAAAGAAGTTTACGACCGGACGCATCCCAGAGCGAAAATCGAATCCTGATCGTCACCCGTTCTCTCAGACCGAAGAACGGGTTTCTTGTCGGTTTCGCGCTTTGCAAAGGCAGCAGCGTTTTGCGATAATAGCCGTAGGCTTGTAGCGATACTGGGAGGTGCTGCCATTGACATTCAAACGGATTTGCCTAATCGTACTCGATAGCGTCGGCATAGGAGAACTGCCTGATGCGCCGCGGTTTCAAGATAGCGGTGCACATACGCTCGGCCATATCGCGGAGCGGGTTCCCACATTACACCTGCCGCATATGCGCAAGCTCGGACTCGGCAATATCGCCGAACTTACCGGCATAGAGCCAACCCATACGCCGCAAGGCTATTTCGGCAAAATGGCCGAGGTGTCCGTCGGCAAAGATACGATGACCGGTCATTGGGAAATTATGGGATTGAAAGTCGACATTCCGTTCAACGTCTTTCCGGACGGATT
The DNA here is from genome assembly GCF_006519665.1 of Paenibacillus sp. tmac-D7. NCBI lineage: Bacteria > Bacillati > Bacillota > Bacilli > Caryophanales > Paenibacillaceae > Paenibacillus > Paenibacillus sp. tmac-D7. Next base: position 2,698 of record NZ_VIDW01000004.1, on the reverse strand, counting down.
CCCTCCCGAATTGATCGAACGATTCGAGCAGGAAACCGGCCGTAAGGTGATCGGCAACAAGCCGGCCTCCGGCACGGAAATATTGGACGAGCTTGGCGCCGAGCAAATGGAAACCGGCGCTTGGATCGTTTACACGTCGGCGGACAGCGTCTTCCAGCTTGCCGCTCACGAAGAGGTTATCCCGCTGGACGAGCTGTATCGCGCTTGCGAGATCGCCCGCCGCCTTACGCTGGAAGATCCATATGCCGTCGGACGCGTCATCGCCCGTCCGTACATCGGCGAGCCCGGCGCGTTCAAACGTACGCCGAACCGGCACGACTATGCGGTGAAGCCGCCGGCGCCGACGGTTATGAACCGGCTGAAGGAAGCCGGGCTCGACGTGATCGCCGTCGGTAAAATCAACGATATATACTCGGGTGAGGGCGTGACGTCCGCGCAGTCGACGAAGAGCAATCTCGACGGCATCCAGAAGACGATCGAACGTTTGCTGGAGCCGTTCCGAGGCTTGTTATTTACGAACCTGGTCGATTTCGATTCGTTGTACGGACACCGGCGCGATCCGATCGGTTATGCGAGCGCGCTGAACGAATTCGACGAATGGCTGCCAAGGATTATGGAGCAAATCGGGGAAGAGGATCTGCTCATCCTGACGGCGGATCACGGGAACGATCCGATTCATCCCGGTACGGATCATACGCGGGAATACGTGCCGTTGCTGGTGTACAGTCCGGCGTTCAAGCAGCCGGATTCGCTCGGCGTGCGCGCTACGTTCGCCGATGTCGGCGCAACGGTCGCCGATAACTTCGGGGTACCGCTGACAGGGAACGGACAAAGCTTCTTGCAACAGCTGCGTTGATTCAAAAACAGGGTTATTTATGAAGGGAGCCGATTCATCGTGCAACAAATACCTTTGCTGCAAAATATTAAAGAGGCCGCGGCTTACATCCGCGAGAAATACCCGGTGACGCCCGAGGTCGCCCTTATTCTCGGTTCGGGTCTCGGCGTATTGGCCGATCTTGTCGAGGATGCGGTTACGATCCCGTATGAAGAAATCCCGAATTTTCCGGTGTCTACGGTGGAAGGACATGCCGGGGAGCTGCTGCTGGGCACGATCGGCGGACGGCATGTACTGCTCATGAAGGGCCGGTTTCATATGTACGAAGGATACGGTGTGGACACCGTATCGTTCCCGGTGCGCGTCATGAAGGAGCTCGGCGTGCAGAAGCTGCTTGTCACGAATGCGGCGGGGGGCGTGAACACGTCTTATAGCCCGGGCGACTTGATGATCATTCGCGATCATATCAACTTCACGTTCCGCAACCCGCTGATCGGACCGAACTTCGGGGAGCTTGGCGTTCGGTTCCCGGATATGTCCGAGGCGTACAGCCGCAGACTTCGCGAAGTGGCGAAGAGCGTTGCCGCCGAGCAGGGGCTTACGCTGCAGGAGGGCGTATACCTCGGCCTGCTTGGCCCTTCCTATGAGACGCCGGCTGAAATTCGCATGATCCGGACGCTCGGCGGAGACGCCGTCGGCATGTCGACGGTGTCGGAAGTGCTGGTGGCGCGTCATGCAGGCATTGAGGTGCTGGGTTTCTCATGCATCAGCAACATGGCCGCAGGCATTCTCGACCAGCCGCTGTCGCACGAAGAAGTAATCGAAACGACGGAACGCGTAAAACAAACCTTTTTGAAGCTGATCATGGGCATTATCCCGAAGATGTGAGTTCCGGTTAGGCTCGCGACAAAATTCGAAAAGGAGTGGAGAGCATGGACTCGGATTATGTTCAGCACATTCAGGAAGCCGTACAATGGATCAGCGATCAAATCGATCGGCGTCCGCTTGATATCGGGATGGTGTTAGGTTCCGGGCTAGGGGATTTGGCGCATCAGGTCGAGCATCCGGTGACGATTCCATATGACCGGATTCCGCATTTCCCGGTATCGACCGTGGAAGGTCATGCCGGTCAATTCGTGATCGGTCAATTGGAAGGAAAATCGGTCATCGTCATGCAGGGCCGTTTTCATTATTACGAAGGCTATTCGATGAAGAAGGTCGTTTTCCCGATCTATGTGATGAAGCAGCTCGGCGTGCGATCGCTGATTATCACGAATGCGGCGGGGGGAATGAACCGTGAGTTCGCGGCGGGGGATTTGATGCTGATTTCCGATCACTTAAATATGACGGGTGATAATCCGTTAATCGGCATCCATCACCCGGAGCTGGGGGTTCGCTTCCCCGACATGTCGCAAGCCTATAACCGCGAATACCGCCAGCTCGCTAAACGTATCGGCGAGCAGTTGAGCGCGGAGCGGGGCGAGCCGATACGGCTGCAGGAAGGCGTATACGCCGGCATCAGCGGACCGAACTATTTGCCCCCTGCCGAGTTAACGATGCTCGCGAAGCTCGGAGGCGACGCGATCGGCATGTCGACCGTCGGCGAAGTGATCGCGGCCAGTCACGCGGGGTTGCGCGTGCTCGGCATCTCGTGCATCACCGACATGGCGATCGGCGAGGAGCTGGAGCCGTTGACGCATGAGCAGGTAGTAGCCGTGGCCAACCGGACGAAGCCGGTGTTCATTGAACTGGTGAAGCGGTTTGTAAAAGAAGTCGAGCTGTCTTAAGCCGCGCTAACGAATTCAGCACATAGGACAAAAAACACCCGATTCCTGCGATACTGCGGGAATCGGGTGTTTGTCG
>NZ_VIDW01000039.1:0-44639 GCF_006519665.1 Paenibacillus sp. tmac-D7 | reverse complement strand
TGAGAGGAAGGGACAGGTTTTACAAACCTCCGGGTTTGATGTGTAATGTCTGTCACCTTCTCGATTCGTTGTTTTGTAGGTGAGCTGCTGGTTATTTGGGCACACATAAGAATCGGTACCTACATGGTATTTAAATTCCCATTTATGAAATAAACCCTGTGTGGGATGAAAGCGACGATGAGCAATAACGGAAAAAATCCTTCTGTCGTGTAATTTCTTGCAAATGGGATTGGTTAAATAACCCGAATCCCGGGCTACGGCTTCGACTTTAAAGCCGAAACGCTTTACCTGTCGGTCCAGTCGTTCAACGTAAGGTAAGGAATCGTGGACATTGCCTGCAGTGACATGTACATCCGTAATGATGTTGTACTTCATATCGACGGTACGATGGTCTTGAAAAATTAAATATTCAAGTCCTCAGCTCATCCAATACTCTTCTTCTTTATTTCACTAATAATGAGAAAAAACGCATTTCTTAAATATTCAATATTTATGAATAATATACATTGTTATTTCACTTGGTTCCTAACCATCTTATTATGAGTAAAGGGCTTGTTAAATAATGAATTTATTCAACTAAAAAACCAAATGTTCACTCTGATTTTGATTGGCGGATTGAATTTAAGAAAAGATAGCCGCTCCAAAAAGCCCTGACAGCACAATAACATAGAGCGGATGGGTTTTAAGCTTCAATAAGGCGAAAAGAGATGAGACGAAGATGATCCAAGCGATCATAGTGTACCAAGTCAAATCGAATGTGACCATATTGCTACTCAAACCGAATTTAATCGCCCCGTAAAAAATAAGGCCGGTCACGATAGCGCGCAATCCGTAAAATGCCGATTTGACCACTTTGTGCTTATATATTTTATAGAAGAAGGTTGCTACGGCAACGACGATGATTAGCGAGGGCAAAAGCATGCCTAATGTGGAAACAACTGCCCCTGCGAGTCCGGCAGTTTTATGCCGACAAAAATAGCAGTGTTCGTAGCGATCGGTCCCGGAGACATACCGGCTACAGCAGTTACATCGATGAATTCCTGACCGGTCATCCATTGATTCTTCTCGACTGCAGCTCCGATTACGGGGATCATGGCATAGCCGCCGCCGAAGGAAACAAATCCGATCGTCAAAAATGTGCGAAACAACTCCCAAAGCATCATCATACGCTCCTCAAATTCCGTCTCCTAAATAATAATCCGTATACAGGTATTGGCTTGGTTCCTCTTTTTCCAAGCTCACCTTCATTCCCATCAGTTCTTTGATTTTGACCTGAAGAATGCCGATGAATGCGCCGGTAACAATGGCGATAACCGGGCTAAAATGCGTAATTACCATAATTGCGGTTGTTGCCAAAACGGTACAAAAGGTAGTTTTATCAACAATGGCCGTTTTACCGATCTTGATCCCGGCATATGCGATAAGAGCAACTATGGAAGGCTTGATGGCTTTAAAGGCCGCTTCAATCTTCGGATTGTCCTGAACCTGCAGGAAAGCGATGCTTAGCCCCAGAACGATGAAGAAAGTTGGAAGCAACACACCCAGCATGGCCGCGATGGCGCCGGGAATGCCGGCGATTCTGAAGCCGACGAAAGTGGCGGAATTAATCGCGATGGCACCGGGAATGGATTCGGAAACCGCGAACACATCGGTCACATCCTTTTCCTTAATCCATTTACGGCGCTCTATTACTTCCCTCTCAATGAGAGGGATCATGGCATAGCCCCCTCCGAATGTAACAGGGCCAATCTTAAAGAAGCTCCAAAATATTTGACCTAAAAGCTTCCAATTCAGTTTATACGTTATTCGAGATTTCTGCTGGGTTAATAGGACACTTTTACTTGCCAATACGGGATCAACTGACATGGGATCGCCGTCCTTTTTGTATTTGAAATAATTTATTAGCTTCTTAATCCAAAAAAAGTTATCTACTCTTTGCTTGGAAGAACCGTGGCCTCAACCGATACCGGCCATCTCTCGCTCTCAGGAACATCGACGGCTTTGCCCCACTTGGACAGTAACGCATAATGCTCAGCTTTTTCCTGATGCTTTTCGATGATCGCCCCAATGTTCCAGGTTTGCTGGAGATGCTTTTGAAACTCTCGTGCAATATCGGTTCTTTCGCTATGGAGGTTATAAAGCTCGAACGGATCCTCCTCAAGGTCGAAAAGTTGATTGAATTCCTCGTGAAACGCATACGCCACATATTTCCACCTTCCTTTGCGAAGCATACGGCCTGGGATATGGCGTCCATCAAACGTATGCAGGGTCTCGCTGATGACCATTCGTTCTTTATCCTCCCCTCCGCCGGAAAGCTGCCGCTTCAGACTGATACCGTCAGGTCTCGGCGGTGTGGGCGCACCGGCAAATTCGCATAATGTCAGCCCTACGTCCATAATACTGACAGGTTGGGAAATTTTATGCCCGACGGTAATTCCATCGCCGGCAAAAACAATCGGAATCTTCGCGGATCCTTCATAGAATGTATTTTTGCCGATTAGCCCATGTTCGCCGGCTTGTTCGCCATGGTCCGACATGTAGACGAATACGCCTTGGCGGTCTTGCCGTTCAAGGTATCGGTTCCACGCTTCACGCACCTCGCCGACCTGTCCGTCTATGGTTTCGATCATACCCAGATAGGCGGTACGAAGCTTTCTCAACGTATCTACAGTCAGCTTGCTCTCTCGCAGCTTAGACAGGATAGGGTGATCACTATCGCTTTCGAACGATTGCGGAAGATCGATCCTCTCCTTGTAATACGAATATAAATCCGCAGGAGCAACGAACGTATGGTGAGGGCCGTAAGTTCCCACCACGATGCATTGGGGCTTCTCGTGGTCTTGGTTCAAATATTCCAAGGCAGCCCTGATCACCGCTCTATCATATTCAAGCACCGGCGAAGTACCTCCGCCGATAATCTTCAAAGGTTGATTGGCCATCGTTCCGACATAAGGCCCGAGATCGTTTCTTGCTTTACCATACCTTCCCCAAAACAGCGGCGTCATTTCCCCCATGATTCGCTTGGTAAACCCGTGGCGTTGGTCTTCTCCCAGGAAATGCATGCGTCCGCACAATACCGTCTCATATCCTTCCGCCGCAATACTGTGCAGGAAAGTTGTCTGGGCGCTGCCGATCGCCCCTTCATTCGTATAGATACCGGTTTTTTCCGGCAATTGGCCGGTTAGCATCGACATTCTAGAAGGCACGCAAAGCGGCGACGATGTATAGGCGTTTTCAAACACTGCGCCGTCGGCAGCCAACTGATCCGTGTGGGGCGTACGCACCAACGGATGCCCCGCAAAACCTGCATAGAGAGCATGATGCTGATCGCTTAAAAATACCAGAATATCAGGTTTACTCAATCTATCACTCCGTTCGTTATTCTGTTTCTCCCTGGATCCTCCGTCACTGTCTGTTCGACTGCATTAATTTATGAAGCTCTTTGCCATCGGAAGCGGAACTGATCTGCTTTTTCTTTCTATTGATTTAAGCCTGAAATAATACGGCCAGCAAAATCATATAAAATACCGTATAACGGCCCGATCGACATGCAGGACCATTTGGCATCCAAAAAAAACCGATCCCTTCACCGACTCTCACGGCAGGAATAATCCTGGAGGTCAGTGTCGGGATAAAGTTAAGGCTTTGGTGGCTGAAAAAAATAAAAAATTACCCAACGTAAGCGCAATAAACGACTTCGCCCAAAGCTGAGCCTGCCCCTTAGGGCGAGACGCCCCCTCAGTGCTGCGGGAACGTCCCAATCTTTCCTCATAAATCCCCGCCCCATTACCCCCTAAACAGGGCGTTATACAAGAGGGAGGAGCTCAGTGAGAGAATCCAGCTTGTAGTCCGCCATGGAACAGTTTCTCGCTTCGCTTACGGCAGCCGCTGCCATGCGTCCCCTTTTGGCAGCCAGTATTCCGGCTTCGGCATCCTCTACGACAAGACAATCGGCCGGTTCCATACCAAGCTTTCGCGCGGCCAGCAAAAAAACTTCGGGATCCGGTTTACTCTGCTGTATTTGAGTTCCATCAGCTACTGCCTCGAAGAACCCTTCCAACCCTACTCGCTTAAGTATGAGAGGCGTGTTTTTGCTAGACGATCCGATCGCCAGCTTGCAACCCTGCTCACGCAAGGCGAGTAAAGTCTCTTTGACCCCAGGAAGCAAATCCTTTTCGGACAGATTCTCCAAGAGTCCCCGGTAAAATTCATTTTTTTTCTGTGCAAGCTCCATCTTTTCCTCAGGGGAATAACACCTTTGGGCTTTCTCCAGAATGATCTCAAGACTCTCCATCCGGCTGACGCCGCGCAAACGGTGATTTACCTGCTCGTCGAAATCAATCCCCTCTTGCGAGGCAATATGAGACCAGGCCAGGAAATGATAGTGATCCGTCGATACGATAACTCCGTCCAAATCGAAAATGATCGCTTTATAATTCATAGTCTTGTATCCCACATTCCACAGAAAGGATCAACAGGGCTTATTCCCTTGAACTCGGATCGTCCCATCAGCTTGTCAATCAAGGCATGCAGCACATTGTCATTGGAATTGTAGGCGTTAATGTAGGTTCGTACCCTCGGCGCATCCAAGAGATGGTACGGATTTTCGACGGAAATAAAGATCGTCGGAATCGAGGACATGTACACGGGAACATTGGCGCCCATCGGCTGCTTCCATTCTATCCGCACCACGGTTTGATTGCTTTTGGTCACCATATTGGCCAAATAAACAATCAAATCGTACTTCCCGACGATATTACTTTGCGGCGTCATCATGCCTTCAAAGCCCGGATTCGTCTCGAACCGGTCGACATCAAATCCTTCCGCTTGCAACAGATTCATGAACTGATCGGCCGCTCCTACTCTTGCCGAATATGCAATCCCCGCTTCAGATTCGATATCGTAAAAAAGCACTTTCTTATATTTGTCGGGGTGAATCGGCAGAACGCCTTTCTCTTCTTTCACGATCGTAACGGCCCTATCGGCACACTCCACCGACCATGCCCGGTGTTCTTCATTTCCTAATACCCGCATGGCTTCATCCAGCGATGGGAACAACGTTCCATCCGCTTGTTTCTTATGAAGCTTTAAGGCCGCTTTCAAGGCAAGAATTTTCGTCAGCGCATCATGAAGCCTTTCCTGCGTAATAACGCCGTTCTCAATGCCCTGCTTCATGTACTTAAAGTCCTCTTCCAGACTGCGGGTGAAGAGGAACATGTCGCAGCCTGCCGCGATGGCATGAGGTACCGCTTGCGCTCTAGGCATAGAGATCATCATCCCGGCCATGGTCGAAGCATCCGTTACGACCAGGCCGTTAAAACCCATCCGTTCCTTCAACAGCTTCGTCGTCAATTCATAAGATAACGAGGCTGGCAAAAGCTCTTCATCCTTCAGATTCGGATTAAGCTTTCTGCTGTAAGCCGGCTGCAAAATATGGCCGACCATTACCGTCATGGCGCCTTCCTCGATACATGCTTTGTAGATGGCCCCGTAAGTGGCGTCCCATTCCTCACAGCTCAAGGGATTGATGCTCTCCACCAAATGCTGATCCCGCTCATCCAAACCGTCTCCGGGGAAATGTTTAATCGAGGCGGCTACGCCGTATTTCTGCACCGCTTTTAGATACTGAACTCCCATCTGCCGGACGCGATCCGGTTCCGAACCGAAAGTCCGAGTATTCGTGATTGGATTCCGGAAGTTATAATCGATATCGATAATCGGTGCAAAAGACCAATTGCAGCCCACGGCGGCTCCTTCCCTTCCGCAAACCGTTCCCAGCTTATAAGCCATCTCTATGTCATTCGTAGCCGCAACCTGCATAACGGAGCCGACGGTCGTGCCTTCATTTGCGATCCCCGAACCGCCTTTTTCCAAATTGGCAGCGATCAACATGGGGATTTTCGAGTTTTGCTGCAGCGTCCTTACGGTCTTTACTATATCTTCCGCGGCCATTGGCCGGCACATCAGCCCGCCGGCATTATAGGTTTTGGCTAGATCGCTCAAGTATTCTTCATCGCTCGAACGTCCGATCATGCAAAACAACTGGCCCACTTTTTCATCCGGCGTCATACTTGCCAACGTCTGTTCCACCCAGGAAATATCTTCGTCCGTCAAATAAAAAGGCTTCTGTTTTAAATGCTGCATATTGCCACTCCTTCTCCTATGGAATTTTTACTGATTAACCTTTTACAGAACCCAACAGCATCCCTTTGTTAAAGTACTTCTGCAGGAACGGATAAACGATCAACAACGGAACAGCGGTAATGATGACTGCCGCCATCTTGACAGCCGGCGTGTAATGAAAGCCTCCTGCATCCGCCTCCATACCCGAGGTCGTTTCAATAAGCATTTGCCGCAAATAAACCTGAAGCGGCCAATCCGAAGAATTGTTTAAAAACAGAATCGCATAAAAATATTGGTTCCAATTGAATACCGCATAAAATAAGGTAAAGGTCGCAATGGCCGGCATTGATAACGGGATGACGATGCGCAAAAACAGTCTCACCTCGCTGCAGCCGTCAATACGCGCGGCCTCTTCCAGCTCGGAAGGGATGTTTTGAAAAAAGCTTCTCATCACAATCAAGTTAAAAGGAGCAATGGCCATATTAAGATACAAAGCCCAATAGCTATTGATAAGACCAAGTTCTTTAATAACAAGATATGTAGGGATCATTCCTCCTGAAAAAATCATCGTAAACAACACCATAAAGTTAAGATAGCGGTGCCCCTGCAGCCAGCTTTTTGACAAGCCGTAAGCCATCAGGCTTGTTAGTATAATATTAATCGCTGTCCCAGTTACCGTGATCTGAACGGAATTTCCAAAAGCCGTTGTGAAATTTTCGTTACTTAATAAATATCCGTAGGCCTCAATCGTCCATTCTCTGGGAAATATGAAAAATCCGCGGGAGAGAAACTCCTGTTCCGTTGCAAAAGAACTGGAGATAACGTAAATGAACGGAATGAAAATGCCCATTAGCGACATAACCAACACACCGTATATTATCAAAGTAAAAAGGGGACTTTTTCCGCGTGCGTCAAAGGATCCCATCCTAATAGACCCCCTCTTCTCCAGCTTTTTTTGCCAGTTTGTTGGCAATTATAATCAAAATCAGACCGATGCTGGACTTGAACAACCCTACAGCCGTTGTATAGCTGAACTCCCCTTGCAGAACACCCGATCTGTAGACGTACGTATCAAATATATCGGAAACAGACAGATTCAATGAATTTTGCATTAGATAGATATGCTCGAAGCCGATGTCCATCACTTGTCCCAGTCTTAGAATAAACAGGATAATAATGGTTGACCTTAAAGCAGGCAGAGTAACGTGCCACAACTGCTTCCATCTGCCAGCTCCGTCCACGACTGCCGCTTCGTACAAGGTGGGATCCACAGAAGCCAATGCTGCCAGAAAAATAATCGCATTCCAGCCCGCTTCTTTCCAGATATTTTGCAATACATACACAATGCGGAAGTAATCCGGATCCGTCATAATCTCCAACCGCTCAAAACCTGCAGTCGCCAAAGCTTTATTGATTGCCCCTTCCTGTGTGGCAAACAAGATAACCGTGATCCCTACAACAACTACCCACGAAAGGAAATGAGGCATATAAATGGCGGTTTGGACAAATTTTTTGAACCATTGTATTCTTGCTTCGTTCAGTACTACAGCAATAAGTATAGGAGCGGGGAAAAAGAAAAATAAATTCAGCGCACTCAATATCAATGTGTTTTTTAATAAGGACCAAAATTCCGGTTCCCCAAACAAACGTTGAAAATGCGCGAATCCCACCCACTCGCTGCCGAAAAAGCCGGTAAACGGACTATAGTCTTGAAAAGCAATAACGATACCGCCCATAGGTATATAACGAAAGATGAGAAAAAATAAAAATCCAGGCAATATCATCAGGTAAAGCGGAAGACCTCTTCTCCATTCCTTCCATGCTTGTTTCTTAAACGTTTGGGATTGCCTCCCGGCAAGCTTGACTGTGATTTCTTGTTGCACAAATATCCCCCCTGCATCAATCATCATTTGTTTTAGTTTTATGGCTTAAGAATAAAGGCTTTGCTTCGGAAAGTCGTTAAACAATCATCTGATTTTTTAACGATTAATATTAGCTCCGTCAGGACATGCAAAAGCGTACCTCCTGCGCCAACTTCTCAATATGGGATGTCCGCGCCAACTGATCACCGTAGCAGCCGAATCTCGGACTCGTATCCTCAACGAAATCCACATGATGCTAGGTCTGTTTGTTTTCAATTTCACGGTTATCTTCCCCCTTGAAGCTGACGACAGAATCCCCTTCCCCCTATTTCCATGTCATTCTGGCGCGAACCTTCGCTTGAAGAAGCGCCATGACGGTATCCGGCTCTTTAGGGAATTCCTCAGGGTGCCTGCGGACAAGTTCTGGAACCAGATGGCTTCTGCCCGTTTCCTCCAGCCGCTTAATGTACCCTTTCAAATACCCCTTCGCATGGAAAGGTCCGCCTTCTTTGATCACGGTCCATAACGGGTCGACAGCATCGCTGTTCCGGCGCATCATTTCGTCATGCCATTGGTTCAAATAATACACCGCCTCCATGCAAACCTCCCGATGTTCGGACGCGACATTATGCTGCTCTTTAGGGTCTTCGGCAAGATTGAACAGCATCTCTTCATCGAACAGATGAAAACCGTCATGATAAGTCCGAATATATATCCAATCCCGGAAACGAACACTGCGTTGGACAACATGCGCGCATTGCGAGACCACCAAATAATCGCGTCCGCAGTCGGCTCCTTCTCTTAGAACAGGGGCATAGCTGACTCCATTCCAATCGTGAACGGCCGGGCTGTCCAGCATATCCGCCAAAGTCGGAAGCAGATCCAGATGATAATGCAGCCCGTCATCCACGATGCCCTGCTTCACTCCCGGCCAACGGATAATCATCGGAATACGGCATGTGCCTTGATCGGCGGTGGCATGTTCCCCGTAAATCCCTAATTGCCCCATATTCTCGCCATGATCAGCAGTGATGATAATGACCAGATCATCCATTACACCTTGCTCTTCCAAAGCGGCAAATAAACGGCCAAGATGCTCGTCCATATAACGGATTCCGCAATCGTATCCGTCAATCATCCTTCTCATGTCGTTCATATCTTGGATTTCCCCAGGGTGCCGCGGGAAGCTGGGATTCGTTTGATTATCATAGGTCTTATTTTTAAAATCAATATTCAGCTCATGAACACAATGGGAACCGACCGCCTGCTTATGTCTTTCCAACACTTCCTCCGTCAACCATACCGGCAGCGGATCATTCTCAAAGGGATTTCCGAATTCCATCGGCGCCCGGTAAGGGGTATGCGAATCCCAGTAATTGATATACAGGAACCAGTTATCCTGACTTCCGTTTCTCCGGATCCAATCCAGAGCTACCGGCGTTACATGCTCGGCCGATTCGTTGCCTAATTTGCCCGTATTTAAAACCTCGTCGAAGCCCGCGTAAAAATGAAAGGTCGAATGTCTTTGGGCAAACGGACTAATCAACGCCGTTTTCAAATCGGCTATTAATCCCAAGTAAGACGGAAGCGATCCTCCGCGCGTCAGCTTACCCATCAGCTCGCGGTCTTTCCCTTCCGGCTTCATATCGCCGGCTGTTCCCCCATGGCCTACCAAGCCGTTTATAATACCGAATTTACCGCTCATCAGCGCTGTCCGGGAAGGGGCGCACGGGGCATCCGAAGTATAATAATTGGTAAAACGGACTCCTTCCGCAGCGATTCTATCAATATTCGGAGAAGTATTCCGATGATAACCGTAACATCCCAAGTGATCTGGGCTCGTTGAATCCAAATCCAGAAACAAAATCCTCATTTGTCTCATCTCCATCTATAAAATAAATCTCACCTGGATTAATCATAAACGGTGCATTTTCTGAAGTCGTTATCCGATCCTCTGATTTTAGATACAAAAAAAATCCTCCCAAGAGTCACATACTTCTTTTGCGAAGAATGCGACTTCTTAAAGGAGGATTAGATTTTGCAATTATTCCTTAAACGACTTGTTGATTTCCTCTATAATTTTATTGCCGCCGTTGGCAAGCCAGTCTGCTGACGCTTTCTCTATAGCGGATACCGGCTCACGGCCCATTATGATTTTGGACACGGTTTCCATAAACTTTATATTCAGGTTGGCGCCGCTTTTCGTCATGGTATCGGACTCAAGCCCTGCCGCCTGATTAAGCCATTTGTGTTTTTGATTTTGGGCGAACATGTCTCGCATCATTTTGTGCAGAGCCGGATCTTCCCACTTGTACATTTGTATACTTGGAGTAAACGGACGGAATACCCAGATGTTTAACAAGTTCTGCCGGTCCTTGTCCGCGGCTTCCAGCTTCTCGTATTTGTCTTCGGAAATCTTCTTATAATGGACCCCTTCTATACCATGCTTGATAAAATCCGATCCCTCCGGGGAAAGCATATAATCCAGGATCATCAAGATCCGGCGCTGCTTCTTCGGATCGATTTTGGCATTAATAACGTATTTGTCCAGACTGTCAATGATCTGCGTTCCGGTCAAGCCTGTCGGGCCCTTTGGAGGTTCGAGAGCGCTTACCAAAGCGTTCGGTACAAGCTTAGTAACGTTTTTAATGGAAGAGTTCCACTCATTAGGATTCAAATAAGCAAAACCCACTTTGTTTGATTCGAACTTTTCAATGGTTGATCTTATTTTGTTTACGGCAAAATCTTTATCCAATACACCTTCATTATAAGCTTTATTCATGAAGGTTAAAAAGCTTTTCCATTCCTCCACTTGCGTCTGATAAGGCACCAATTTGCCGTTTACTTCTTTCCATTGATTTGCTAAGCCGAATCCGGCCATAATAAATTCAATGTCACGAAGCGTATTGGTGGTTGAATCAATGTAAAACGAAAAACCGGTTGTATCCTGTTTTCCATTGCCGTCGGGATCTTTCGTCGCAAAAGCCTTCGCAACCTCATAAAATTCATCCAAGGTTTTTGGTGCAGACAAATTAAGTTTCTTTAGCCAATCCTCACGAACGGACAATGAATCCCTTGCTTCCGTTATATAGTAAGGAAATCCGAGGATCTTTCCTTGAGGATTCAGCCGCTTTAATGTATCCTGAGGAATTTTCGCCAAATTGGGATATTGATTCAAAACAGGTTGTACATCAAGGAATAATCCTTGCTTCTTCCACTTGTTGAATTCCGGATGAAGGACAAAAAATACGTCCGGGAATTCGTTCGAGGCGGCAAGGACATTCAGCTTCTCTTTAATATTGGCTGCAGGTACCCACTGAATTTTTAAATCCACATTAAACTTTTTGTTCAGCTCGCGAATCATCGGATGGTCTTCCGGCCAACCCCCGCCTTGAAAGGAGCGAGCCATCCAATTTATGGTCAACTTTTCACTCAAGTCATCGGCGGCCGCAGCCTGTTCTCCGGCCTCTTTGCTTTTCGAAGCTCCTGCATCCTGCTTGGAGCAGCCTATTACGCTACTTAACAAGAGCAAAATTGCACAAATTACTAACAGCTTCTTCTTCATAGTTTTCCCCTTTCTGTTATTAACGATTATTCTCTCACTCTTATCATAGGGGATTTGTATAAAAACAGCTTTACACTATTCTCTGATTTCTTAACTGCAATTCACTTTTCGTTTGGAATCTCATAGGGATTCGAATTGAAACCACAGTCCCGCGTCCTTGAAAAGTTGAAATAACGAGGCCATACCCTTCGCCATATTTTAATAACAATCGGGTATGAACATTCGCCAAGCCTAATGAATCCGTGCGAATATAATCTTGGTTATTGCCGTTTTGCATGATCCTTTCTAATTGCTCGGTGATTTCCCTTTGTTTTGTTTCAGGGATTCCTTCTCCGTTATCGGCAATCTCGATCACCAGGTCATCCGAATCGTTATACGCGCTGACAATGATACTTGCATTTCCGCCTCTCGGCTCCACGGCATATTTAATGGCATTCTCGACGATCGGCTGGATAGTCAGTTTAATAAGCAAGCAATCGTGGAACTTGGGGTTTACGGCGATCCTGCTTTGAAATTTCTTCGGGAATCTGATATGGGTGATTTCCAAATATTTTTCCAAAATGGCCAGTTCTTCTTTCAATGTGACTTCTTTGTCGGAAATCTTTGCCGTGTAACGGTAAACATCCGCCAAGTTGCCGGCCATACTTACAACGAGCTCGTCGTTATGGAGATAACCGATGCTTTTAATAACGTCCAATGAATTATAAAGCAGATGGGGATTAATTTGATTCTGGAGCGCTTGGATATAGGCCTCTTTCTGGCGTAATCGCGCGTGAATTTCCTGCAGCTTTAAGTTTGAGATCGTATTAAGCTGATCATTTAATTGCTCGACCATCTTGTTAAAGCTATAATTCAGCTTCTGAAATTCATTGCTTCCCTGATGGTATACCGCTCTTGTCTCGTAATCGCCTTGAAATACTTTGTCCATTTTACTTTTCAAATGAAGTACGGGAGTTACGAATATATTGGATACCCATGGCACCAGTAAGATTACCATAATGGCGATCAAGAAAAATGCAATGATCGTGGCATTCCTGGCAGTATAGTAACCGCTGGCCATTTCATCAAAAGGAACGATGGCAACGATTTTCCAGCCTGAAACCTTTAAGCTGCTTGTGGAAACCAGTATCTTTTCACCCTTGTATCTTTGAATGCTGACAACGCCTGCTTCCGGAATGCTAATCTCGCCCAACGGCGTATCCGAAAGTTTGCGTCCCAGCCAATCCTTGACCGGATGGTATACGATCGTGTCGTCCTGCGACAGCATTAAAAACTGCCCCGTTTCTCCTAACTTGGAGCGTTCCAAGGTGGATTCGATCTCGGCCAATGATAAATCCATGATAATGGACCCGACAGGCTTCAAGCTTGTAATGCTATAGACCGGATTGATCATTGAAATGACGGACATTCCGTTTTCCTTCGGATACGTAATGGTATGCGTAGGGATGAGTACACGTTGTTCCGAAAATGGAACGGAAAACCATGGCTCCCTTTTGAAATCGGCATTACCGAAATAAAAAGTGCGCATAGCTAACGTTCGGCCATCCATAGACTTTAAAAAAATACCCGCTACTTCATTAAAGTTTAAAGCAACATGACGTCTTAGTTGTTCTTCGATTTCTTGCAAATCAAATATCGTAAGATCCGGGCTTCCTTCAAACCAGCTTTGAATAAGCGTTGTATTCATTAAAGTTTTTGTCGTTTTGGACAGCTGCACAAAGTAAAACTCGATATGATGATTCAATCTTTTGGTAGCTTCGTCCGTGACGGTATGAAAGTCTTGTTTTACAGCATTGCTGTAATTGATGTGGGAAATAATGCCCATAAGAAGAATCGAGGCCAGGCTGATTCCCATAAACAGAACAACCATACTCGCTTTAATCGGAAATCTCATCCAAATACTCTTCATATGCCCATACCTTTTCTATACTCATTTGGCGACAAACCTGTCATATTTTTAAACACACGATTAAAATACGGCATCGACGAGAAGCCGACCATATCGGCCACCTGATAAATTTTCAAATCCGGCTCAAGCAGCAATTGTTTGGCCTTATCAATGCGAATCTGGTTGATATAGTTGACAAAAGAGTCCCCTGTATGCTGCTTGAACAACGCACTGAAATGAGAAACGCTCAGCCCTGCGTATTCAGCTATTTGTGTGAGGCTGATTTCCTGCATGTAGTTTTTCTCGGCATAGTCGCACGCTTGCTTGATGACAAGCCTGAATGAGCGCTTGTTAAGCTGATTTTGGCTGTACTTGCACCAAAGCTCGGTCAGTTGTTGAATATGGCGTTTGAGCGACTCTTCACTTTCGCCGTCCGCCGAAATCTTCACATAATCCGGAAAAGAGTATTCCAATAAATCGCTTAATTTCCCAGCCAGAATACGAAGAAGCCCCAATTTGGAACTCGGATGGCAGTGCCGGTTTTTTATAATCGCTTGGATCAAATGTGACTGTTCCAAATTCAGCCGCTGTACGTCCATCGATTGGATTTGATCGACATAAGATTGGATCTGCGTAAGCTGCTCGTGCACAGGATGAAGCATCTCGAGCCTTTTAATGGATCTCTCTAACGCTTCCTTCAACATATCTTCACGAACGGGCTTAAGCAAATATTCGGATACACCGTAACGGATCCCCTGCTGCGCATAAGAGAAATTATCATATCCACTTATAATAATGCTGACGATTGGGAATTTTATATCATCAATTTGTTTGATTAATGAAAGGCCGTCCATCTTGGGCATCATGATATCGGTGATAAGAACGGTTGGACACAGCTCTTGAATCAAATTCCAGCCTTCGATACCATTCTCGGCTTCACCGACCACCTTGAAGCCGCTGCCAATCCGATCGATCATTTCGACAATCCCGCTGCGAATCCAATGCTCATCTTCGGCCACCAGCACATGGTACATCGGAAAGCACCTCCAAAATTCGTTCCATCTAATTTCTTGCTTTGGTGGAGATATTCCTTTTATCGGCCATATGCAAATTTATACATTTTCGAAAAGTTATACAATTGAAAAAAAAGGCATCCCATGTCAAATGAACTTTGACACACATATGGGACAGCCCCTGCTTTTCCCTATTTGATCTTTTTCCCCCATGGGACAACTGAAGCAAAAGCGCCGGTGGAAGTCGGATCCTCAATGGGCGCGCGCGATAATCCCCCAGTCTCATTCCACCACTCTACCACTTTGTAGTGCAAACGGATTCGTACCTATTCCACCTCAGGCTATTAAAAAAGCTTCGATCCGTAATAATCCTCCAAATATTTAACGCTTTCGCCGTTGTTGCCACATCTTTGTAGCTGTGGAACCGCGGATCCGGATTCGCTCCTGCCAGATCCAACCCGTCGGAGATAATCGGTAACTTGGAATTCGTGATCCGCGGGGGACAATTCCAGATGCCAACCAAAATAATTGGTCTCATATCCGGCCCTATTAAACTCCTTCGTGATACCCCAGTCTTGCGGATCAAGCACATGGCCGATTTGGTACACCCCGGCCTGATGCGGGAATTTACCGGCCATCCAGGTTACCCGCGACGCTGAACACTGTGCGTATGTGCTTATAGCTCCGGTAAACCGGACGGAACTTTCTGCAAGCATGTCCAAATTGAGGGTATGGTAGCCCGGATCAATACAACCCATCGCATTAACTTGTTGCTGTTCCATAGAAATCATAGTGACATTTCTCAACTGCGCTCTTCCTCTTTTTCTATGACTACTTTAAATTATCAAGTCCGAAATGATTAAAGTCATCCAACTTTACAACCTTGCCGGATAGGGCAGAGCTGCTTGCAGCCAAGGTAAACTTATGGGTCCGCATTGCATCTTCCAAGGGGCATGGGCACACCTCGGGAGCTTGATTTAGAACTGCTTTATGAAAATCAATCGTAGCTCCCATCCCCCGATCTTGGCTCTTAAAAACCTCCTCGTGACTAGGAGTTTTAACAATGAGACGTTCGTTCGTAATCCGAATCAATCGATTTTTTTGAATAACATCAAGGAAAGGCTCTTCCCCGGAATTTGGGAAAAGAGCATAAGTCGAATAAAAATTGCCGACACAGCCGTTTTTGAAAGCCGCGGTTATACTGTATGCGTCCCAATTATTCATTTCACCCTTCGTGGCAACCTGCGTGTAAGAGGCGAACAGATGGTCGACATCCGCCAAAAAATGGATGGACAGATCAATCATGTGGGTCGTCTGGTCAAACATCTGCCCTCCGCCCAAATGTCTTTCTCGAATCCACTCTACTAGCGGGATAGTCCAGTAAAAACGGCCGACAGCCATAGATACCGGTTTCTCTCTTATGAATTCAGCTGCTTTTTTTACAATATCCATGCTGCGCCAATGAAAGCCAACGGTAGAGATAATCCCGCCCTGCTTAATCAGTTCGATGATTTCCATTGCCTCTTCGACGCTGGAAGCTATTGGTTTTTCCATATACAAATGAATGTCTTGCGCCGCAATGGCCCGAACCTGTTCTACCCGTCCCCGTGCTGGTGTCGTCAAGTAAACGGCGTCCGGTTTTGTTTGGTCCAGCATCGTTTCCAAATCCGTAAAGGGCATGCCCCCAAATTTGTCGGTAAAAGCTCTTGCTTTTTCCATGCTCGTTCCGCAAACCGCTAGCAACCGGGCATCCGCAAGTTGCCTTAACTTTCCAGCATGGTGTGTCGCCATGCGCCCTGTTCCTACAATAGCATAAGTAATCAAGTGAAATCTCTCCCCGCCTGTTATTCGGTATACCGTTACTCTTTCCACCTCAATACAACGCCTGTATACTCTTCTTGTTTATGAAGCAATCCGTCATACGCTTGTGCAATTTGTTCCGGCAAAAGACGGTGGGAAATGATTGGATCCAAGATTAATCTTCCGGAATTCACCCAGTCAAAAGTGTTTTTTTGAATTTCCAGCAACTTGGATGTTTCCATAAAGTTTAAAGCCCCGCGCAGGGTCAGCCAACGCAAATGCACCTCCGCCAAGACTTCTGTCAGATTTCCTTCAATAGGCACACGTGGCGTCCCCAATAGAATCACTTGACCGTGATTAGCGGTAGACTTCAGCGCCTGCTTGATCACCAGACTGTGTCCAACGGCATCAATAGAGATGTGACACATTTGGCCATTTGTAAACTTCTTGATCCGCTCCAACACTTCATTCTCATTGCCACTTACGGTATAACGAATTCCGCATTTTTCAGCCAATTCTCTTCTGAATCCATTGGGATCGATTCCGATTACTTTACAGCCCATCAGTTGAAAAATTTGGGAAGCCATGTTGCCGATCATTCCGAGTCCATAGACGGCAACCCAAGCGTTAGTCGGAATGTCTGTAACATAAAGGGAAGTTGCTGAGATACTCGCCAGCCTGGTCGCCGCAGCGGTACCTGAATCCAAATTGTCGGGAACTTCAACAATCATCTTATCTTGCTTAACAACGATCATGGAAGCGTGTTGGCCATGAGTAAAAACCCGTTGGCCCGGTTTAAATTTTGTAACTCCGCTGCCTACTCTGACAATCGTTCCCACATTAGCGTATCCGGCTCTCCATGGATATTCGCACCATGCTCCCTTTTGATAAACACGTTCCGTCTTGGCTTGAAAGATGGCCAGTTCCGTACCCGGACTAATAAATGACGCTTCGGTTTCAATTAGAATTTCATCCGCTTCCAAATTAAATTCCTGTTCTGCCTCGCGAAGCTCTACTTGATTGGCAGCAGGGACAATAATTTGCTTGAACTTCATAATCATCTCAACTTCCTTTTCTTAAAAATTAGTAACATTACGTTCTCTCAACACTCCCTTAACTATAAGCTAGCTTATAAATATTTTCGTTGCACAATCCGATGATTTCTTATCCTTCACTCTCGCCGCAAATTAAAAAAAGTGAAATTCCTTTGTTATGCAAGGATTCTCACTTTATGAGTAAATCACAGATTAAATTGGGATTGCTTATCGAGCAAGGCCGGTCTTTTCCTCTTGCAGAAACGCGCCGCAGCATTTTTTGAATTTCAAACCGCTTCCACAGAAGCAAACATCGTTGCGTCCAGGCAGTTTTAGGCCGCTTTTTAAATACTGCTCCAACCAACGCATCCTGATATTGGCCGCTACAATCTTCATGCGCTCATCCGCGTAGGCATAAATCTGCATATAGCTTTTGCAAAAATAGTCCACATCCACTTGATCATCGAACCTGCTCCAGGTGCGATTTCTTGGACAGCCCCCATGGCATAAATTCAAATAGCGACAGCTCGTGCATTTTTCAGGAAGCCTTGGCTTCATCGACAGAAACTTCTGGTACACGGGACTGGCCAATATGTCATCCAGGGAATCTTCTCCGACATTCCCTATCTTGTAATCGTCACTAATGAAAAAATCACAGGGATAAGCATCGCCATTTTGTTCAAGAATCAACGTTTTCGGGCATTCTTTGCGATGAATGCAGAGCTCTGCCCCTTGCTGCAAATAAACGCTTAACATGTTATCGAAAAAGCGGATCGATCTATTCGGGTTACCGTCTTTATACCAAATGTCAAAGGCGTCGCACAAAAATTTTCCGTATTGCTCGGGGGTAATCAAATATTGGCCCTGTTTATCCGTTTGTTGGGCACGAAAATCCATACAGGGGATAAACTGAATATAT
This sequence comes from Paenibacillus sp. tmac-D7, assembly GCF_006519665.1. Classification (NCBI taxonomy): domain Bacteria; kingdom Bacillati; phylum Bacillota; class Bacilli; order Caryophanales; family Paenibacillaceae; genus Paenibacillus; species Paenibacillus sp. tmac-D7. Next base: position 26,435 of record NZ_VIDW01000039.1, on the reverse strand, counting down.
TCAAAGCCTTCGCGATCATAAAACTCCATTAATTCCTGGACCTTGTCCACATTTTGATCATGAACGACGGTTAAAATATTGAAATCGACCTTATACTTGCGCAAATGCTCAATTCCGTTCATGATCATGTGAAAGCTGTCCTTGCCTGAGCCCGTAACGCGTCTTGCGTCATGGATTTCCTGCGGTCCGTCAATGCTAACACCAATCAGAAAGTTATATGTTTTAAAAAAACACGCCCATTCCTCATTAATAAGAGTACCGTTTGTTTGCAGTCCATTGCTGATCTGCGTGTGCGGAGGCGCATACTTGGCCTGTAAACGGACCACTTCTTCAAAAAAATCCAATCCGGCAAGCAGCGGCTCGCCTCCCTGCCAGGCAAACGAAGCGCCCCCCTTAGATTTCGCCATATATTCTTTGATAAATTTCTCAAGAATTCGTGTTTCGATCCGGTTGATTTTCGGCCCCGGCTTCCCCCCGCAAGTGCTGTAATAACAATAATCGCAAGCAAGATTACAATCCTCCGAAACCGTTTTCCACATGACGCCAAGAGAACCGGAATCGACTGTAGTTGAACAAGACTGCGCCATTAGTAAAACCTCCATCTAAGATGAGCAAATGTATCCGCACTGTCTTTTTACTAAGAAAGTTAATTTCAGTGTACCAAGGCAAAACTTTAAATACTAGGCTAAATTCGTAAACTTGGTGGTATATGTTAAGGAATCAGAGGATTGTTTAACTTTTCCTTTCAAAAAATTAAGTAGGAGGGGGCGGTTAGCCCCCGACCTCTTACACCACCGTATGTACCGTTCAGTATACGGCCATGAAATATTCCGCAGGATTTTATATCTGTCCATTAAGCTCTTTAAACCGTTAGCAGACCAATAGGTATTGTTAAATTGATTGCTTAGGAAAGGCAAGTTGCTGAATTTATTTTTCATTTGCTTTTTAAAATAAATTGCCCATCTAAATTTGGGATGGGCAAATATCGTTATAAACCTTATTGTCTTACGTAATCAGGAAGTTTTAATCGTTACCCATACTTTTTGAAACACTTTTCGGCTCAAATATGTATTCGTTGTCGTCAAATGCATATTCTGTAGGAGAATCCTGACCAATCCAGTAGAGGCAGTTTTTTAGTGCCGGAAAGGATCAAATCATCAATCATTGTTAAAATTCTTTTAATCGGCACTTTCTAACGACAAGTTTTCAGTCCGCGTCTATCTTATCACATTTTTCGTCACGACCTATGTACCTAATTAAGAAGATCACAAACAAATTATCTCATTTATAATCTAATAAAAAAATCAATATCCTAGCCTTATTAGTTCCATCGACCAAATTCGCTTCAACATGCTGTTATAAGTTAAAACCCTTGATACATCAAGATTTTTGACATACCAAGGGTCCAATAATTTCTCAAACATATACCCTAAAATGTCTCAGTTATCGATCAAATCTGTCTCAATTATAACCGTTACTCATAATAAAGAAAGCTGTCGAGACTTTCTCGACAGCCTGAAGAGGCCGCTCGGCCTCTTTCCTTACGAACATCTGCTGTATCCGCAGTTGGAGCAGTTTTTGCAGCCTTCGCTGTTGATCAGCGAGGCGGAGCCGCAGGACGGGCACAGGTCAAGGGATGTGGCCGCGTTGCGGGTAACCGCGTATTGGGCGGTAGTTTCCATCACGACTTCTTGCGTGGCCGTGATGTAGTCTTCGGCGGTATCGGTGAAATCGCCATGCATTTCAAGCGCTTTGGCCACTGCGTCAGCGATCGATTCAACGCGGTTGGCGCCGAATCCGATGGCGCCGGAACCGCCGATGCCCTTCAGGTGCTTCACGAGCAGCTGTACTTTGTTGCCGTGATCGCCGTAGCGGAGGAACAAGGAGCAGACGCGGCCGAGTGCTTCGGACATCGCGAACACGTCGGAGCCGGCCTTGCCTACGTTCAAGAAAATTTCGCTCGGCGTGCCGTTCATATCATTGATCGTAATGTACGCCATGCCGAAAGGCGTATTGAATTTATAAGTCGCACCGCGCAGCGCTTGCGGACGGCGCTTATACTGCTTGTCGAACACTTCCTCCGTCTTCGCGTCGATGTTCACGGACAGCGATTGCGACAAGCTGGACAACGAGGAATGGTCGTTGGCATTCTCTGCAGACGCGGCCGGAGCCTGCTCGACCTTCTTCTCTTCCTTCTTCTCCGTGCTGAGCACCTGCACATCGCGGCTGCCGTCACGGTAAATCGTTACGCCTTTGCAGCCGAGATCGAAAGCAAGCTCGTACAAGCGTTTCGTTTCTTCGACCGTGAAATCGGACGGGCAGTTCGCTGTTTTCGAAATGGAACTGTCCACCCACTTCTGGATGGCCGCCTGCACACGTATATGATCCTCCGCAGACAAATCCATCGATGTAACGAAATAATCCGGGAGCTCTTCGTTCGGATGCTGATCCTTCCACTGCTGAGCGATCGGAACGTACTGCTTGTCGAATCCGAGTCGGCTTTGGCGGTAATATTCGAAGGCAAAGTACGGTTCGATTCCCGTCGATGTGCCGACCATCGTCCCCGTGCTGCCCGTAGGCGCTTGAGTAATGACCGTCACATTGCGCATGCCCTTCTTCTTCACGGCGGCGCCGACTTCCGGATATACGGAGGTCATCGATTTCATAAAGCCGCTTTGCAGGAATTTATCGGCCTCGAATTGGGTAAACGAGCCCTTCTCCTCGGCGATATCCGCAGAAGCGAGGTAAGCCTCCCGCGCCATAAAGCCATAGATTTTATCCAAAAACTGCAGCGATTCCGGACTGCCGTAACGAATGCCGAGCTTTATCATCAATTCCGCCAGCCCCATCGATCCTAGGCCGATACGGCGTTCATTCTGCTGGTTCAGACGGTTTTCTTCGAAATGGTAAGGCGTCTTGTCGATGACGTTGTCCAAGAACCGTGTCGAGTAACGAACGACTTTGGCCAGTTCATCCCAGTCGACGTCGTGATTCGCCTCATCGTAAAACTTCGACAGATTCACGGCCGACAAGTTGCAGACGCCCCAAGCGGGAAGCCCTTGTTCGCCGCACGGATTCGTGCAAATGATCGGGTTGAAGTACCAGCTGTTGGACATCTGGTTGTAATATTCCATAAAAACGACGCCGGGCTCCGCCGATCTCCAAGCCGACTCGATGATCGTATGCCAAACGTCGCGCGCTTTGACCGTACGGTAGGTAATAACGGCTTTGCCGGTCTTCCGCCACTTCTCCAGATCGCCGTCCCAAATGTCGTTGTACTCGGGGTCGGTCGTATCCGGGTATACGAGCTCCCAGTCCAAATCTTCCTTAACGGCTTTCATGAAGCTGTTGCTCACGCAAACCGACAGGTTGGCGTTCGTAATTTGCCCCATCGTCTGTTTGACGGTGATGAAATCGACCACGTCCGGATGCCAGTCGTTGATCATCAGCATCAGCGCGCCGCGGCGGCTTCCGCCCTGTTCGATCAAGCCGGTCGTATAGCTGAACAGCCCTCCCCATGAAACGGCGCCGCTGGAGGAACCGTTCACGCCTCTGACAACGGAACGCCGCGGACGGAGCGAGGACAGATTGATCCCTACACCTCCGCCGCGCGCCATAATTTCCGTCATCTCCGACAGCGTCGCCATAATGCCGCCGCGGCTGTCATGCGGAGACGGAATGACGTAACAGTTAAACAGCGTAAGCTCGTCGCTGGCGTCCGCTCCTGCGGCGATGCGCCCGCCGGGAACCAGCTTCCAGTCGTCCAATATATAACGGAACTTGTCCGTCCATTCTTCGCGCTTCTCCGGTGTTGCCTCTACTGATGCCATGGCAGCGGCCAAGCGATCCCACATTTGCTGCGGTGTTTTCTCAAGCGCTAATGTCAGCTTCTCGACCGACGACTCTACGACGTCGCCGCTGCGCAGCTTCACCTTGACTTGTCTGCCCTGACGTTCGATCACTTCACCGACTTCCTTCGCGGGAAATTTCGGATCATCTTTAGTCAATACCAGAACCGTATCGCCCACCTTCGTATGACTCGTATCGGCGTCCTTCATAGCGTAACGGTCCAGAAATATTTTCTCGCTTAAACCTTCCAATTTGGTCTGCTGCGTAGTTTTCAAAACAACAACCTCCCGGAATAAATGATCACCCAAGTCGTCAAATCACAATATCTGGTATGCGAAATTCATTATACAATACAATATATAGTGTATCGAATGAGATATCCTTGAAATTGCCGAGTTAGTCCGAGCCTCTCCCGAATTCTCTTCGATTTTCTTCGTTTTGCTCTCTTTTTCGTTCACCATAACTATAGTTTATTCGACAAAATCCGTTTCTTCTAACGCGTGGGAAGAGGACTTTCGACACGTTGACGAGCCATTCACTTCGTCTCGAACCGTCCCTCACTGCGATCTGGACGGGCCTTTTGTACCTGAGCCGATAATCGGCCTTTCAAACTTTTGACAACTCCGTACAACGTTGTTAGTCTAAAATTATCATAGCACAAACATCCGCAGAAACGCAAACACACGTTCCTGTTTCCGCGCAACCTGTATAACTTAAGGAGGATCATGCGATGCCGCAGCAAATATGGTTTCAGCAAGGGCTGCTTTCCAAAGAAGAGGTTCGAATTTCACCCGATGACCGCGGGTATTATTTTGGGGACGGCATTTATGAAGTGTTTCGCGTGTATCACGGCCGTCTCTTCGAAGCAGACGCCCATTTCGACCGGTTGGAGCGGACGGCTGCCGCCCTGCGGATCCCGCTTCCGCTCCCCCGCGAAGCGATGACTGCGAAGCTCCGGGAACTGATTGCGGCGAACGAGCTGCAAACGGGCACCGTTTACATGCAAATCACACGCGGAGAAGCCCCGCGCTCCCACCCGTTCCCGGCCGACGCCGCACCGGTGCTGTTCGCTTCCGCGTCGGAATACGGACGGCCCCTTGCCTCCATGCAGCAAGGGATTAGCGCCGTAACGGCGGAAGATATCCGCTGGCTGCGCTGCGACTTGAAGACGCTCAACTTATTGCCGAACGTGCTTGCGAAGCAGGAGGCGCTTGATCGCGGCGCGGACGAGGTGATCCTGCACCGCAGCGGCACGGTAACCGAGTGCAGCGCGTCCAACGTCATGATCGTCCGGGACGGGGCCGTCTGCACGCACCCGGCCAACCATCTCATTTTGCACGGGATCACAAGGCTGGTGGTACTCCGGCTCGCCCGGGAGCTCGGCATTCCCGTCATCGAAGAGCCGTTCACGATCGACATGCTCCGGGAAGCCGACGAAGCGTTCATTACCGGTACAACGGTGGAGGTGACGCCGATCGTCCGCATCGATGACGCCCCTGTGGCTCAAGGCATCCCCGGTCCGGTCACACGAAGGCTGCAGGCAGCCTTTGAGCTATTAACCGGCCTTTAAATCCGCTTTGTGCTCTGCGCGGTCCCCACAAAAAAACTGTACCGCCGTCCAACGTATCGCGCATGCGCCGTCAGGGGCGGTACAGAGTTTTCCCATTCAAGATCCGTTATCTCCGCAAATTCCATTCACGGTTATCGTACTTCTCCTTCACCAGCTGCTGCGCCAGCTCGCGCTCGTACAAGGTCAGCTCGCCTTCCACGAGCCGGATGCCAAGCCCTTCGGCGATGCCGGCGGCGAACGCCTCGTCCACAGCCTCAAGCCCGACGGCGTCTCGTCCGGCATCCCGCATCAAATCGTTGATGGCCACCGCTTTGCGGAGGAATTGCTGTTTCATCCGATCCTTCACCTTATCGCTGGAGAACAGCAGCAAATCGAACAGCGCATCCGCGTCCAGATCGAGCAGGATCGAGCCGTGCTGCAGCACGACGCCTTTCGCCCGCGTTTGCGCGCTGCCCGCCACTTTCCGGCCCTCCACGACCAGCTCGTACCACGAAGGAGAATCGAAACAAGCCGCCGAGCCCATGGACGCGTACTTCTGCTGGTCGTCCTCGCTTGCCAGCTGCACCATATCGGCTTCCAGCCCCAAACGGCGGAACCCGAGCAGCAGCCCGTGGCTGAGCACCCGGTACGCCTCCGTCACGCTGCCCGGAATGCCCGGATAGTCCTCGGAGACGATGATACTGTAGGTCAGCTCCTGATCATGAAGCACCGCCCGTCCCCCGGTCGCCCGCCGGACGAAGCCGAGCCCCGCACGTTCCACCGCTGCGAAATCGACTTCATCCTTCGCCTTCTGAAAGTATCCGATCGACAGCGTCGCCGGCGACCAGCCGTAGAACCGCACCGTCGGCGGCACCTTCCCTTCGCTGTGCGCCGTCAAAATCGCCTCGTCGACCGCCATATTGTAGGCCGGAGCCCCATGCCCCGACCGAATGAACCGCCACTCTTCAACCATTCCCCATCACCAGCTTATATATAGGATCTGCGCCCCGAAAGTGCGCTTCCCTTCATCATAATGCATTCGAACGCCGTTTGAAAGCCCGCCCTTTCGTGCATACTAAAAATTAACTCTGGCTTGCCTGGTTAAAAAGCTCGGCTACCAGAACCGATGCAGCTTTTTAACCGATCTCTAGCATCGTGCCGATGAAAAAGGAGCGAAAAACCCTCATGCAACCTACCGAACGAAAAGAACACGTGCGGCCGTTGAACGAGCATGTCGAGCTGCATTTTGAACGGGATTGGTTCGAGGAGCTGCATGCCCGGGCGCAGCGTAACGGCCCATGGGACGATTGGACGATGTTCCGGCTGGCAATCGAAGCCGAGCGCTCCGGCTTAATCCGGTCGTTCGACGAGCTTCTGTGCCTGACGCATCTGCCCAATCTCGTGCCGATGGAGCATCAGATCGATACGGCCAGGAAGGTGCTCACCGAAATGCGCGGTCGCGCCATTCTCGCCGACGAGGTCGGTCTCGGGAAGACGATCGAGGCCGGTCTTATTTTGAAGGAATACTTGATTCGGGGTTTGATCAAAAAGGTGCTCATTCTCGTCCCCGCTTCCCTCGTGCTGCAGTGGGTCCGCGAGCTGAATCAGAAGTTCGGCATCCCCGCCGTCGCGCAGAAGAAGGAATATATGTGGGCGCAGAACGACATTATCGTCGCCTCGATGGATACCGCGAAACGCGACCCGCACCGCAGTATCGTGATGGAGCAAGAATACGACATGCTGATCATCGACGAGGCGCATAAGCTGAAAAACAAAAAAACGACCAATTACCAGTTCGTCATCGAGCTGCGCAAAAAATATTGCCTGCTGCTGACCGCCACCCCGGTGCAGAACGATCTCAAGGAGCTGTACAACCTGATCACGCTGCTGAAGCCGGGGCAGCTCGGCGGACAATCGAGCTTTCAAGCGAACTTTGTCGTCGACAAGCGGGTGCCGAAGAACGAAGGTCAGCTGCAGCAGGAGCTTAGTAAAGTGATGATCCGCAACCGGCGCAGCGACGGCAACGTCTCGTTCACGAAGCGCGTGGTGCGCAACATCCCGCTTCAGCTCTCCGCGGAGGAGCAGGCGCTGTACGACGGCGTCACCGACTTCGTCAAAGGACGTTATGAGGAGTCCGGCGGCGATCTCAGCAGCATCCTCTCGCTCGTTACACTGCAGCGCGAAGTGTGTTCAAGCCGCGACGCCGTGTTTATTACACTGGTCAATATGTTTAAGAAGACGGAAGAAGACTCGCCGATCCGCCCACGTATCTGGGCGCTGGTCGAGCTCATTCGCAGCATCAAAGCAAACACGAAGGCGGAGAAAGTGCTCGAGCTGATCGAGTCGATTCAGGACAAGGTCATTATTTTCACCGAATACCGCGCTTCGCAGGAGTATCTGCTGCAATATTTGAAGGACCGCAAAATTACCGCCGTCCCGTATCGCGGAGGAATGAACCGGGGCAAGAAGGATTGGATGATGGATCTGTTCCGCAACCGCGCGCAAGTGCTGATTGCGACCGAAGCCGGGGGCGAAGGCATCAACCTGCAGTTTTGCCACCATATGATCAACTTCGATTTGCCGTGGAACCCGATGCGCGTCGAGCAGCGGATCGGCCGGGTACACCGGTTAGGACAGCAGCAGGACGTGAAAATATATAACCTGTCGACAACAGGTACGATCGAGGAGCACATCCTTTCGCTGCTGCACGAGAAGATCAACATGTTCGAGCTCGTCATCGGCGGGCTGGATACGATTCTGGAGCGACTGGAGAAGACCACTTCCCTGGAATCGCATCTGGCGAAAATGATCCTGTCTTCACGCAGCCAAGACGACATCCGCCGGCAAATCGACGACCTCGGCCAATCGTTCACACAGCTGCGCAGCGAAGTGCAGGCCGAGGCGCAGGACGGCGAACGGCTGTCGTCGCTGCTGAACGCAGTCGGCCAAACCATTTCTCCGCATTCCGCCGCAGGCGGCGAGGAGGTGCAGGGATGACGATGAACGCGCAGCAAATTCAATCGTTCGTCCTCCGCTACCTCGAAGCCGAGCAGTGCGAAATTATGGAGAAGCATCCCGCTTACGTCACGGTGAAGCTGTCGCCGTCGGCCGATCGGGATTTAAGCCACCGGCCGTATTATTGGAGCTTCGTCGAACGCACCGGGGTAACGCCGGAGACGATGACATGCACCTTTATTTTCGACCCTGACGCATACCGCGAGCTCCATCCTCAGGTGCAGCAGCCCGGCATCAGCACCGCCGCGCCGCCGGGGATGGCCGGGGCGGGCGCGCCTGCGGGCGGCACAACCGGTGCAGCCGCAGGCAGCCCAAGCTCTGCCGCCGCGAACGGCCAGGCTGCGCCGCCGCTTCCGCAGCCGCAGGGCGACAGCATTCTCGGCCGTTACTTCGGCTTCGTGCCAACGGCGTTCACCGCACGAGTGCCGCGCGACGAGGTGACGTACGGCAGCCGCCGGCTGGAGCAAATTTTCGCCGCGGTGCGCGCCAAAGGGAAGTTCGTACGGCTGTTCGAGGCCTACGTGCCTCCGGAGCCGCGGCATACGCAAACGATCCCGTACGAAACGTGGCTCGCCGTCAACTACAAGGTCGAGCTGACGAGCGACATGAAGCGCAGCGAAATTCATTCGATCGGCATCCAGCTGCAAACGGGCGAAATCCGCGAGCAGTTCCAGGAATGGATCGCCGCCCGCAAGCTGACGCCGCGTCTCCCCGCTCATGTGTACGTGACGCCGGACAAGATTACGCTGCCGCGCGCCGTCCTGTTCCTGGAGCAGTACATGGAAGCGAAGCTGGCCGCCTACGATCACCGCTGGGCCGAGGAGGCCCGCCTCCGTCTCGCCGAAGAACACGCGCGCGTTCGCGATTACTACGAGCCGATGCTGCCGACGGCGGAGCCCGAAGCGCGCCCGGAGATCGAGGCGCAGTATGCGAATCGCACGCAAGAAGTGGAATGGCAGTATCGGCCACGCGTCCAAATATCCGCCATCAATTGCGGATTGTTCCACGTCCCCGCTGCGAACGGGAGACTCTCCTGACGAACGCGCGCGAAAGCTAGCGTTTTTGCAGGAAAAGTATTTTCTACGTATCTACAGGTTCTAACAAACTTTTCCCGGCATAACTTGTACAATAAGAGCATATTCGCTCTTGCGGCGCACAGGAACGATGCACCGACTCCACGCGAAGCAGGTGAATGATATGAAGAAGCTAACGATTCTGCTCTCGGCCTTGCTGATCGGGACAAGCCTGCTGGCCTTCGGGCCGGCGCCCGAAACCGTTTCCGTTCATGCCCGGCAGGACGAATTGCCCGCTGCCGCACTCAAGCAGGCTGTCGGCGCGCGGACCTTGCCGACCGGCGTCCCCGCTCCCGAACTGCGGGAAGCGGTCAACCGCTTTATCTCGCAGCTTGCCGAACAGCCCGGCTTCGATACCTGGCCGCAGGCCGAGTGGACAAGCCAGCCGCTCGGGCCCGGAACGCACGGATGGATCATCCTGGTCCGTTCCGGAGGACAAGAAATCGGCTATCTGGTCGTGCATGCCGACGAATCCGGCCAATACCTTCTGACCGAGTACGGTAAAGGCAGCTTCCCGCTTTTCAGCGCAAACACGCTGTACCAAAGTCTGGTACGGCTTGAACTTATCGAATATCCTTATCATGCCGAGCGTTTATATTGGAATCCGCTGCAGGCCGTTTGGAAGGTGTCCGTCGAGAACGCGGACCGGATTTGGTACCTCGACGCCAAGACGGGCGAGGAGCTGCCAATAGCCGAATCGGATCTGCCCTCCCCCGGAGAAAACATGTCTTCTTCCACCATGAAAACGTTCACGAAACTTGATTCGTCGCATACAATAATAGAAACCGGAGAAACAACGCCTCACGATCCTTACGGCACCTTGCCTTGGGTGCGCGGCGAACAGGCTGCAGACGGCAGTTTCCCCCGGGTCCGCGAGCGGATCGAGGCCGGGCAGCCGCCGGTTTTTGCGGCCGAGCTGTATAACGGCTCCGTCACTGTGCCGCTCGCCGTAGCCGGCTACCAGCTTTGGTCCGGCGGCGATTCGTTCGTACAGGTCGCGCAGGACGGCGACCGGTTCATTCCACTGGATGCGTTAGCGCGTCTGGGCCGTTTTTACCCTTAACCTACGGTTTTTCTCCTCTCTTCCCTATATATCGAAAAGCTTCCTGCGTTGCCGTCGGCAGCAGCCGTTCTTCCAGAACGCGCCCATGCTTTCGGGAACAAGAAGCTTTTCCTTTTTTTTTGCGGATCAAAGCGGCTCACCGTTCCTTTTCTTTACGCCGCCCCCAACGCCCCGACCACATCCGCAGCGCGAGCGGCAGCATGCCGAACCATCGAACCTCCCAATGCTCTTTTAATTCTTTCCGCCCGGCGCGCGCCTGCTTACGCACTTCCTTCGGCGTTTCCATGTACCTCACGACCCGTTCGATCACATATTTCGCGAGCTCGTCGCCCTTGACCATGCGCACCTCTCTCCTTTCCTCATCAGTATGCGCACCGGGGGGTTGCCGCAAACCCGAAAACCGACTTATAATAACGCCAGAAGCGTAAAAACACGGTCCGGTCGGTAGTCCGGATGCACGGAACCCCCGCCCGTCCCGGCCCCGGGAAGCGGCTGTTTCCGTGTCGTAGCCTTCCCCCTCGGGATGTCCCTCGCTCCTGTATTCCAAAGGAGGGGAACGTCATGCAGCTTACGGTTTATCGGGATGGCGAATTTTGGGTAGGTGTAGCGGAGGAAGAAGCGGACGGTCGATATAAAGCGTGCCGACACGTCTTCGGCGCGGAACCGCACGAAGCGGAGGTGCTTGAGTTTATTAACGCCGCGCTGCCGCGGCTCTTCCGCAGAACCGCCTCCAGTGTGGAGGCGCCAATATTTACGGAGCGCGGACGCATCAATCCGAAACGGCTTGCGCGCGAGGCTGCGAAAGAGATGGAGCGTCAAGGCATTCGCGATTTGGCCAAAGCAGCGTTAATGGCTGAGCTGGAGCACCGCAAGAAGACACGCAAAGTCGCCTCCCGCGAGCAGAAGGAAGCCGACAAGGCACGCAAGCGCGAGATCGCCGTTCAGAAAGCCAAGGCGAAACACCGCGGCCGCTAAATCTATGACGTCCTGCATGAAACGATGCATGCGGGCAAACACCCGTTCCCGTTCGCCGCACCTTATCGTGAAGGCACCCGGTGGACGGGTGTTTGCCGTTTCGTTGACACGGAAGCGCTCCAACAAAAAAAAGCGGAGCTGCGATGCGCCTCCACTCACGCGCACTAGCCCCGCTTTTCCACTCTCACGACGGTCTTTACATTTTCACAATCCTTACATTTTCTCCGGCGCGTCCAAGCCGATCAAAGCGAGCCCGTTCGTCAGAGCCACGGTCGTCGCTTTCGTCAGCGCCAGACGCGCCGCCTGCACGTCCGCGTTCACATCCGCTTTCAGAATCGGACACTCCTTATAGAAACGGTTGAAAACCTGCGCCAGATCGATTAAATACCGGCTGATGATCGAAGGCTCCAGCTTGTCCATCGCCTGAACGACCCGTTCCTTGAACAGGTGCAGCTCGCGAACGAGACCCTGCTCCGCCGGTTCCGTCAACAGCTCCAGCTTCGCCGACGCCGTATCGACCGCACCCGCTCTGCGCAGGATGCTGCAGGCGCGGGCATGGGCGTACTGCACGTAGGGCCCGGTTTCGCCTTCAAAGTTAAGCGCCTCGTCCCACGAGAAGACGATGTCCTTGATCCGGTTGTTCGACAAATCGTTGAACACAACCGCGCCGACCCCGACTTGACTCGCAACTTCTTCCTTGTTCTCGAGCTCCGGATTTTTCTCTTCGATGATTTCGCGCGTTTTCTCGATCGCCTTGGTCAACAGCTCTTCCAGGTTGATGACATTGCCCTTGCGCGTCGACAGCTTCGCGCCTTCCAGGCTGACTTTGCCGAACGGCACGTGGACGAGCTGCTTCGCCCAGTCATAACCCATCAGCTCGATCACCTTGAACCATTGCTGGAAGTGCAGGCTTTGCCCGGCATCCGTCACGTATACGGCCTTCTCGAAATCGTACGTGTGCTTGCGATAAATCGCCGCCGTAACGTCGCGCGTATGGTACAGTGTTCCGCCGTCCTTCTTCACCATCAACGCCGGAGGCATATTGTAATCTTCCAGCTTCACGAGCAGCGCGCCATCGTCTTCCTCGAGCAGCTGTTTCGTCTTGAGCTCCTCGAGCACAGCCGCCATCTTGTCGTTATAGAAGCTCTCGCCCGCGTACGAATCGAACTTGACGCCGAGCAGATCGTACATCTTGTGGAATTCCTTCAAGCTGATTTCCACGAACCAGCGCCACAGCTTGTGCGCTTCTTCGTCGCCCTGCTCCAGCTTCACGAACCAGGCGCGCGCTTCGTCCTCCAGCTCCGGCTTCACGTCCGCTTCGTCGTGGAACTTGACGTAGAGGCGCTGCAGCTCGTCGATGCCGCCGGCTTCCACCGCTGCCTCGTCTCCCCACAGCTTGTAAGCCACGATCAGCTTGCCGAACTGCGTCCCCCAGTCGCCCAAGTGGTTGACGCCGACGCTGTTGTAGCCGAGAAATTTGAAAATATTGTACAACGCCCGCCCGATCACCGTCGAACGCAGGTGCCCGATATGAAACGACTTGGCGATATTCGGAGACGAGAAGTCGATGACGACGCTTCGCCCTTCCCCGATATTTTGCGAGCCAAAGCGTTCGCCCTGCGCCAACACCTCGCTCACCACATCCGCTGCGAACGACGCTTTATTCAAGAACACGTTCAAATAACCGGCAACGGCTTCCACCCGTTCTACTGCCGGATGCTCGCCCCAGCCTTGCTGCAGCTCCTCGGCGATCGCCTGCGGCGCTTTGCGCAGCTGCTTGCTCAGCTTGAAGCACGGCAGCGACAAATCCCCCATCTGCGGATTCGGCGGATATTCGATCCATTCCGCCAGCGCCTCCACGCTCACGTCTTCCAGCTTGGAAGCCGTCTGCTCGGCCAGCCATAGTTTGTAATTCATCCGTATAAGCCCCTTTCCCGATTGCGGCACGCTGCCGACAAACGCCCGCATACGACAAAGCACCCCGAGCGGGGTGCCTCCGTACGGGGCGCTGCTTTGTTGCTGTCGTCAAACTTCACATACTTTCCATTATATCGACCCGTGAAAATCGAGTCAAGCCGCTTTCACCGCTACTTTCCCAACCGTTCCAAGGCTCTGGCCGAACAAACATTCACAGCATCTTCTGCATCAGCACGACATTCAGCAGCCGTCCGAATTTCACACCGACCTCGCGCATCGTCCCCACCGTGTCGAAGCCGAACAACCGGTGGAGATGCAGGCTCGACGCGTTGCCTTCCTCGATGCGGGAGAGCACGGTATGCAGTCCCGCCTGCTTGCCTTGGGCGAGAACCGCTTCCAGCAGCGCTTTGCCGATCCCTTGCCCGCGGTACCCGTCCCGGATGTATAAAGACAGCTCGCTCGTTCGCGCATAAGCCAGCCGGTCCGAATACCGGTTCAGCGAGCTCCAGCCCGCCACGATACCGTCCAGCTCCGCCACCAGCACCGGGAATGCGTCCCCGTGCTGCTCGAACCATTGCTCCTGCTGCTCCAGCGTGCGCGGCACCGTATCGAACGTGGCCACGGTGTTCGCGATCGCTTCATTATAGATGTCAAGGATTTGCGGTACATCCCTTAGATGGGCTTGCCGTATGCGCATGAATTTCCCAACCTCGCTCTGCCGTAGAATCTCTTCCTTCAACTTCTATCGTAACAAAAATAGCAGGCAAGCGCACACTGATGCAAGATTAGTATTGCTTTGATCAATTTAAGGATCTATATAAAGAACTACATGCGATCGCGTATGTGCTTTTTTATTGAACGAACGGGCAGAATTAGCTCAAAATAGAATGTGATATAATGTGTACCAGTTCGTGAAGGGAGATGATGATGTGAAGCAATCCATCCAAATCTGGCCCGGAACAAAAAAAGATGGTGATAACTCATTTGGTTGATCGCTTTCGAAAATGCTCCGATGAGAAGAATTATACATTGATTCGGTACGATATCATTGTAGGCTTAAAGAAAATGTACGACGAATTAAAAGATGAAGAAATTAAGCAAACAGCTTTGCAATGGATAGAATCTGAAGAAGATATCAAATATCGTAAGAAGTATGCTGCTATATGGTCAAATAAATAAACACTAATCGCACGGAGGTTGCACTAAACGGAGAACGATAGTTCAACGAGCAACATTTATTACTTTAGAGAAAGTGCGAATATATGTTCGTATCAGTTAACCCCTGAGTCTAATGTGAAGCATAAGATTGATGCTAGGATCATGGCCTATATGGGATAGCCCAAGCCTTATACTCATGCCTTAAAAACAATGAAGCGTACGATCCGTTTAAGCATGCGCAGCGGCGGACTAGGACGCGAAAACAAAGTCCCAGACTGCCGCTGTTTTTATTGCGCCATCGTGTCCCGTTAGCTTAGCTTTGTTCACCATCTTTGACTTGTAACAATCGTAAACTATTGAGTGTAACAATTAAGGTTGCCCCCATATCGGCGAAAATCGCCATCCATAGCGTAAGCCATCCCGGAACGATTAATAGCAGTGCCACCACTTTAATTAACAGTGAGAACGCTATGTTCTGCTTGATGATCGCGAGCGTTTTTCTGCTTAGACTCATGGTGTACGGCAGCTTGCTTAAATCATCGCCCATTAAGGCAATATCCGCTGTTTCAAGGGCTGTATCGGTTCCGGCTCCACCCATCGCAATACCGACAGTAGACGCAGCAAGAGCAGGAGCATCGTTTACCCCATCGCCAACCATAGCGACATTAACGTACTGCGAACGAAGCGTTTTAATATACTCTAATTTATCTTGCGGCAAGAGTTCCGCTTTGACTTCGGCAATGCCCAAACGCTTGCCGACAGCATCAGCGGTTGCTTTGTTATCGCCGGTGAGCATGATGGTTTTCTTGATGCCAAGCTCATGCAGCTTTTGAATGACGTTTTTGCTTGATTCCCGTACTTCATCGGCAACCGCGATAAGAGCCAGGATTTTTGCTTCTGTTCCAAGGACCATGACCGTTTTCCCTTGGTTTTGCAGCTCTTCGATTTGGCGTTTTGCTTCTGTTTCCATTGATGTGTGCAGTTCAGCGAAAAGCTTTGGACTGCCCATGTAATAACGCTGTCCATTGATCCTTCCTTTTACCCCTTTACCGGTAATGGAGCTGAATTCTTCCGCATCGGCTTTAAAGTCAACTTGTGCCGCTTCTGCTTTTCTTAAAATCGCAGAAGCTAGAGGATGCTGCGAGCCTTTTTCAAGGATGGCTGAAATTTTTAACATTTCATGTTCATGTTCGCCAAAGGTGATAAATTCCGTTACTTGCGGCACGCCTATTGTCAGCGTTCCTGTTTTATCAAAGGCAACAGCGGAGATCCGTCCTGCTTCCTCCAGGTGAATACCACCTTTGATAAGCACGCCGCGTTTTGCCGCATTACCGATTGCCGTTACAATCGATACTGGAGTGGAGATAACAAGAGCACACGGGCAGCCAACAACAAGAAGTGCTAACGCTCTATAAATCCATTCGCCCCAGCTGCCGCCAAGCAGCGGCGGAACAACTGCGATCACAAGCGCCACCATCATTATTGCTGGCGTGTAGTATTTCGCGAACCGGTCCACGAACGCTTGTGAAGGAGCTCGCTCGGCTTGTGCCTCTTCCACCAGGTGAATGATTTTCGAAATCGTAGTATCTTCAACGGTTTTGGTTACTTTTACTTCCAGTAATCCTTCTTCATTAAGCGTCCCTGCAAACACTTCATCATCGATGGTCTTGGTAACCGGAATCGATTCGCCGGTGATGGCTGCTTGATTGACGCTAGACGAGCCCTTAATGACAATCCCGTCCATGGCAAGCTTTTGCCCAGGTTTTACAATCAGGATATCTCCAACCTGGATATCATCCACGTTTACCATCAGCTCAGTGCTGCCGCGACGAATGAATGCTTCCTTTGGTGCAATGTCCATCAAAGAGCGAATCGATTGACGAGCTTTCTCCATCGAATACCGCTCTAATACTTCGCTGATGGCGAAAAGAATGACTACAGTCGCCCCTTCGCTCCACTGTCCAATGGCTGCAGCACCTAAAATCGCAATGGTCATTAACACGTTCATATCAAACTGAAACCGGACGAGATTTTGGACACCCTTAATAAATAATTCATAGCCACCAATGACAATCGATGTCGTATAGAAAATAAACGAAAGCGACTGATCTTCTCCCAGAATGTAACCGGCAGCAAGCAGCAGAGCAGAGACAATCACGTTCCAGTTTTCTTTCCAAAACAGCCCTTTCTTTTCGACGACATGCTCTTTTTCAGGTGTCACTTTCAGGCTTTCAAATGCCCCTGCCTTCTCTAATTCCGCTACTGTCGTGTTACCAACAACGGTTATTTTGGATGCTCCGAAATTGACTTGTGCATCCTGAACTCCAGGGAGATTTTTTACGTTCTTTTCAAAAATACCGGCACAGTTTGTGCATGTAAACCCTTGAACGCGATACACGTTTTTAGCTTCTGCATGATTTTGCGTATTATTGTCCAACTGGCATCAACTCCTGATTATGCGTCGAGGCAAGCTTGATGAGCTGCCGCACATGTTCATCTTCCAGAGAGTAAAACGCGAGCTTTCCTTCTTTCCGGTATTTGACCAGGTTCAATTTTTTTAACGTTCGCAGATGATGCGATGCCGTTGCAAGCGAGGATCCGATGATATTTGCAACATCACAAACGCACAGCTCATCTTCCTGGCACAGAGCAAATGCTACTTTCATTCTCGTTTCATCGGCGAGCACCTTAAACATGTTCGCCATGCCCGAAATATCTTGCTTCTGCAGTGAGTTTTGTACCCTTTGCACCGTTGCTTCATCAAAACAATACCGTTCACATGTATCATTTTCAGTCATGTAAGCACCTCCATCAATCAAACAATAGTTTGAGTATAGTGTTATGATAATCCCGATTTTATATTCAGTCAAACGTTTATTTGAATGAAATTAAAAACAGCGTGCGAATTAGATGAGACTAAATCACACGCTGTTATTCGCACTTCCACTTTAGTGAACGCAAAAAAAAACAAGACCCTCAACCATCGGTTAAGGGCCTTGCTTTGCTTAATGCGCTCGAGAGGACTCGAACCTCCACGGCTGTTACCCCACTAGAACCTGAATCTAGCGCGTCTGCCAATTCCGCCACGAACGCTCAATCATTACTGTCCCCTTGGGGACAAGAAGTATAATAACATCTTCACACATAGAAGTCAACAGGTTTATCTATATTTTTTGCGATGCCGTCCACAACCGTTCAAGAAACCCAAAGTTTTCGAACCAGCCAGAAAATGAACGCCCATATCGGAAGTGTAAACAAGATGCCGAATACGATTCCGCGGATTGCCGAGCCTTGTTTCATCGTACAGCCCCTCCCTACCGTTCGTTTCCTTAGATCCTGTAGGTACTAGATGTATTCGCTTTATTCGGAAATCATGACTCGTCCGCCGATGGAAGGCATCTTTTTCGTGTACGTCCATATAATGGCTTCAAAGGAGGGATCTCCATGCTCATACTGCTGCAACTGGCGGGCGGGGTCTTGCTGGCGGTTCTGCTGTGGACCGTCTTGAAGTGGACGCTGCAAGCGTTGCTCTGGGGTCTCGGTACAGTACTGGCAGTTACGCTTATTTTCCCGGGCGTGTTGATCATGATCGGCAGTCTGCTGTTTGTCGCTATAGGTCTTCTGGCGGCGTTAGGGCTGCTGCTGATGGCTTCCGCTTTCCGTTCCTGACGTTCGCTTCAGGGAGAATTATCCTTCCCGGTAAGCCTGCAGCGCCTTGTGCGACCAAGCCACCAGCTCCTGCACGTCCCCTTGCTCCGGAGTATTGAATACATGCGTTCCCCGATGCGGGTTCGAACGGTCCGCCAGCACCACTTCCCCCTGTACCCCTTGCTCCCTCTTCTGCACGCGCAGTACATAGTTGTTATCCAATTGAATGAGAGACGCATTCCGTTCCATGCTATCGCCGCCCCCTTTCCGCATGAGCTTTGCTCATTTCCCCTAAGTTACCCGGAAAAGAAGACGCTCATACGAACGAATCGCGCAACCGCTGCGATCCGGGTTTAGGCTGCGTCCTCCCATGAGGACGGTTCGTGCGATACGCATAACGTGCCCGCCTCGCAGCTTCTGCGAACCAGGTCATCGCGTCTCTTCTTCCTCGTCTCCGAACAGCTTCGTTCTCGGTTCGCTGTAAGGCTCGTAATGATACGCCCGATCCAGCTTGACGACGCGCCGGGTGCGCTTTCGAATCATGACGGTCGAATCGTCCCAGGCTACGACGAAGCCTCTCACATCGTTGGCTGGGTCGGCATCTCTAACGATCCTCAGCAACGTTCCTTCGATGCGGTAGCGGTCCAACTGCTCATCGGAAATCAAAACAACCCCTCCTTCCGTATCTGCATAGTCCGTATAATTGAATGGTTCGAAACATAATAAATATACACCAATCGGGGGATACAATAAAAGTAAGGATCGATTGCCCTTGTAAAAAGAAAAAACCTGTCTGCGCTTCAAGAAGCGGCATACAGGTTCTATATTAGCGAATGTCCTACTTTAGCCGACATGCTCCCGAGAATCGTTCGTTTCGAACCAATAATCAAGCACTTTACTCGACATCACACGCTTGTTAATATAATCGACTTGCTGCTCGGTGAATTGCTCTTCCCAAGCCAGATTGAGCTCCTTGCAAAGCTTAACGACCGTCAACAGTTCAGACCAAGCTACGTAACGTTTGTACCAAAAAAATTGAGGATGCTCTATCATATAGGGATACAGATCATCAAAATCCGTATGTTTACAATCAAGGGCACGTTCGAAATGCACCTTCGCCTCATTCAATTTGGTCTCGAAAAAATCATTCGGAATTTCTTTCCCCATGCAAGTAGCACCTCCCCAAGTAGTCAGTCAGATACAACTGCCATTCGCGTTACTCATGGTCGCTTACCCTCATTATAAAGGAAAAACTACCGGGATGGAAGGCTTTTAGTTCGAAACAGGCGATGCAAATGTTGTTATTCGAACTCGATCTTCCCGTCTGCGAGCGAGGAAATGCGGACGAGCGAATCGACCCGGACGCCGGATTCGCGAATCGTCCGGCCCCCCGCCTGGAACGATTTCTCAACCGCGATACCGACGCCGACAAGCGTCGCGCCCGACCGGCGAATGATGCGAATAAGTCCGCGCGCCGCATCGCCGTTAGCGATGAAGTCGTCGATCAGCAGCACACGGTCGTTCTCGTTCAAAAATTCTTTGGAAACCATAATGTCCGTGACAAAGCCTTTCGTGAAAGAAGGCACCCGTTCGCAGTACGTTTCCGTATCGGTGTTCAACGTCTTCTTGCGGCGTGCAAAGACCAAGGGCACGTTCAGCTCCTGCGCAGCCGCGAAGGCGATCGGAATACCCGAGGACTCGATCGTCAGTACTTTCGATACTTGCTCTTCCCGGAACAATCGGGCGAACTCCTTGCCCATCGCCGTTGTCAGCACCGGATCCACCGCATGATTCAAGATCGCGTCCAGCTTAATGACTTCATCGGAGAGGACGATGCCGACCTCCCGAATTTTTTGCTTCAATAACTCCATGCGCTCCACGTCCTTCGAATATACAATCTTTTTTCGTAAACTTATCATAATGGCAAAGCAGGTTTCAAGTGCCACTTGATGAGCAAATGAAAATTTCTTGCAACTTTCTGCTTCTTAATTCGTCTAAATGAGTAATAAGAGGAAGAAATAACGTTCCTTAGCACGAGAATATCCATATGAAAATGATAATTGTTCGTTTTCAAAATTTTTAGCGTTTATTTGAACGAATTTCGTCTTTGTTAACGGAGGCGCGAAAGAGTATGATTAGTAAGGTTATCAACCGATACGTTACACGGAAAGGGAGTTCATGATGAAACGAAAGAAAGCCTTCATCGGGTTCTTGTCCGTTGTTATATGTTTGGCCGCCTTGGCAGCCGGATGTCAGTCCAAACCGGTCGCGGTCGAACCCCAGAAGCAGCCGTCCGTGCAGGAACAGCCGCCGGTTTCCCCTGCGCCCGCGCCGGAAGCCGAGTCAGGCACACCGGATAACGCCGTCCCCGCCCCGGCAACGCCGCTGCCATCCAATGAGAAAGTATCTTTGGCCAGCGCGGAAGACAAGACGGAACAACCTTCGGCAAACCCCGGCAGCGGGAATAACGGCGCCGCCGGCACGAAGCCGAAAATTGAAATTGAACGCCCCTATACGCAAGCGAAACCGACGCTGCTCGGTTTGACGCTCAAAACGAACGCTTCGGCCATTGTGAACAAATTCGGCAAGCCGAAAAACGAATTCGTGATGGATGAAGACTCGGACCCGATGACGGTGTACGATTACGGCGATTTCCTGATCGGCTTTAACGCCAAGCAGGAATTGCATTTCATCGACGTCCGCAGCAGCGATGTTGATCCAGGCTTGAACGGGCTGAAGCTTGGCGATCCGGCGGCCGACATCAGCAAAGCGCTCGGCAAACCGACGGCCAGCTCCAACTATGTCATGACGTATAAAGCGAGCGGCGCGACCTTGAAGCTCGATATCGATCCGAAGACGCAAAAGATCAATTCTATCAAACTGTTTGCCGAATAAAGCAGCGGCAAGGCCCAAAAAAGCCTTCGAGACCGGGATTACCGGGTCGAAGGCTTTTTCATTTAGCTTTGGAGCTGACCGGCGAACGCTTGCGGTATCTCCGGTAAACGAAATAACCGGAGAGCGCGATGACGACAACAACCGCCGCCGTAACCCCCATATAATGGTGCGTCGCATGCAGCAACCGGGGCGCGTTCCTTCCAATCACATGCCCCAGCGTAAGAAACGATGTGCACCAGACGAGCGCTCCGGAACCGGCGAACAGCAAATACCGCCAAATGTTCACGTTGCTGACCCCGGATAAATAACAAGTGAAATGCCGAATGCCCGGTATGTAATAACCGAAGGCGACCGCCCACAGCCCATACCTGGAAAACCAACGCTCGGCGACCGCCAATCGTTCCGGCGTAAGCTTCACCCATTTGCCGTAGCGGTACAGAAACGGCTTGCCGACTTTCTTGCCGAGCGCATAACTGACAAGCATGCCCGTCATGGCTCCGCCGAAGCTTACGATAAGCGACGGTCCGAACGATAGCAGCGGGTCACTGCCAATTGTAAGCGTCCCCACAGTCGTCATGAGGATTTCGTCCGGAACCGGAATTCCAACAATCCCCAACGCCAATAACCCGTACAGAGCGATATACCCGTATTGTTCAATTAATTGCAGCAGATGCTCCAAGATGACACGCTCCAGCGTCGAATTTCGGCGGCGATCCTTTTTCAAAGGAGTCAAGCCATTAAATATTGTATCAGAAACTTGTCCAATTCCCAATAGACAATTCAGTCATCAGGACCCATCTGTTTTCATAAGTTATAGTAAACAAGCCTTACCTAAGGAGGTTATGCGTACCCTATGAAAAAATGGGGAAGCATCTTGCAGGTCAGCTTCACCTATATCGGCACCGTCGTCGGTGCCGGATTCGCCTCCGGCCAAGAAATCTTACAGTTTTTCACCCGATACGGTTGGATGGCAACGATCACGATCGGGATTGCCACCCTGCTGTTCACATGGCTCGGCATCAAGCTGATGCTGATGGCCGGCGCGATGAACGCCAAATCGTACGAAGATTTGAATCGCGTGCTCTTCGGCAAACGGATCGGCAACGCCGTCAGCTTGTTGACGATGGTGTCGTTATTGGGAGTCAGTACGGTCATGCTGGCCGGCGCGGGCTCCGTATTCTCGGAGCAGCTCGACCTGCCTTATCAGTTCGGACTCATCTTCACGCTGACCGCCGCCTACGTGCTGCTGGTCCGGGGAATGGACGCCATTATGGCAGTCAATTCCGTTGTCGTGCCCCTGATGGCCGTATTCAGCATCCTGGTCGTATGGAATGCCCTGGATACCCCCGGTGCCGCCAACTGGCTGCGGCTCGAATCGGATTATTCGACGCTGCGCATCTGGATGGCGCCGTTTCTGTACGCGGCCTTTAACTTGACCATGTCTCAGGCGGTGCTCGTTCCGCTCGGGGTGAAAGTAAAGGATCGTCAGGCGCTCATTTGGGGCGGCGTGCTCGGAGGCGTGACGATCGGGTTCATGCTGATGGCGGCGCATTTCGCATTGTCTTCGCAAATGCCGGGCATTCTGCAGTTCGACATTCCGATGGGACAACTTATTCAACGTGTAGGAGGACTCCTTCAGTGGCTGTTTTTGTTCGTCATTTACGGAGAAATATTCACGACCTTATTAGCCGATGTATACGGCCTTTGTCTGCAGATCGAGCAGCGCTTCCGCTGGTCCTACCAAATTGTGCTGCCCGGCGTGCTTGTCTTCAGCTATGCCATTAGCCAAATCGGCTTCAAAACGCTGATCTCGTCGCTTTATCCGTTATTTGGCATGCTCAGCATGGTTTGGCTCGTGCTGATGATGATCCGCCCCAGCGAGCCGCTGCGCCCCCCGAGCTAGTGCCAGGACGAGCGCCAGCCGAAGCAGCATCATCAAGGCGGCGGCGAACGTAAAGACGAAGCCGCACAGCAAATAGCCGTAATGATACGGCGGGTATGATGCCGAATCGCGCAGCACGGCAACCAAATCCGTGAATAGAAACAAGCTGCCGATCAGGAACAGCGCAAGCAGCACATAATCGAAAAACGTCCATTGCAGCAGCTGCGGCGCTGCCTGTCTGAACAGCGAAGCAGCGGTACGAGGCTTCGCGTCTCCAACCGCCTCCGGGGATAGCGCCCCTTCGGCTTGAACAGCAGCCTCGGGCTGAGGGTCAAGGCCGGCCCCCGACTTGTCGGCCGGCTTGCTGTAAATCATCCAAATGAAAAGAAACGCCGAACCGGTCGCGGCAAGCCCTAGCACGCCGCCGATTACGGCAAGTAACGTCATCATGCGTTCCACCCCCTATGCGGATCATTTATGAATATCGGGCAAGCTCATAAACCGCCCATACAAATAAAGCAAACAAAGCGGCCGGCAGCGCGAACAAACCGCCAAGCAGCAGCCCGCTGCCGCCCGGTACACGGGCTTTGCGCCATAAGACGGCCTGGTTCCAGCGCTGAAGGGGGGGACCGGGGACGAGCGGCGCGTCCGACGTTCCGCATTCCGGCGAATGCTTGATTTTTCCGCGCTTCCAGCCGACCTGATAGGTCATTTCACGCGGGGTTCGGTTCTCCGTCTCCATATGAGGAAGCACCTCCGGTTCATTTGTGCTATTGTAATAGTAGTCGATATGTTGGGAAAAATGCAATGGTATGCGAACTGGAGGGAATGATCATGTCGAAAAAAGCCGCAATAACCGGGGGTGCGCAAGGTATCGGGAAAGCGATCGCGCTGGCGTTCGCAGACAAGGGTTATGAAGTGTGCATCGCCGATGTCGACCCGGAGGCCGGCGCGGAAGCGATTCAGGAGCTGCGCGAGCGAGGACATGAAGGCTACTTCATGCAGGTCGACGTGGGTAAAGAAAGCGATGTCGAGCGATGGTTTTCATGGATAGAGTCGGAGCTGGGCCATATCGACGTACTGATCAACAATGCGGGCATTGCACGGAACGCGCCTATGCTGGAGCTGCCGCTCGCCTCGTTCGACGAGGTGCTCGGCGTTAATTTGCGCGGCGCTTTCGCCTGCTCGCAGCTTGCCGCAAAGCTGATGAAACGCCAGGGCTCGGGCGCGATCATCCATATGGCTTCGACGCGCGGCTTGATGTCCGAGCCGAACACCGAGGCTTACGCCGCTTCCAAGGGCGGCTTGCTCGCGCTCACTCACGCGATGGCGGTCAGCTTGGGCCCTTACGGCATTCGCGTCAACGCGATCAGCCCCGGCTGGATCGAAACGGCCGACTGGCAGAAGACGTCCGAGCGCCGTACGCCGGTTCATTCCGAGCGGGACCGCTTGCAGCACCCGGTCGGGCGTGTCGGCAAGCCCGAGGACGTCGCCGCTGCATGCTTGTATTTGGCGGGCGACAGCGCAGGCTTCATTACCGGGCAAAACCTCGTGATCGACGGCGGCATGACCGTAAAGATGATCTACGAGGAAGAGTAGGGACTCAAGGTTCCCGAGCAGAGACAATTTCGGAGGAGATTGGAGCATCATGTGGTTTGTACTAGCGGCGGCTGCGGCCGCCTGCTTCGGTTTAAGAGGCATTTTATATCAATGGACGTCCAAGCGTCCGCTCGACCGCAACCTGATGTTGTTCGGAGTGTATTTATCGGGCACATGGATTACGCTCGCAGCGGCGCTTGCGCTGCGGGCGCCCTGGACCCCGGCCGTAGGGCTGGGAGCGTTAATGGGGCTGTTCTCGTTCATCTCGAACGCGGCCATGTATAAAGGGTTTGCCGTCGGCAAAATGTCGCTCATGGCCATGTTTACCGGCCTTCCGCCGGTTGTCGTCGCGCTGTTGGCGTTCGCCGTCTGGGGAGAACGCCTGAGTGTATGGCAGCTCCTGGCCTTTGTCGTTATTATGTCGGGCCTCCTGATGGTCCGTTACTCGAATGACCTGTCGCTGCGCAACCTGCAGGGCGCGCAATGGGGTGTGCTGACGATGCTCTTCTTCGGCTTGACGGATTTTTTCACCAAGCAGGCGACGCTGCTGGGCGCTGCGACCTTCCCGACCCTGGTCGTCATGTATGCCACCGGCGGCATTCTGTTCTGCTTCATCTGGCTGCGGCAGCGGGGCCAAGCGTTACATGCAGCGGATATGGTCCGGCAGGCGCGGAACGAGACAGCGGCAGCAAGCGCTGGCGCGAGCGGACGCGGAGCGGCGGATACGCAGGGGAATGCGTCTACGGACGCGAAGGACGGCGGCGAGCCGGTCAACCGGACCGATGGGTCCGCCGCTTCAAGCGGATCCGGCCCGGCTGCGGCCAAGCCGTGGACTTGGCGCCGGACGCT
Source organism: Paenibacillus sp. tmac-D7 (assembly GCF_006519665.1). NCBI lineage: Bacteria > Bacillati > Bacillota > Bacilli > Caryophanales > Paenibacillaceae > Paenibacillus > Paenibacillus sp. tmac-D7. The sequence goes on along the minus strand of NZ_VIDW01000039.1, from coordinate 963 downwards.
GCTCTGGGGCATGACTGTCGGCATCACGAACGCCAGCGGCATGATGCTCGCCATGCCTGCCTTCAAGCTCGGGACGACCGGGCTCGTGTCGGCCGTGATGGCCGCCAATGTCGTGCTGGTCATGCTGTACGCGCGCTTTGTGCTGAAGGAAAAATTCACCCGGCTCGAATTGGCCGGTTTGATGATCGGGTTAACGGGGATTGTGCTCCTTAAACTTCTTTCCTAGCTTCAAACCGAACTCATTCAGAGCTTCAAACCGAATCCATTCAGAAGCTTCTAACCGAGCCAACGAACCGTAGCGGAACTTTGATCTTCCTTGCTGCCTCCCCGTCACGGACGGCTAGCCGCAATCGTTCATCATCGTTCCGCTATTTCTATAGGATCGCCTTACAGCTTGCGTTATCGGTTTAGTCGGACGACCGAATCGGCCGTAAAGCGCGCGGTATAAGCGTCAACCACATGCCGATGGCACGTGAACAGCAGAAGCTGCCCCCGTTCCGAGACGCGCTGCAGCAGGTCCAAGCTTCGCGCGAGCCGGTCGTCGTCGAAATTGACGAACAAATCGTCCATAACGAGCGGCATGCGTACGCCATTCGCCGCATATTCGTCGGCGAGCGCGAAGCGAATGCACACGTACATTTGCTCGGCCGTCCCCCGGCTGAGGCGCGACGTCTCGACGAGCTGTCCGTCCTGCCGCTGGGCTATGACACGCTGCTCGCCGATCGGAGCAAGCATGCGTTCAAAGCGGCCTTCGGTTATAAAAGCAAAATCCTGTGAAGCCCTTTGCATCACGAAGGGCTGTTTGTCGTGCTCGAACAAACGTTTCGTCTGCACGATCAATTGGCTGCACAGCGCATGGACCGCCCAGCGCTTGGTCAGCTGCGCCAGTTCGGCGCGGCGCTCCTCCGCAAGCTGAAGCAGGTCCGCATGCGCGCGGCCGTCGGCCAGCCGCTCCTGCTCGAA
>NZ_VIDW01000038.1:0-44886 GCF_006519665.1 Paenibacillus sp. tmac-D7 | reverse complement strand
AAGCCGGGTTAGGTCTTATTCTTATGTTTACAGAAGATCGGAAGAATCGTCGTAATCAAATCGAAAACCGTCCTCGGACAAGAGTCTCGATGGCTGCATCGCCGCCGCGGCATTGGTTTTCAGTTTGCTCAGCACTTCTTGGTACGACCGAATGCTGCCTGTTTCGCCCTGGGACCTAATCGCAATTTGCAAGGCCTGTTCGATAACGGCGATATCTTGGCTCGTAAAGTCCATGCCGCAACTCCCCCTACAGCTTGATTTTTTACTGCAACTATTCTAACCCAATCCATGTCAATTCATACTAGACGGCTATCTGGAGGGGACGACCGGAGGGTCAACGCGCCTGCCATCCTCCAAACTCGATCGTAGGCGGACTGCTTGGGCTTCCGCCTCCTGTAGGCGGATTCCTCTCGACGCGCACAACCGTTCTGTTCCTGAATTCAGGGTTTCCGTAATAAGAAGGAAACACGCCGATTTGTCTGCCCGCCGACAATCCTCCGAAGGACGGCGGAGAACCGCCGATGTCCTTCTTGAAGTTTATATCTCCCATTGTGGCCATATAGCTGCCTACTTTTAACCCGGTAATGCTATTGTTAAACTCAATGCTGCCCTTGGATAAAAAAGTCCCGTCCACGGTCATATTAGGAAAGGTATTGCTGCTGCCAATCACCGTGCTGTTTGTATAAATCGATCCTTTGATTTGCAAGCCGTCAACGGCATTGCTCAAGGTGAGCGTCCCGCCGGAGTAGATGGAACCTCCAATTTCCGTGCCGGCGATCGTATTGGCGAAGGTTATGCTCCCGTCGCTGCCAAGACTGCCTGGAACCGTAAGACCGGTAATCGTATTTTGAAATAAAATGCCGCTTCCAGCAAGGATAGAGCTGCCCGCTCCAAGCAAGTTCAATCCTCCGACGGTTGATTTGAACGTAATACTGCCCTTGGAGCTGATAGATCCGGATACACGGGCCGAGCTTAATGTATTATTGAACATAACATGGCCCGTTGCTGCGATCGGCCCTTGCACCGTCAATCCGCTTACGGTGTTGTTAAACGTAATCCTGCCGTCCGAGCGAATCGCCCCGTGAACGGTCATGTCATTAACGGAATTGTTGAAAAAGATGTCCTTGTCCGCTGCGATCGGTCCCCAAATTTCAAGTTTATCCCAATTGGCATTAAAGGTTACCGTGCCCTGACTTCGAAACATGCTGAGGCTATTATTCGGACTGCCGATGGCGAGCCTCCGAAATCCTTCAAAATAAACCCCTTTCCCCGCCAAAAGCGCCTGTCCGATTTTGTTTTCCGTCCCCCAACCGCCCAGCTGTTTCGAAAAATAAATATACCCTTGAGAGCTCAAATCTTTGCCAATCGACAAGCGGTCGCCGATCTGATTAAATTTAATCCCCGTGGAATCCGCGTTTGCGGTTGAGAGAAAGCCGGAAATCAACGACTCACCAATTTCCAAAGCGGACATTTGTTCAAACAGGATATTTTCCTTACTGCTCATCGAACCGTTTACGACGTGAAACTTCCCGCTCATATTGCCGACGCTTAACGTTTTGCCGCTAATGATGTTTTTTTGTACGGTGACAGCATTCGCCCAATTTGTATTAAACGTAATTTTTCCGGCTGCGATGATATTGCCGTTAACCGATAAATTGTTCCAGTTGGAGTTAATGGTGATGTCGCCGCCGGAAACGATATCGCAGTTAATCGGATCCGAATTCGATAAATGGATAATGACACTTCCCGCCGAAGGCGTACATACAGGATTGGAACTCCCCGGTGATAAGGCGTAGGGCGCCAGACTCCCCGCTTTCAGCATCAGCTTGTTCGTGTCCGGGTTCGTGTAGGTATATACATTCAGAGGTGTTTCCGGCACTCTCAATGGGGAAGCGGCCGGGATCGCAACGGGGTCTAAAGGAGCAGGATTCTGGTTAAATTGGGCATTAAAATATTCGGTGAAATCAGCATCGTATTTGGCTTTCGGCACAGTGTCGTCCTGAGCGATGATGTCTCCGTCAGGACGTTTGAAAATTTGCAGCTTCCCGGCCGTAATGGTAGGCGTTACCGCTTCTTGACCGAAGATTCCGCCCGGTACACTATATTTATCGGCCCCGTCGCCTGGCGTCCCCGGATTGACGCTGAAATTCAGCCGGATCGTCCGCGAAATCGCTTTGGATTGGCCCGTCGATACCAACTGAAGATTGTCATTTGGCCCCCCTTCCAATGTCACCTGGGGACTGGCGGAATCATAAAGCACGTCCGGCACGGCGCTTATACGTTGGATAATTGAATTCAGATGATCCGGGGTTAATCTGTATTGCTCGTGTCTGACCGCTTCATATAGCGCCCGCTGAGCGATCAAAGCTCCTGTTTCAGCTAAATAGTAGGCTCTTTCCGACTGTTCTCCCCGAATCGTGTTCAGTTGGCCTTGACGTGTGCTAAACAACAAGGGCGTCGACAATAAACCTATTAATACGACAAAAAACAAAACCAATACTAACGCAGAACCCCGTTCGGCTGAGACTATTTTCATATGCCCCATTCCTTCTTTACAAGTTTTCATGTTATCCTCTATAGTAAAAGTATAATACAAATGACCTAGTGCAAAAAGGGCGTGTTGTTGTGAATAACGAAAGAGGGATTACGTTACTCGAAGTGCTGGCTGCCGTAGCCATACTAAGCGTAGCCATGATCTCCTTTTCACTCCTATTCGGCCAAAATTTCCAATTCTCGCATCGGGAAGAAAGACGCGACGTGTCCGTCAATATTGCAAGAACCGTTATCGAGGAGCTTAAAGGACAACTGCCTTCTGGCGCTGAGCGTATGACTATTTTTGAAGACCATCAAGAAATTGATTTGGCGCTGCTGCGAGAACCATCCGCAGACATCCAGGCCGTAACCGTATATTACCCTTCCGGCACGGATCGACAGTTTACGGTTGTCATTAGAAACATTCCGATACCCGCTGATAAAAGGATCACGATACCAAATCCGGACGACGCCTCCCAGTCGTATACCTTTCCTTATCACGACTTTTTTTCGCATATTGAAGTCGAAGTGGAGAACGAGGCGCTGCGAACAAGCTACTCCTTGCAGAGCTACGTCGAGAGGCGGGGATTAGGTGGATAGACTGAATGAACGCGGCCTTTCCTTGGTAGAACTTCTCGCCGCCATTACCATAGCTGCCATTGTAATAGGAGTTGTTTCGTCGGCTATTTTTCAAACCTACACAGGATTTGCAACCGTAACGGCACGCGAATCGACTCAGGAAAATGCCAGACTCGTTACCGAGCATATCGTGAATCGCGTCAGGGAACAACCTTATGTCATTTCGCAGAGCGACGAGAACTTCCTGGAATTAACCGCTCCGGACGGGAATCCCGATACCCCCGACGATTTCGTGCATTACCGGCGGGAAGGCACGAATCTTAGCGTCATCACCAGAGCAAACAATCGGGTCGCCACAACCTTGATCGCAACGAATGTCACGGAGGCGGACGCCGAACTGATCGATGCCCATGGGCAAATCATCACCGGTCCCTCCCCGTTACAAGCCCAGGCAATCCGGATTTCTTTGAACTTCAGAACAACGGATAAGCACATGCAGCATTTTAGTACCACAATCAGCATCCCGTCCTGGAATCAATATCGGTAGCGGAAAAGCCGGGTCATGTTTACCCGGCTTTCCTATTTTTGCGCAGACGCGGTGCTTCCCTGTACCTTGGCCTTCAACATGGCATTGACTTTCTCCGCATTCGTATTAAATATGGTCCAGGCGATGCTGTAATCATCCAAATTTTTACTTTCCCAACCACCCCGCAGAAGCTCCACTGCTGCCGCCATTTTGGCAAACGAATTGGCCAATTCCTCGTCCTGTAAATCTCTGACGGTATCCTCCAAGCTCAAATACCGTTCCCGGATGGTTTGCATGCTGCCCGTATCGGTCGTCTTCAAAGCCTTCAACAGCTCCGAAAGAATAGAATTATTCGTCATGGCAACATATTGATAGATGCCTTGTTCGGAAGAAGCTTGCAGGGCAGCCGATTGCGACTTGATAAAATCCAGATTAACAGACCTGTTGGCATCATTCCAGCTTACTTCAGCGCCCAGCATCTCGGCTAGACTGCGAAGAGGAACATAGATGGAGCCGTTGTATAGAATTGAATCCTTGCCCAGCTCTGCTTGCTGGCCATTGACGGCAACATGGATTCTTTCAAATAAAACCTGAATCGATTTCAAGCCGCCTTCCGCAAATACGGTAGCTGAAGTCGCCAGCGTCGTCGCCAGCGCTAATGCGGTAACCACCTTTTTGTTCATCGTTCCCTCCTACTGCTGCGGCTGCGTTGTTCTTAGCAATGCCTGGAAATGTTCTTCCGTCCATGTCGGGTCAAGACGCTTATCCACGATATGGGGCGATAACGGCGGTAATTCCTTGAATTTCCCTTCATAAGCACTTGCCGAAAATATCGTGATCTCTATAACCATTCGCGTATTTTCACGAGTTTCGTCAGCAGCTTTGGATGCAATCATTCCAGAAGATGCCGGGTTCGTATTCCCCGCCGTAACGGTCCATTTTCGTACATTGACAAAACGGTTCATCTGATAAAGGCCGTTTATAAAATCGACCGTGCTTGGATAGGAGCCGTTAATAGCGATGGTCAAATCGTGAGCTACCGTAGTTTGATCATTTTTCGCCTGCTTTTGAGAGGAAGAACTCCCGTTGGCAGTGGAACTTTTCGAACGATTTTGCTGCTGGGTACTGGGTGCCTCCTCATTGCCCGAAGTCAGGCCTAACGCAGTTAATGGATCGTTGGAAGACACGTTTCCCATTGAAACCGTTTCGATTATCGCGCCTGAACTCGCCTCGAGCTCCCTTATGGAGAAGAGGAATCGGACCAGTTCTTCTTGGGTCGGCACTTGCTCGACAAGCTTTTGGATGTCTTCATCCGTTACCTTGGCGGGAATGGGCTTATTTTCAATAGCCGCTTTTTGCTGCTGCAGCGCATCAATCTGATTGTTAAATTGACGTTCATTCAAATATGGCGGCAGCACAAAAACAAAGGCTAGGTATATATTCACAACTAAACCTGCGGTCACTACGCTCCCGATGATCGTGTAAGGAGACTTCAAATAGTTCAAATAATCGGCCATCTTCCGCATGTATCGAACCCCTATTTTGATATAGCCTTAGCCTTTAACTTTACTTCAATGGTTACTGAATACTTAAAAACTGTAGTTGGTTCAGACACGGCTGCGTTGGAACTTGCACCGGTTTCACGGTTTGACGGTGTCTGATTCGAATAGGCTGAGGGCGACTGCTTCTTAAATTGTTCCAATTGCTGCTGAGCCTGCCTGATATCTTCCGCAGTGATAGCTGACTTGCCGGCGGCTGAAGGCGCCGATACATCAGAACGGCTTCTCCCGGATCTGTCCGGTGTATCCGGGATTTGTAAATCAAATTGCTGGTCTACCATCTGCTTGGTAATCATCCAGTTCAACTCGTTCAACAATTGATCGCCTGTCGTTTCCTCAGGCTTGAGCGAATTTTCCAACGATTGGATATAGGCTTCGGTACGATCAATCTTCCCTGTCTCCGCATTCGCGCCCGAGCCGGATTCAACCGGTTGGTTACCCGCGTCCGCTGTCACCTTCAATGGAGCCCGCGTAATGCTTTCAACATGGACGGCTTCAATTAAAGCCGATTGCTGAAGGCGAACCATGTATTCCATCGATTGTTGTAAGCTGGCGAACTCTCCGAGTAATTTGACGGAACGTTGCGGCTCGGAAGCCATAGAAGCTGCAGCGGCGTTATTCGGCGCAGCTGACGCTGCTGTTTCATAACTTTGCATGTTCAGTAGTCTGGACGCTTCCGGAAGCTGGGAGGTCAGAAGTTCGAACACAGGGATCCAATCGTATCGCTCATTTTTGAGCTTCTGGATCTCATTCGCAAACTGTTGGAAATCAGCCGTTATCGGATCTTGAACCCGCTGCTGAGTTACCGCACGCACTTCCGCTTGAAGCCTCTCGACCGCTACCGCTTTATCGGACAATCCCTTTTCCAGATAAAAATGAAAAGTGACAAGCAGCACAGCAGCAAGCGCCGATGCAGCGCCCGAGGTAACTAATAAGGGAACGAAGTATTTCTGTATTTTCGGAATTTTAGGAACTAAGTTGATGTTCATCATGTCGAATTCCCCCGCAAGGCCAAGCCGATCGGAACGGCGTACACCGGGAACAGGTCTTGGAACATGTTCTGCACCTGCACCCGCTCGGTATAAAACATGGTGATCTCGAGCTGCAATCGCTCCCGAAGCAGCCCGGCGATCTCGTTCAACCGGCCTACATCCCCGGCCAGCACCAACCGGCTAAACTCCTGGGAGCGATTGTTCAACGTGTAGCGATAAAAATTCATCAGCCGCTCCAGCTCATGTGCCAAATCGCCGCATGAACTGCGGAAATCGGCATCCGGATCGGAGAACGCAGCGAAAAGCTGATCGATGTCCGAGGCCGCGCCCCCTTCTTCCTTCTCGCTGAAGGAAACCGGTACGGTCCGTGTGATTTTCAGCATCCCGTCGTGGAAAATACTCATGTCCGCCAAACGCTCGTTAATATCAAGCACCAACAATGTGCCCTGCTTATCCGCAAAATCCATATATTCAATAACCCGATATAGGGACAACGCCTTGATCTCCAAGCTGGATACTTTCAAATTTGCCGCTTTCACGGCATGCATATACTCGTCTACCAGCTCGCGGGGAGCGGCTACCAGCATCACTTCGCACTGCGTTTTCTCTACTTGCGGTCCTTCCTCTGCTTGTCTCGAATCGCCGAAGAGACCGTCTACCCCTTTCAGATCCAAGCCGCCGGATTCTTTGGAAGCCGCAGCTTGTCCGAATAAATCATCGCTTTTGCTTGCTTCCGGGAGTTTGTTATGAACGATCTTCTTCTGCCGCCTGCTTGAATGACCCGTTAGACGTCCGGCCTCTGTACCGTTCATTTTTACGAAATCGTATACGGGCTGATCGAAGGGCAAATGGATATGATGCTTCATTTCGAAGTCGACCAAACGGACTAAATCTTTATGCGCAATATCCGGAAATTTCAAAAAACGAACCATAATCGCCTGGCTTGGCAGCACCATATGTACGAACTTTGTTTTTTGGCTTACCCTGGCCGTCAAAGTTTGCAGGGCACGCGTTACGGTAACGGGCTCGAGAATACGTCCGTCTTCGACCGCTTTCTTCGGAAGCTTCTCAACATGATAAGCTTTAATTTCCGGAGGCTTGGATTTATGCAGCCGCAATTCGGTCATTTTTATGGATGAATCAGTGATTTCGAGTCCTAGAGAGGATGTCACGGGAGAGAATAATTGTACAATTGAAGAAAACCGATTCGGCATAGTGACCATCCCTCCTTTCTCTATAAATCCTGAGAGCATTCAATGTTGGTAATTGTCGAAAATAATCGAATATATACGTCTATATTTTATCATAGTCATTCGATGAAAAGACATCATAACGATTTCCAATTGGCCCCATTGCAAATCAAATGGCGATGAGCAGGTCTATATACGCACGGATACACGCGTCTCCCCATAGATAACAGCATATCGCGCCGAGCGCAATAAAGGGGCCGAAAGGAATATGCGCATCCCTTGTTTGACCGCTGCTCTTGAGTAGAATGAGCCCGCCGATCAGTCCGAATAACGAAGCGGCAAAGATCGTGAGTAAGGTAAGCTTGATACCCAGCATGAGCCCGAGAAAAGCAAACAGCTTGATATCTCCTCCGCCCATCCCTTCCTTCTTCATAAAGAACTCCGATGCCCAGGCTATCCCATACAACAGGCCGCCTCCGACTAATGCTGCGACCCCATAGTTCCATAAAGGGAGCCCGTGAATGAACAATCGCAGAATAAGCCCAACCGCCACGGCAAAGATCATGATTTTATCCGGAATCAGCATATATTTGACATCCGTTAAAGTAATGGCGGATAAAATCGCGACAAGAAACAGTCCGACGAGGAGTTCGGGCTTCAGACCGATTACACCAGAAGTGATTGCAAAGAATATGGCGGTAACGAACTCTCCGAACGGATAAATCCGCGAGATCGGAGCCTTGCAGTACCGGCATTTCCCTCCTAGCAGCACATAACTGAAAACCGGAATCAGGTCGAGCGCGCCCAACCGATGATGGCAGTGCACGCAATGCGACGGCGGGTAAACAAAGGATTCCTTCTTCGGAATGCGCAGGGCGATGACGTTCAAGAAGCTTCCGATGAACAGGCCGAGGATACCCGATACTAACGGGAGAAGAAGCGGATGCGCTTGGAATAACGCTTTATATAAAGCTAACGTGTCGTTCAGAAGGCTCATCACAGGCTCCTTAGTAAGAGTTAAGAAAGGTAACCCTACTTGGGGTTACCTTTCTTAAATATTCAGGCCTATTTTTACCTACGGCGTGGTTGCAACAGTAACTGTATACACACCGTCGTTTGCATTATCTCCGTCCGTAATCGTTACAGTCACACCTGTCGGCACATTCGACAGGTAGCCTTCAGTAAACAACTCCTGCAAGACAGCTGCACCGTCAGTCAATGCGGCGGTAGGATTTCCGCCCGTTTCCATAAAGTGTCTTTGCAACGCATCTTGAACAATTCTCTCTGTCGATTCGTTTGCGCTCACACGGGATTGGGTAAACCCTCTAGTCACTGCCGCTCCGGCCACTGCGGCCAAAATCCCCAAAATCACGACAACGGCCATTAACTCGATCAACGTCATCCCTTTTTGATTTTTCGTCAGCTTGAACCGCTTTTTCATTACAGTCTCCATTGTTCATTCTCCTCTCCATGATTAAACGATGTGATCAAACCTTGACTCATTCCCTGGCATTAGCCGCCCATGTTCTCCATCAGCTTGAATGAAGGAAGCATGACCGCCAGCACAATACCGCCGACGATAACCGCTAAAATTAAAATCATGATCGGCTCCAGAAGCGCCTTCAGACGATCCGCCATCGCATCGACGTCGGCTTCATAGAATTCGGCCACCTTCTCCAGCATGGTGTCGAGCGCCCCTGTCCGTTCGCCCACCTGCAGCATTTGCACGACCATCGGCGGAAACAGCCACGAATTTTTGAACGGCTCCGCGATGGAATTCCCCGCCCGCAAGCCTTCACGCGAGTCGCGAATAAGCTTCGCGATGACTTCGTTGCCGACTACGGTAGAGACGATGGACATCATTTGCAGCATCGGGATCGCAGCTGCGAACAAGGAGCAGAAGGTCCGGCTGAACCGCGACAAACTTTGCTTGTGCCATAGCTTTCCGAAAACAGGCAGTTTCAGTTTGATATAGTCCAAGCCGTACACGCCTTTGGGATGCTTCTTCATCATTCTTAGCAAGAAAGACGGTACCAACAAGAACATCATAACCACGTACCAAAACTGCTTCATCCAGTCGCTGACGGCAATGACGATCCGAGTCGGAAGCGGAAGCTCCAACCCCATCGTCGCAAAGTTCCCCACGAGCCTGGGAACGACAAAGGTCATCAATATGATCACGACGATGACGGTAACGACCCCCATGATGGCGGGATACACCATCGCCGATTTCACCTTTTGTTTCGTGTAATATTCTTTCTCGTAGAAGATCGCGAGCCGCGTCAGCATTTCGTCCAGGTTGCCGCTGGCCTCCCCCGCACGGATCATATTGATGAAGATCCCTGTGAAGACCGTCGGGTAATGGGCTGCTGCTGCGGAGAACTGCGTTCCCCGGGCCATCTCTTCGCTGACCGAGGTCAAGATTTTGCGAAATTCCTTGCTTTCCGTCTGCTCACTCAGGACCCGCACGGCTTCCACCAGATTGATCCCGGATTTGTACAAGGTCGCCAGCTGACGGCAAAACACGGTGAAATGCTCCGTCTTGACCTTCGGCCCGCCGCCGAATTTCAGCTCCTTGCGAAGCAGGCTCTTGCTTTGATCGATCAGTTCCAGGATCCAAAGCCCTTTGCCCTTCAGCTCCTCCATCGCTTGATGGAACGTTTTGGCTTCTAGGGTGCCTTTGTAATAGCGGCCATAATCGTCCACGGCTTTGTAATCGAACTTGGGCACCGGTCTCAACTCCGTTTCGCATAAACTCAGATGTATGGCCGTTAACCGTTCAGATCTGCGAAGCCGAACATCGCTTCCCGGGCGCTCTCCATCGTGATAACGCGCTGCTGCAGCAGTTCGCGCAGCGACATCTCCATCGTTTGCATCCCTTGCGCTTTGCCGGTTTGCATGGCGGAGCGAATCTGGTGCACCTTCTCGGAACGAATCAGGTTCGCGATCGCCGGCGTGTTCACCAGCACTTCGATAGCAGCGACACGGCCTTGTCCGTCAGCCGTCGGCAGGAGACGCTGCGCCATAACGCCGAGCAGCACCGAAGCAAGCTGGACGCGAATTTGCTGCTGCGACTCCGGAGGGAATACGTCGATCACGCGATCTATCGTTTGCGGCGCATCCGCGGTATGTAACGTTCCGAACACCAGGTGACCGGTTTCGGCCGCCGTGATGGCGGTGCTGATCGTCTCTAAGTCGCGCATCTCGCCGACCAGGATGACGTCGGGATCCTGACGCAGAGCGGCACGCAAGCCGCTCGCGAACGAAGCGGTGTCAACGCCGATTTCACGCTGGTTGACAATGCAGGATTTATGGTTGTGAACAAACTCGATCGGGTCTTCGAGCGTAATAATGTGATCGTTGCGGGTCCGGTTGATGTAGTCCAGAATCGCCGCCAGCGTCGTCGATTTCCCGCTTCCCGTCGGCCCCGTGACCAGGAGCAGGCCCTGCGGCTTCTTCGCGAACTCTTCGGCCATCGCTGGCAGCCCGAGCGCTTCCATCTGCGGGATTTTGCTCGGAATCAGGCGGATCGTCAAGCTGACGTTTCCCTTCTGTTGAAAAGCGTTGACACGATACCGGGACACATCCGGTATTCCATAGGAAAAGTCCAGGTCGCCCTTGCTCATAAACGATTGATACTGTTCGTTCGTCATCAGCTCCCGGGCCAGCTCGACCGTGCGGGCAGGCGTCAGCACCTCGCCGTTAACCGGCTTGAGATCGCCGTGAATCCGAAACACGGCCGGCGAATGTACGGTAATATGAATATCTGAAGCTTTCTTCTCATAAGCCAGCTTCAACAAGTCAATTACGCTCAAATCAGACCCCTCAATTTCCCATTTATTATCATTATACGCATAATCCGGGTGATCTGCCATTAAATATTAGTTAATTCGAACTATTTCTTTATAGCGAACGTACATCTATAGAACTATGTATTAGAAATGCTTATGATTCATTCCCGATCACTCTGAATATTTCAGACAGCGTCGTATAACCCGCAGCCGCTTTCGCAAGCCCATCCTTGACAAGCGGGACATAAGACTGGGTCAGCGCATAGGCGCGGTAATCGCTGTCCGGCCTCTTCTGCAGGATCATGGACCGGAGCGTATCGTCGAGCGTCAAGATTTCATGAATCGCCAGCCGTCCCCGATACCCGCTGCGGCCGCATTCTGCGCAGCCTTGGCCCTTCTTCAACGTTTGCGCCTCAAAACCGTGAGCCTCGAACAGCTTCCGTTCATCCTCGGACGGCGAATACGCTACGGAACACGAAGGACAAACTCGCCTCACCAAGCGCTGAGCGACGATGCTGTTGACCGACGAAGAGACGAGGAACGGTTCGACGCCCATATCGATCAGCCGGGTGATGGCGTTCACGGCACTGTTCGTATGCAGCGTACTCAACACCATATGACCGGTCATCGCGGCGCGGACAGCGATCTCCGCCGTTTCCACATCGCGGATTTCTCCGATCATGACGATGTTCGGATCTTGACGAAGAATCGCCCGCAGTCCCCGGGCGAAACTTAAACCGGTTACCGGATTGACCTGAACCTGGTTAATGCCTTGCAGCTGATACTCCACCGGATCCTCAATCGTAATGATGTTGACGTCCTCATGATTAAGCCTCGACAAAGCGGAATACAGCGTGGTCGTCTTCCCGCTTCCCGTCGGCCCCGTAATCAGTACGACACCGTGCGCGCCTTGAATCCCTTTCATAAACAATCCCAAGTTATGCTCCGAAAGCCCGAGCTTTTCGATATCCGTAAGGGCGCTGCCGAGGTCGAGCACCCGCATCACGACCTTCTCGCCGTGAATAGTCGGGAGCGTGGAGATCCGAATATCGACCTTCCGGAATTCAATATCCATCTCCACCCGGCCATCCTGCGGCAGACGTCGTTCGGCGACGTTCAAGTTCGCCATGATCTTGACCCTGGCAATAATGACGCTCTGCATGTGAGGCGGCAGTGAACGCTCCGTACGCATAACGCCGTCCACCCTGTACCTGATGCGAAGACTGTCTTCCTGCGGATCAATGTGAATGTCGCTGGCGCCGATCTGAACCGCTTGAATTATAATCTGATTCACGGTCTTGACAACCGGCGAATCGTCGTCTTCCCGGGTCTGCGGCCTCGCTTCCTCGCTCTCCCGGTTCTGCAGGATTTGACTGATCTGCTCGACCGATTCCTGCAAGCCGTAATAACGCTTGATCGCCCGCTGCAGCTCGTCCCGAGCCGCAATAGTCGGTTCGATGCGAAGTCCCGTGCTCATGCGCAGCTCGTCGATGGCGAAATAATCGAGCGGGTCGGCCATCGCCAGAATCAGCTTGTTGCCTTCCGTACGCACCGGGAGCACTTGATGCTGTTCGGCAAGCCGCTGAGGAATAAGATTAATGACCTTCGGATCGATCTTTTGGCGATATAACTGGATGTGAGGGATGCCCAGCTGGAACTCGAGCACTTCGATCAATTGCTGTTCGGTGATGTAGTTGCGGTTAATAAGAAATTCGCCGAGCCGCATCTTCGTTTCCCGCTGTTCCTGCAGAGCCGTCGACAGCTGCTCTGGAGTCAACAGCCCCGCCTCCACGAGCAGGTCGCCGATCCGTTTCCGTAGAGCCACTACGCGTTCCCCCCGATCCGAATATGTACCCAAGCCCCAAACGATAAAGTCCTTGAAAACAAAAACAACCCGACTTCAAAAAGTCAGGTCGGTTGCGCTAGTTGCTCACAGCTGTCCAAGCGCCCACATGAAGACAGCCGTTCATCGCATCATCTGAAGAAATAATATGAAAATCATGCCCTATCTACTATTATTTAAGCACAATTCATACGAAGTCGTCAATGAAAAATAGATCTTAAACCCTATTATTTCGTCATAATTCGACAAATATTATTCGAATTTGCCCTAGACTAGACGAATGGCGGGGCCCACGCTTTCTTTTTCCAGCCGAAGGAATAACCCGTCACTTTCATATCGCGATCCAGCATCACATCGACACCGAACGGCAGCTGATGATTATACCAGAAGCGGACATCCCTCCACTTCACGACATAACCGTCCTGTCCTGCCGAACAAGAGACATGAATCCGCTGCGCAAACTGCAGGAAGGCTCTTACGCCGTCCGTTGACTTGGAAGCCTCGACAATCGAATCGAATGCTTCCTTGACGTAGATGTCTTTCACCTCGACATGCTTCCCCCGCACATGACCTGTATAAAAGCAATCCTCCGTTTCCACCACGAACTGCCATCGAAACCAGTGAAACCCGGGCGCAACCTGATAAATGCCTTCGTAAGGCAGCTGGTGCCGGACGCGAGCTACGACGCGGAGGTGATGTGCCGCGCGGACTGCGATATATCCCGCCGTCACCGCATAAACGGCCACAAACAACAGGCCCGGATTCGTCCCCGACGCTATCCACCATAGAACGCCCCCGGCATGCAGGGCAAACAGGAACGGATCGAAAATCGATAATACGTCCAGATGCTGCCACTTTCGGGTAAACGGACGAAAGCACTGAACGCCGTAAGCGTTAAACCAGTCCAGCAATACGTGGAAACCTACCGCGGCAAATATCCAGGCCAGCAGCAGGCCGACATGCGCCCACACCCCGAACGTCCAGGCGATCGGCAGCGCCAACACTAGCGGCCAAACGAACAGCGCCGGCAGCGAATGCGTTACGCCGCGATGCACCCGAATATAGGTCGAGTAACCGCGAACTCTCGCCAATGTATCGAAATCCGGCGCTTGCGAACCGACCATCGTCGCCGTCAGCATCGCTTGAAACAAAACCGGATCAGCGGACACCTCCGGATGTAGCATGGCCAAGCCCGTCAGCGTCGTCCCGAATAACAGATGGCTACCCGTATCCATCTCGGACACCCCCTGCCGTTTAGGCGGAATGCGTTTCTTTCCCTGCGTCTTGTTCCGCTTCAGTACGGCATTCCTGCTCCCACCGTTCCTGAGCGTTAAACCAATAAAACCATTGCGCCGGATGTTCGCGTATCACGCGTTCCATGAACCGATTCAACAAACGGGTCGCCTCGGAACGGGTGGAACGGCTGAAAGACGAGGATAAGTGAAGCGCCGGTTCAAACGTTAACCGGTGAACAAACCCGCGATCCCGCCGCCCGTAGAACGGAACAAGCGGCGCCTGTTGTTCAATCGCCAGCGTCGAAGCGCCTTGCGGCGTCCGGGTCTGCTTGCCGAAAAACCGTGAGGGCGGGAATGTCGGACGCCAGAAATCGCCTAACAAAAATACGATGCCTCCGTTATGAAGATGCTTCTTCAGTTTACGAAGCAGCTCCAATGACGGCGTTCGATCATAATCAAGCCCGGGACAACCAAGCGCTTGAAATTTTAAATAGAACGGTCTTAGCTCCTCGCTGCCTGCAGTCGCAACCGTCAAGCAATCGTACTTCTGACATAGATACCAATAGTAGTAAAAAAAGTTGCCGCAATGCGGTGTATACACGATCGCACCTCGGCCCAGGCGGAGCGCTTCTTCCAAGCAGGCTTCGCCTTCTACCCGGAAACGTCCGGTTCCGCCGGCCGGCAGACGGTAGGATTCAATCGCTATTTCGTAGAGGGCAAAGACGACATTCTCATAATAACGATAACGAACGCTCTTCAGATCCCGCACCTTGCGATCAGGCAGCAGCTCAAGCATATTGCTCAGGATCCGCTGCCGCAGCCGGACGCCGCCGAGCATATACAAGAGCAGCGCCGCAGCGCGGCAAACGGCAACCATTATACCGAGCGGTACCCGGCCTGTGAATCGAGCGATACGTTGTAACATTCGTTCGTTCCCGGTGACTTTCGCGATCCATTCATACAAACCGTTGACGCCTCCTCCGCATATAAACGTTTATCTAGACATAAACCGCTTTTGATACCGTTTCGTCACACGGTCCTTCTCCAGAACGATGAAGAAGTCTACCGTATCGAACAACGCATCGTAAGCCGGCTCGCCGCCGATTTCGGCGCCCAGCCATTGATAACCTTTCATCAGCGGCGGCAGCTTGCGGAAAATATCTTTATCGCTCAGCTCGCTCTCAATGAGCTGCAGTCCGGCGATCCGATGGGAGTCCAGCGGCCGGACGCCGAATCGGTCGGTGATGACTTGCTTTCGCCGCAGCAGCGTATACATTTCGTTCACGTCGGCGATCGTTGTCAGATGCATGCTGGCACAGCCGATCATATAGCGATAGTCGTTAAGCGTCATATAATCGGCGATCCCTTCCCACAACAGCTGAATCGCCCGCCCGCCGCGATAAGCGGGATCGATGCAGCTGCGGCCGAGCTCGAGCGTTTGGCTTTTGGAAGTGTGGAACCCGGACAGATCGAACTCTGTCTCCGAATAAAAGCCAATATGACGGACCGCCCTTTGGCCCGGCAGCAGCCTGTACGTGCCGACGACCTCATCCGTATCGACGTTCTTCACGATCAAATGATCGCAATAGGCATCGTACGCATCTTGTTCCAGACCGCTATCCGTGCGCAGCCGCATGTTTTTTTCCTCTTCTACGAAAACCCGGTACCTAAGACGCAATGCTTGTTCCACTTCGCCGTCGCCTGCCGCCAGTCTAACCGTCAGCCTGGAGGGATCTAATGACGTTTGAGTAGCCGTTGGGATCATCGAGAACACGCCTCTCTACAGGTAAGTTGCCTTACACTCTTAGGTTAGCAGACGTTTATTAAGAAGACGTTTGGCGGTTGTAAAGCTTTTGTAAGGATTCGTCAGGCTGTCCATAACAAATAACGGAGCCGCATCTAATGCGACTCCGCCGTTACTTTAACTCAACCATATATAAACGGGGATAAACAATACGCTTGTCAAGATAGCAGCCGCCCCCATCGCAAATCCGCTGATACTGCCGGCCAGCTCCGAATCGCGAATAATTCTCGCCGTGCCGATCCCATGCGCGGCCGTTCCCATCGCCGTGCCGATCGAGATGTCGTCGCGAACGCCGGCCCACCTGAGTAAGGACGGTCCGAGCACGCTGCCGATTAATCCGGTGAGCACCGTCAGCACCGCCGTCAGCTCAGGCAGCCCGCCCGCTTGCTTGGATATTTCCAGAGCGACGGGCGACGTCACCGACTTCGGCATCATCGTCACGATCAACTCGCGGCTGCCGCCGAGTCCCCAAGCAAGGGCAGCGGACAGCAGCAGAGCGCTGATCGAGCCGACGGTAATGCCTGTGGCGATCGGGAGCAGCATGCTTTTGATTTTGCGCGCGTTTTTATATAAAGGAACCCCTAACGCCACGGTAGCCGGTCCCAGCAGAAATACGATGAAATCCGCCCCTTGACGGTAGGATTCATAAGGGACATGAAGCAGCAGCAGAACGGCAACGATGAGGACGGAGCATACAAGCAGCGGATGCAGCGCCCCCCACCGTTTGTGAATTTGCAGAGCCAGCGCGTAGGCTACGACCGTAAGCGTCAGGCCGAATACGGGTTGTTCCGTAAAGTCAGCGAGCGTCATGCGTTTTGTTCGCCTCCTTTCGATCGGAGCGGCTCAAGCCTTTGACCGTCCAGCCTGTCACCAGCAGAACCCCGAACGTGCTGAGGAACAGATTGGCAAGGATAACGAACGCTTGATCGCCTATGACGTGAAAGAACGCCATCGTCCCGACAACGATCGGCGCGAATAACAGCAGCATATGGCGGACGAGAAATTGACTGGCGTCCTCCACCCATTCCAACTTGACCCATTTCGCGAACAGCGCGACTGTAAACAGGATCAGTCCGATCACATTGGCAGGCAGCGGCAGATCGCAAACGGTTTGAAGAAGCGAGCCGAGCAAGTAAAAGAATAGCAAAATGGCAAAACCGAGCATGGGCTTGAACCTTTCCTTTCCGGCCTATTGGGCAGCGATTAAGAGGTATATAAAACTTGCCACAGGGCATCAATAAAGGGGGCGCCGTAAAGCGCTAATCCACAAGATCAAAGGAGCTGTCCACCCTTATGGCTAAACCCGACAATCGCGCAGACAACGTGGAACATTTACAAAACAACATCAATAACACGATTGAGAACCTGGAGGAGTCGGAAGAATACTTGGCAGAGCATGCCGATGAAATCAGTCCCGACGAGAAGCAGCAGGTCGCAAGTAAGAACGAACGCCGGCGCAACAGCCTGGAATCGTTCCGCTCCGAGATCAAGGATGAATCCGCTTTTCAAAATGAGCAGTCTTAACCTACCGATAAAACCTCCTTCCCGTTTCCGGGTCGGAGGTTTCTTTCATCCGCGGAGCCGATTCAAAATTTCCAGATGAAAATGATCGTGCGCCAAATAAGTGTCCGCATGTATAGATTGAGCTTCACGAAGCAGCTCTTCGGACGCCTCGGCTTGATACCGCGAGCTGATATGCGTGATAACCAGTGTACGCGCGCCAGCTTCCTGTGCCGTTCGCGCGGCGTCCATCGCCGTGGAGTGATCGTAACGGATCGCCATTTCCTTCCTCGCCTCGGCGAACGTCGCTTCGTGAACAAGGAGGTCCGCATGCTCCGCCAGCTTCACCGCATTCGGGCACGGCTGCGTGTCGCCTAGAATCGTTACGATACGCCCGGGAATCGAAGGGCCGACGAACGCTTCCGCATCCAAAGTACGGCCATCCGGCAACGTCACCGGCTCTCCCCGTTTGATTTTCCCGTACAACGGACCGGATGCAATACCGTATTCTTTCAGCTTGTCCACCTGCAGCTTGCCTACCTGCGGTTTTTCCGTAATCCGGAAGCCGAAGCTGGCGATGCGGTGCTTGAGCGGAGCCGTTTCGACCTGAAATCCGTCATCCTCGAACAGGACCGATTGCTCCCCCTCGGTAAATTCCACGAACCGGGTTTCGTATCCGACATGCGAGTCGCTGATCCGCAGCGCCGTTTCCACAAATTCCTTCACGCCTTTGGGCCCGTAAATCGTAAAGGGCGTATCCCCGCCCTGATACGAACGGCTGGACATCAGACCCGGCAAGCCGTAAAGATGGTCGCCGTGCAGATGAGTGATGAACAGCTTCTCCAATTTGCTGATTTTCACCGGCGCCCGCAAGATTTGGTGCTGCGTCCCTTCTCCGCAATCGAACATCCAATACGCGTTCCGTTCCGCCAACAAATTAAGCATGATCGAAGTGACGTTTCGTTCCTTCGAAGGCATACCTGCACCGGTACCGAGAAAATAAATCTCCAACCTGATCGTCTCCGTTCATGTCCTTACGGTTTTCTTAAACGAAAGAGTGGAGCGTCCGCCCCACCCTCTCTAGCATGCCCATTTTCGGTTAAGCATTAAAATAACGCGCTTGCGGGTGTGCAAATACGATGGCGGATACGGACGCCTCCGGTTCCATCATGCTGCCCTCGGTCAACTCCACCCCGATATCGCCCGGATTCAACAACGCGAACAGCTGCTGCTGATCGTCGAGATTCGGACAAGCCGGATAACCGAACGAGAACCGCTGGCCGCGGTATTTGGCGCCGAAACGCTCCTGCATCGTCATTTCCGCCGGATCCGGGAAGCCCCACTTGTCGCGCATCAGCTGATGCACGCGCTCGGCGAAGCCTTCGGCGATCTCAAGCGCAGCCGCCTGCAAGGCGTGGGAGCGCAAGTAATCGCCTTTATCCCGCCACAAGGTAGCCAGATCGCTGACGCCGTGCCCGGCTGTGACGACGAGGAAGCCGACATAATCCATCTCGCCGCTCTCCACCGGTTTTAAATAATCGGCCAAGCAGAGGAACGGCTCCGATTGTTGGCGCGGGAACGAGAACGTCTGCAGCACTTTGGTCGGATCTTCCGGATCGTATACAAGCACGTCATTGCCGCTGGATTGGGCCGGGAAGAACCGGTACATCCCGTGAGCGCGAATAATGCCTTGGCTTTGCGCTTCGCTGAGGATATCGTCCACCGTCTCTTTCAGCTGGACCGCTTTCGGATCTTTCTCGGCAAGCAGTTGTTCGACCTTGCCCTTAAGGCCAAGGTGGTGCCCAAGCAGCATTTGCATATTCACGTAAGGGATCAGATGGCTGATCGGAAAATCCCGCAACACGTGACGTTCCAGATCCGGCGGCACTTGAACAGGAACGGTACGGTCGACGTTGGACGTCTTGACCCTGGTCAGCGCAGGCATCGCGTCTTCTTTCCGACCGGATTCCTTCACATCCGACTCCTTGCTTTCGCGGAGCTCGCGGATGAGCTGCTGACGCTGCTGCGGATCGCTCAGCTTGTTGGCGATATCGAGTCCGTCCATCGCATCCTTTGCATACAGCACCATCCCGTCGTATTCCGGCGCAATACGCGTTTTCGTGAACTTGCGCGTAAGCGCGGCGCCCCCGACGAGAATCGGCACGTCGATGCCCGCCATCTTCAAGTCCTGTGCGGTGATGACCATCTGCTGTGCGGATTTGACAAGCAATCCGGACAGGCCGATCGCATCCGGCTTCTCTTTGCGGTAGGCTTCGATCAGCTGTTCCGGCGGCACCTTAATGCCGAGGTTGACGATTTTGTAGCCGTTATTGGAAAGAATAATCTCGACGAGATTTTTCCCGATATCATGGACATCGCCCTTCACCGTGGCCAGGATGATTTTCCCTTTCACGGCGCTTTCCTCTTTCTCCATAAACTGCTCGAGGAACGCGACAGAAGCTTTCATGACTTCCGCGCTCTGCAGCACCTCGGCAACGATCAGCTCGTTGTTGTTGAAGAGGCGGCCGACTTCTTCCATCCCTCTCATTAACGGACCGTTAATGATCTCCAAAGGAGCGTATTTCTTCAGCGCTTCCTCGAGATCCGGGATGAGACCGTCCTTCGTCCCTTCCACCACGTAAGACGCGAGCCGCTCCTCCAGCGAGAGGTTGGAGATTTTCTCCTTTTTCTCTACCTTCTTAGTCCGGAAATGGGCGACGAATTCGGCGAGCGTCTCGTCATTCGTGTTGTAGATCAGATTTTCAGCCAGACGGCGTTCCTCTTCCGGAATAGAAGCGTACCGCTCCAGCTTCTCCGTATTCACGATCGCATAATCGAGTCCGGCCTTCGTACAGTGGTACAGATAGACGGCGTTCAATACTTCGCGGCCGGCATCCGGCAAGCCGAACGAAATATTGCTTAATCCGAGAATGGTTTTACATTCCGGGTACTTTTCTTTAATCATCCGAATGCCTTCAATCGTCTCCACGGCTGAGCCGATGTATTGCGGGTCACCGGAGCCGATAGGGAACATATTCGGGTCAAAAATAATATCGTGAGGCTTAAGCCCGTATTTGTTCGTCAATAAATCGTACGCACGGTCGGCCACTTCCATCTTTGCCTGACGGGAAACGGCTTGTCCGCGTTCATCGATCAGGATCATGACGACGGCCGCTCCGTATTTGTGTATGAGCGGAACGATGCTCTTGAATTTGGATTCGCCGTCTTCCAGGTTAATGGAGTTAATAATGGCCTTCCCCTGGGAATATTTAAGGCCCAGCTCAATTATATGATCATAGGTGGAATCGATCATCAACGGAGCCTTTACTTTTTTGACGACATAGCTCAAGAAGTTTTCCATCGCATAAGCTTCATCGATATCCGTATCCTGCAGGTTGATGTCGATGACCTGGGCGCCGTTCTTTACTTGACTCCTCGCGATTTCCGAGCCTTCCTCGAACTTCCCTTCTTTAATCAGCCGTTTAAATTTACGCGAACCCGAGATGTTGGTCCGTTCGCCCACCATGATCGGCCGGTTGGACTCTTCCAAGTACACCGTTTCGATCCCGGACACTGCGGCCGGGTGGGAACCGTTCTGTTCCCGGGGCTTGTAGGCGCGCAGCGTCTCCGCCATGACGCGAATGTGCTCCGGCGTCGTTCCGCAGCAGCCGCCGGCGATATTAAGCCAGCCCTGCTCGGCAAAACCGGCGAGTTTCTTCGCCAGCGATTCCGGCGACTCATGGTACTGTCCGTTCTCATCCGGTAAGCCGGCGTTCGGATAACAGCTCACGGCTGTCCCGGCAATATCCGAGAGCGTACGAATATGATCCCGCATGAATTCAGGACCTGTTGCACAGTTCAAACCGATGGAGATCGGCTCCAAATGTTCGAGCGACACATAGAACGATTCAATGTTTTGACCGGCAAGCGTCGTGCCCATCGGTTCGATCGTGCCGGATATCATCAAGGGCAGCTTGCGTCCGCTCTCTTCGAACGCTTTGCGGATCCCGATGCTGCCCGCTTTCACGTTCAGCGTATCTTGCGACGTTTCGAGGAGCAGCGCATCCACGCCGGCTTCGATTAAAGCCAGCGCTTGCTCGTAATAGCTCTCGATCAGCTCATCGAAGGTAACACCGCCCGTAACCGATAGCGTCTTGGTGGTCGGCCCCATCGCCCCCACCACATAGCGCGGCCATTCGGGAGTGCTGTATTTGTTAGCCGCCTCAATCGCCAGTTTAGCGGCGGCAAGATTGATCTCCCGGGCGCGATCCTGTATATCGTATTCGGCAAGCACAACGCTCGTGGCGCCGAACGTATTCGTTTCGACCATATCCGCGCCCGCGGCAAAGTACATCTCGTGGATACGCTGGATAACGTCTGGACGAGTCAGCACTAGCATTTCGTTGCAGCCTTCTAATTCTTCGCCTCCGAAATCGTCCGCCGACAAATCCTCTTGCTGGATCATCGTGCCCATGGCGCCGTCCAAAATCATAATTTTCTTTTGCAGCTGCTCTTGTAAGCTAGGTTTAATCAATGAAAAATCCCCTTTCACCCTGCCGATCTGCCGGTATATGCGATGAAGTAGGCAGTCCGAACATGTAGACCCCTTATTCTATCCGGTATGAAGCGTTAAATCTCTTAAACAATGTATCCTTAAGTGTAACAGAAACATGATATGATGAAAAGAAACTTCGACAAAAATGGAGTCTTTATTAAATGAATCCTATCGGATTTATATACATTATACATCGACAGAACGTACACCTTCTACTATAATACAAATTAGGAGTACACATTTCATGTGAAAGAGGGATAAACCATGGCTGAAATCCGTATCCGCAATACGAACGAACGCATCCAAGGCGAAGATAACGTCAGAAATTTTCTAGAGAAACAAGAAGTGCTTTATGAACATTGGAATCCAGGCAAATTACCGGCCGAGCTGCAGGAGAAATTTATTTTGTCCGATGAAGAGAAGAGTCAAATTTTATCCACCTTCGACGCAGAAATTCGCGACCTGGCCGCCCGTCGCGGCTACCGGACTTGGGACCTCATCGCCTTGTCCGATGCGACGCCGAATCTCGACGAGCTATTGAAGAAGTTCGAACAAGTGCACACACATACCGAGGATGAGGTTCGCGCCATCACGGCAGGCAAAGGTATTTTCATTATCAAAGGCACCGACGATGTCGGATATTTCGACGTTGAGCTCGAAGCCGGCGACGTCATCTCCGTACCGGAGCATAAGCCGCACTTCTTTACCCTGATGGAAAACCGGCAAATTGTAGCCGTCCGCCTCTTCATCGAAACCGAAGGCTGGATTGCGCATCCTTTCGCCGACCCGACTTTCCAACAGGCCTAATGATAAAACCCCAACTTTAGGTGTCTTAACGCCGTAGTCCGGAACGGATCCTGCATCCATTTCGGACTACGGCGTTTTTTCGCTTGACGGGAACGCCGCAACAAAAAACCGACGCCTGCCAGGATCGACAGACCGTCGGTTTCTTATGTTCATTAGATGAATGATATGGAGTCCAGAAGCGCTTGCATATCCCGCAAGCTCTTAATTTCGTAAACGGGTTCGATGTCCGAGCTGCGTTCTACACCATGGCGGTTGATCCACATGTTGCGCATCCCCACCGTATTCGAGCCCAGAATATCCGTCGTCAATTTATCGCCGATCATGACACCTTCATCTGCCGTTATGTTCAGCAGCTGCATGGCGTGGTGGAAGATGGAAGCGGCCGGCTTCCCTTCGCCGAATTCACCGGAGATCACAATATGGTCGAAGTAGGGAGCAAGCTGCGGCACCCCGGCCAGCTTCTCCTTCTGCAAATCCGGCGAACCATTGGTCAGCAGGAGCAGCTTGTACTTTTGTTTCAACTGATCCAACACTTCGAACGTTTCTTCGTACACAATGGGACGACTGCGTCGTTCGGCGGGAAACTGTTCGGCCAGCTTGCTGCCGAGCGCCTCGTCATCGATACCGAGAGCCTTCAAGCCGCGGGTCCAGGACGCCTTGCGGTATGACGGCGCCAACGCCTGCAGCTTGCGGAATTCCTCCTGCTCTCCTGCCGTAAAATTCGCCCAGAGCCCTTCGAACGGATTGATTCCGATCATCTTCGTGAAAGGAAACGTTTCATAAGATTCGTATAATGCCCGCGCTTCACGGCGTACCGCTTCTTCCAGCTGCGCCGGATCCAGGTCATAATGTTTGGAAGCCTCCGCGCAAGTTGCTTCAAAAGCCTCTTTCACGCTTCGGTCATCCCATAACAACGTATCGTCTAAATCGAAAAGCACCGCTTTGATCGTCATTGTTTAAATTCCTCTTTCTACTGCGATTATCGTTCCTAACTGCCAGTCATTTATATTTAATCCGATCAAGCAACCCCATGACGTTCGTTCAGGCTTCATTTGATGAGCTTTACATTGTTTTTCGAGGCGAAGTCGGAAATTTTCTCGATCATAGCTTCCATTGGCATTTGGTGGAAAAATTTCGTGAATACCCAGCGTTTACCTTTCGGCTTCAAGGTTACCATGATCGTATCTTTGCTCACGGTTATTTCGCTAATTTGGGAAGCTTCTACGATCCGGTCGCCGCCGAATCGACGGGAGGCCAGCGAAGTTTTACCAATCCTCAGAAACGGTCTGCGCGCCCAATACATAAGCAATGCCAAGAAAAGATAACTGAAGCCCGTTACCCAATACATAGACTCGTCTTGGCCTGCTTGCGGACGAAGGGCAATAAAACAGAACACGCTCATGGCGACGAGCACCAATGGCAATAACCAGCTGCGGCCTTTAAAAGTAACCGCCCCGTCCGAAGACCGAACGGAAATCGAAGACGAACTGCTTTGGCCGTGTTTTTTATTCATGATCTTCGTATTTTTACGTACCATGCGTTCCCATTTACGCGACATTATCGTGACCCCTTATGCTCTCGATTAGATCTGCCTATGAAACTTCTCAATAAACCGGTAAGGATATTCCGATTCCAGCGCGCTGACATCATCCAGCCGCTTCCACATGGAGTCGGAAAGCTTCCAGCCGACCGCTCCCATATTATCTTCAAACTGTTCAAGCGTACGAGCGCCGAATATCGGCGATGTAATCCCTTGCTTATGGATGAGCCAATTGAGCGCCACTTGTGCCGGCGTTTTATTGGTCTCTGCCGCTGCGCCAAGAACCTCATCCAGGATTCGGAAATTCTTATCGGTATTTCGCAGCTCCCATCGACTCTCGCCGTTTTTGTTAGAAAGGCGCCCTTCCGTCGGTTCGTTTCCGCGCTCGTAGCGCCCTGTCAAAAATCCGCCGCCAAGCGGTGCCCAAGGGATGACTCCTACGTTCTCCTCCAAGCAAAGAGGGAGCACTTCGCGGTCCATGGAGCGGCACACGAGACTGTACTGCGGTTGAATGGAAATAAACCGCGCGTAGCGGTTGAAGTCACTTAGATTTAACGATTTCATTAACTGGTACGCCAAGAAATTCGAGCATCCGATGTACCGAACCTTCCCTGATGCAACTAAATCGTCCAGCGCACGAAGCGTCTCTTCAATCGGTGTGACCTGATCCCAAACGTGAACTTGGTACAAATCGATATAATCGGTTCCTAAGCGTCGCAAACTGTCTTCGACGGCATCCATGATATGCTTGCGGGATAGACCGACTTGGTTCGGTCCGGGTCCGGTCTTCATTCGAACTTTAGTAGCCAGAACTACGTCCGATCTTCGTTCGCGAATCGCTTTACCGACAATCTCTTCCGATCTGCCGCCTGCATAGACGTTTGCCGTATCGATGAAATTCCCTCCTTTATCCAGGAAACGGTTTATCATCTCTACGGACTCCCGTTCATCGGTCGTATGACCGAAGGTCATTGTTCCTAAGCAAAGTTCCGATACCAGAATACCGCTCTTACCCAAAGCCCGATATTGCATATCAAAACCCTCCTCCTACTTCTTCTCATCTTCATCAACAAATTTGATGTTATCGAGTTGAGTGCGTAAGGAAGATTTGAAAGAATCAATGTACTTTTTACGCAATTCGTTACGTTCGTTCAACTCCGCTTCGCTCAATCCTTCGGATTTCGCTTTTCGAGCGAGTTCATTGATTCGCTTCACGGTAACATCATGTTCCGATTCCAACATGCCTATCCTCCCAGTCTTCTCGTGTTCCGGTTGTCGCCAGCTGTCGGAACCTGACAAGCATGTCCAGACAAATGGCGTTCGTTATCAAATTATACTTTGACATTATGGATAACGATTGTCAAGAGAATTGACAGGCGGGAAGAGCCTGAAATGTCAGGGCGAGCGGTATTACGGAAGCAACAATTGTTGACCGGCACGAATCGAAGCGTCCTTCAATCCGTTCTTTTTTTTGAGCTCATAGATGTATTCTCTCGGGTTGCCACCCTTAGCTATATGTTCATTGGCGATACTCCACAAGGTATCTCCTCGTTCGACGATAACGGTATGTTGTTCGGCCGGCAAGGAGGCGGCTGCATAAGCGTCCGAATTCCCAAGTAATGCCGTGATCACCGTGCTGATCCCGATGATCATGGCCAACACAAGACCCGTCAGAGCCAGACGCCCTAGCCGTTTGCGATTGCCGACCGCATCTGTTCTATTCATGGACGGCACGCTTACCGAAGTTTGACTGCTAATGATATGCATCATAATGACGACCCCCAAACATTTGTTCTTATATTAAAATAACACGAACACATGTTTGTGTCAATGCATTTTCTCGAACTTATGTTTGTACGAACGGCTATTCTGTGCTATACTTCCAATTAATAGTTTCTATATATTGGAGTGATACGATGAGCAAGATTTCCTCCCGTCAACAGGCCATTTTAAATTTTATTAAAAATGAAGTTAAGGATAAAGGTTACCCGCCTTCCGTACGTGAAATCGGCGAAGCGGTAGGTTTGGCGTCGAGTTCCACCGTACATGGACACTTGGAAAGGCTCGAGAAGAAGGGCCTTATCCGCCGAGATCCGACCAAGCCAAGAGCCATTGAGATTCTGGACGGGGAACCAGGAGAAGGCGCGTTCTCCGTTTCGGTAGCCCGCGTTCCGTTAATCGGACGGGTTACGGCGGGGGTTCCGATTACAGCAACGGAGAACATTGAAGATTACTTTCCGCTCCCCAGCCACTTTGTCGGCGATCAGAGCGTGTTCATGTTAAGCGTCGTCGGCGAAAGTATGATTGACGCAGGCATTCATCACGGGGATTATGTGATCGTCCGCCAGCAGCAGACCGCCAACAACGGCGACATCGTCGTGGCTATGACCGAGGAAGACGAGGCGACGGTGAAAACGTTCTATAAAGAAAGAGACCATATTCGGTTACAGCCGCAAAACCCGACCATGGAGCCTATTCGGTTGAAAAACGTTTCTATTCTTGGCAAAGTCATCGGCGTATTCCGCGACATCCACTAACAACTCAAAACCTCTCGAAGCTCGGCTGCTGCCGGATCGTGAGGTTTTTTCGATAAAAAAACCTCACGGAAGATCACCGCTAGGTCCTTATGGAATATAGGTCTTGCTAAATTAAAGAAACGGACGCTCGGCTCAGCCGAACGTCCGTTTCTTTAATTATTAATAAAGCGTTAAATACTGCTCGCGCTCCCAAGCGTGAACTTGAGTACGGTAAATGTCATACTCGATTTCCTTAAGCTCGAAGAAATGAGCCAGCGCATGATCGCCGAGTGCTTCGCAAATGACATCGTCCCGAAGCATTTCGTCGAGCGCTTGCTTCAAGTTGATCGGCAAGCTCGGAATGCCTTGCTCTTCCCGCTCCTCTTCGGTCATCACGTAAATATTGCGGTCCGTCGGAGGCGGCAGCTGCATTTTTTTCTTGATGCCGTCAAGGCCGGCCTTCAACATAACGGCCAGCGCGAGATACGGGTTAGCCGCCGGATCCGGGTTACGCACTTCAACGCGCGTGCTGAGACCGCGGGAAGCCGGGATACGGATCATCGGGCTGCGGTTGCTGGCCGACCAGGCGACGTAACAAGGCGCTTCATAACCCGGTACAAGACGCTTGTACGAGTTGACGGTCGGGTTCGTAATCGCCGCGAACGCGCGGGCGTGGCGCAAAATACCAGCCATGTAATGACGTGCTTCTGCGCTTAGGCCGAGTTTGTCGCTCTCGTCGTAGAAGGCATTCTCTTTACCGCGGAACAACGATTGGTGACAATGCATGCCCGAGCCGTTAACGCCAAACAACGGCTTCGGCATGAATGTGGCATGCAGGCCGTGCTGACGGGCTACCGTCTTCACAACGAGCTTGAACGTTTGAATTTGGTCGGCCGCTTTAATCGCATCGGCATATTTAAAGTCGATCTCGTGCTGACCCGGCGCCACTTCGTGGTGTGACGCTTCGATCTCAAAGCCCATTTCTTCGAGCGTCAATACGATTTCGCGGCGGCAGTTCTCGCCGAGATCCGTAGGCGCCAAGTCGAAGTAACCGCCCTGGTCGTTCAGCTCCATGGTCGGATTGCCTTTCTCATCGGTTTTGAACAAGAAAAATTCCGGTTCCGGCCCGACGTTCATCGCGGTATAGCCCATTTCGTACGCTTCTTTCAACGCCGCTTTCAGAATGCCGCGCGGGTCGCCCGGGAACGGACGGCCGTCCGGCAAATAAATATCGCAAATCAAACGCGCCACGCGATCTTCCGTCACCCATGGGAACACGACCCAAGTATTCAAATCCGGGTATAAGTACATGTCTGATTCTTCGATACGAACGTAACCCTCGATGGAAGAACCATCAAACATCATTTTATTATCAAGCGCCTTCTCAAGCTGGCTTAAAGGTATTTCGACGTTCTTGATGGTGCCGAGCAAATCCGTAAATTGAAGTCGAATGAATCGAACGTTTTGTTCCTTGGCAATACGTAAAATGTCTTCCTTCGTGTAGTTCTTATCCGTCACTGTGAAATCTCCTCCTTAAAAATCGGTACGTAATAACGAGGGGTACCGCTCGCCCCGCCTCAGGTGAACAGAGCGGCGGTCGCTCCTCGGCCAAACCCTATTTTCTGAAAAAACGAGACAGTTCGCCTTGAATCAACGATACATGATTCGGTCGCTTGCCTCCGCCTATCAGCTGCTGCTTCAGCATCTTGTGCAGCTGGGAATCGGTCAGTTCCCGGCGTTTCACTTCGGATTGCTCGTTCAAGACGGTTGCATCCTCCGAATCTTTGTCGACCGGCAGCAGCACTTGTTTAATTCCTGCGATGTTAACGCCCTTCTCGATCAAATCCTTGATCTCCAAAAGACGCTCGACATCGTTGAACGAGTATAGACGCTGGTTGCCGCCGGTTCTTGCTGGAATGATCAATTCATGCTGCTCGTAGTATCGTATTTGTCTGGCGGTTAAATCCGTCAGCTTCATAACAATACCGATCGGAAAAAGGGCCATATTACGGCGGATATCATCACTCATGACTATCACCCCTAACACATAAAACCTTACTTTTATTGTAACCATGTTCTAGAAACGTGTCAAGTTATGTCAGGTTAATGCCACATGTAAGTAATGATTACAATAATTTGCGGTCGATCATGTTTTGGATGGCCGTCAGAACGCCGAGCTTACAGTGGGAATACGTCAAGCCTCCCTGCATGTAGGCAATATAAGGCTCCCGAATCGGCGCGTCGGCCGATAATTCCAGGCTGCCGCCCTGAATGAAGGTTCCGGCCGCCATAATGACCGGGTGCTCGTAACCCGGCATATCCCAAGGTTCCGGCACGACATGCGCGTCTACGGCCGCCGCCTGCTGAATGCCTTGAACGAAGGCGATCAGATGCTCCGGCCCGGTAAACCGTATGGCCTGAATTAAATCGGTGCGGGGATCGTTCCAACGCGGATGCGTCGTAAATCCCAGCTCGGCGAACAGTGCCGCCGCGAACACCGATCCTTTAACAGCTTGTCCAACCGTATGCGGCGCTAAATACAAGCCTTGGAACAAGGCCCGCGTCGTCCCGAGCATAGCGCCGACCTCCCCGCCGATGCCCGGCGCGGTCAACCGGTAGGACGCCAGCTCAACATACTCGCGCTTGCCCGCGATATAGCCGCCTGTAGGAGCCAATCCGCCGCCCGGGTTCTTAATCAGCGAACCGGCGATCAAGTCGGCCCCGACTTCGGTTGGTTCGTTAAGCTCCGTGAATTCGCCGTAACAGTTGTCCACGAATACGATAACGTCCGGCTTTATTTCTTTCACGAAACGAACCATCTCGCCAATCTGCTCGACGGTGAACGAGGCACGCCATGAATACCCGCGCGACCGTTGAATGCCGATCACTCTCGTTCGCGGAGTGATGCGCCGGGCGATCTCTTCATAGTTCGGCGAACCGTCTTCAAGCAGCTCCACCTCGCCGTAGCCGATGCCCCAGTCTTGCAGCGAGCCGAGTCCGTCGCCCGGTTTGCCTATCACCTTGTGCAGCGTGTCGTACGGACGACCTGTAATCGACAGCAGCTCGTCGCCGGGCCGCAGGACGCCGAAGAGCGCCGTCCCGATCGTATGCGTGCCCGACACGAAATGCGGACGCACCAGCGCCGCCTCGGCGCCGAACACGTCGGCATACACGAGATCGAGCACTTCGCGTCCGCGATCATTATAGCCATATCCGGTCGAGCCGGCAAAATGATAATCGCTTACTTTAAACTTCTGAAACGCACGTATGACTTTCCACTGATTGCGATCGATCAACCGATCGATTTCATTCATTCGTTCCCCGACTACCTTCTCCGCCTTCTCCATCAAGGCGAGCACCTGCTCGTTAAACATGTTCCGACGTCTCTCCTCTGTTCTCTCCCTGCGGCGCACGCGCCGAATCGTATGCAGCCAGCATGTATCCTATCTTATCGAACTCTTTATTGTTTACCCGTACCTTGAACAGCATGTCGCTGCCGTCCACTTCATTCTCCAGCACCTCGCCTACGCGGTACACAAGCGAGATGACATCCCCCTTATCGGCAGGAATACGGTACGTCCGGCTGTCGCCCATCAAATGTTTCTCTAACGCGTCGATCAATCGCCCGAGATCTTCTTCGCGATAAGCCGAGATGCGTAAGTAATCGCCTTCGGTCATCAGCATCTCCAATTGCTCCGGCGTGCACAGATCGATTTTGTTAAACACGGTTATCCGATCCTTGCCGTGTGCGCCGAGCTCTTCGAGCACCTCATCGACGACCTTCATCTGGATCGTCATCATCTCGGTGGAACTGTCCACAACGTGCAGAATAAGATCCGCTTCGTTGGCCTCCTCGAGCGTCGCGCGGAAAGCCGCGACCAAATCGTGCGGCAAGTTCTGAATGAACCCGACCGTATCGGTCAAGACGATCTCCAATCCGCTCGGCAGCTTCAGCGAGCGCGAGGTCGGATCGAGCGTGGCAAACAACTGGTTCTCGACATACACGTCGGCTTGCGTCAGCTGGCGAAGCAGCGTCGACTTGCCGGCGTTCGTATACCCGACGAGAGCGACTTGAAAGACGCCGGTCTTCTTACGCCGCTCCCGGTGAAGCGTACGGTGCTTCACCACTTCCTGCAGCTGGCGCTTCAGCTCGCTGATCCGATCGCGGATATGACGGCGGTCCGTCTCCAGCTTCGACTCCCCGGGTCCCCGGGTCCCGATGCCGCCGCCGAGCCGGGATAAATTTTTCCCGTGGCCGGACAGCCGCGGCAGCAAATAGCTAAGCTGCGCCAGCTCGACCTGGATGATCCCCTCGCGCGTCTTGGCGCGGCCGGCGAAAATATCCAGAATCAGCTGGGTCCGGTCGATGATTTTCACATCCAGAAACTGCTCCAGATTGCGCACCTGCGCGCCCGACAGCTCCTGGTCGAAGATGGCCGTGTTCGCGTCTTTCTCCTCCAACAGCTCTTTCAATTCTTGCGCTTTTCCTTTGCCTATGAACCACTTGGAATCGGCGTATTCTTTATTTTGCGTCATTGTTCCGAGCACTTCGACATTGGCCGTCTCGGCGAGCCGGATAAGCTCGGCCAGCGAATAGTCGGGGTCGTACGTTTCCTCGCGCTTTAATTCCTGCGTAACCAGACTCACCAGTACGGCGCGTTCTTGGTGGTCCGGCGTAATTTCATGGCTCGTTTTTTTCATATAAATTTATATGTCTCCTTTGGGGATTTACGTTCCAGCTTGACGTCCTCCGGGCGAATGATCATCAAATCCTGTTTGGTCGGATGTACATGCGGGCTGCTTAACAGGCGGACGGCGTGATTGCGCATCGCTTTCTCGATCAAGTTGCGCACGAACCGCGCATTGCTGAAGGCGACCTCCATTTGATTTTTCTCGTTCGTGATTTGCTGCCGGATTTTCATCTCCGTCGATTGAGTTAAAGCATACTCCCGTTCCTTCACGATCAATTCGGCGATCTGCATCAGCTCGTCGACCGTGTAATCGGGGAAATCGAGCTGAATCGGAAACCGCGAAGGCAGCCCCGGATTCGTCGTCAGAAACTGCTCCATCTCTTCGGAGTACCCGGCTAAAATCAAAATAAAATTGTTCTTATGGTCCTCCATCGCCTTTACAAGCGTATCGATGGCCTCTTTACCGAAATCTTTTTCCCCGCCGCGCGCCAAACTATACGCTTCGTCGATAAACAGAATGCCGCCCAGCGCTTTCTTGACAAGCTCCCGCGTCTTCAGCGCGGTATGCCCGATATATTCGCCGACCAAATCGGCCCGCTCCACCTCGATAAGATGGCCTTTGTTCAGCACGCCCATCGTCTGGAACAGCTTCGCCACGATACGGGCGACCGTCGTTTTGCCCGTTCCCGGGTTCCCCTTGAAAATCATATGGTACACCTGGGTTCCCGCCATAAGGCCGACTTCCGCCCGCATCCCGGCTATGCGCAGCAGCGCGTAAATTTCGAACACGAGCTCCTTCACATGCTCCAAACCGACCATACGATCCAGTTCTTTCATAATTTCCCCGAACTGGCCTTGCTGGGATAGAGGCTTGCCGTGAAACAAAGCTTCCGATTCGGCGGGGGCATG
This sequence comes from Paenibacillus sp. tmac-D7, assembly GCF_006519665.1. Lineage (NCBI taxonomy): Bacteria > Bacillati > Bacillota > Bacilli > Caryophanales > Paenibacillaceae > Paenibacillus > Paenibacillus sp. tmac-D7. The sequence continues at coordinate 12,317 of NZ_VIDW01000038.1, read as the reverse complement.
TGCGACAGGTTCCGGACTGCGCAGGACGACGTTGATTTGCCGGGCGTTTTTCGTGATCTGAATCTGATCCGAAGGCTGTACACGTCCGCTCATGCGTAACATCACCTCTTCTTTGGTGTTAATGTATACGCGCGAGTCGGGCGGATTGTGTCTGTTTTCTTTGTCTATTGTATATCTCTTCCTCGATTTTTCAAAATGTCGGTCTGCTGCAGCCGCTTGATCACCGCTGCAAGCCCGATCTCTTCCATGGACGCCAAGCGAAAATCGTGCGTTCCGAACGTTAACAAGCCCGTTACGGCGTTCGGCACAACTACGCATCGCATGCCCGCGCGATAAGCCGCCAGCGCGCCGTTCGGGGAATCCTCGAACGCCACCGCCTCGTGCGGCTGTACGCCAAGCGCCGCGAGCGCCTTCAAGTAAAGCTCCGGGTCGGGCTTTACCCGGGTAACGTCGTCGCGCGTCCGGATGCATTCGAAGTCATCCAGCAAACCGTACGCCTTTAAATATCCCGTAACCCATTCCCGCGTCGAACTGGAGGCTAGACCGATCCGCAACCCCAGCCGTCTCGCCTCCTTCAGATAAGACCGCACCCCGGGCCTCACATCAGCTTCGGCCATCCTGGCGTCATAGGCCTGCTTGCGCATCGCGCGGGCCGCCTCGCGATCATACGTCCGGCCGATCTGCCGCTCCAAGTCGTCATAAGGATTAAAGGCGTCCGGTCCCGTACCGATGCAGTGCCCCCATACGTCGATGGTCAGCTCGCCGCCGTGATGGCGGTACATCGCTTGAACCGACTCAAAGTCCGCCGTTTCCGTATCCACGATCAAGCCGTCAAAATCGAATACGACTGCCCGAATCATGACCGCACCTCCTCCCGCATTATGTAATGTATCGTACTACGATTGGCGGATTTTGCCTAGTGAACATTCAGTTTCTACCCATTCTCGCCGTGCCGGAGGACGCAAAAAAGGAGCCGCTTGTCCGCGACTCCCCTCCTTCATTCCGCTTACCCGCCGGCTATGATTCAAGCTTCCACTGCAGCTGTCGATAATTTTTTCTTATACACCCATTTCGAAAGCGTAATGCTGAATTCGTATAAGATCAGCAGCGGAACCGTTACCAAAATGTCCGAAATAAAATCCGGAGGCGTAATCATAACCGAGATGACGATAAGCGTAAAATAAGCCACTTTCCTCGCCTTGGCAAGTCGCACCGGGTTCAATACTCCGATTTTCGTTAAAAACATCACCACGACCGGCATTTCAAACAAAAAACCGAACGGCAGCGTCAAATTCAGCATAAACCGGAAATATTTATCAGCCGTATAGAGCGTGTTGACCTGCCCGGCCGCCATGTTCTTCAGGAAGGAAAGCACCATCGGGAACAGGACGAAATAGCCGAAGCCAATGCCTGCGGCAAACAGAACGGCGAGGGCGGGGATATATCCGAGCGCCGCTCTGCGCTCTTCCTCCTTCAGCGCAGGCTTGACGAAATGCCAAGCCTGCGTAGCGGCTACCGGAATCGTCACAGCAATCGCGAAGACCCCGGAAATCATCATATACACCCATAGAATGTCGGTCGGACCGAGGATGGTCAGCTTGTCTCCCAAATCGCGGACGAGCCAGTTATAGATCGGCTTCGCGTATAAGAAAGCGGCAATCATGGCAACAAGAAAGGCGGCGAGCGTGATGACGATTCGTTTGCGCATTTCTTCCAGATGACTGAAAACGTGCATTTCATTATTTTTCATCGTAAGGGTCTCCCATAATGAAGCTAGCTTCCGGCAGCATGCGGTTACCGGAAGCCAAACGTATAATGCGGATGGAGTTTAGCTAACTTTGTCTGCGTTGAATTGGGGTTTCGTTTCGGAGACCGCTGGCGTCTTGTCTTGGACGGTCGGTTTCGACGCTTCGGAAACCTCCGGCTTCTCGTCTTCGCCGCCTACCAGGCTGCGGGTGGCGCTTTTAAACTCGCTCAAGGTGCGTCCGAAGGCTCGGCCGAGCTCCGGAAGTTTGGAAGGTCCGAAAATGATGAGCGCTATAATTAAAATAAGAATTAATCCGGGAATCCCGATATTGCCGAATGGCATGTTGTCATCTCCTTTGAGGTAAAACGCCCATTGCGGGGCCCGCCGGCCTAATGGATGGTTACGTCCGGCCTGCGGGCTTCACATCGGACATTTACGATCGAGCACTTGCAAGTTACTGCATCTGCATAAATCCCGGATTAGCCGAGCTTGAAGCCGCTGATCGCTACAACGCCGCAGCGAGCTTTGGTGTCGCCTTGGCGGTGCGGCCACAGGCTGGTCGGCTTCGCCAAATCCGTTGTGTTTTCGCCCGGATGCTGAACGGAGAGGAACAGCGTTCTTTCGTCCGGCGTGAAGAAGGGTCCCGTCAATTCCGCATCCGTAGGGGCAGAAGCAAACTGCATCGCTTGCGCTTTGGCCGCACCGTGGGTCGGAACGACGAACAGCCCGTTGTTCATGAATGAAGTATGAACCCCTTTGTGCATGCTGCTGGTGGAGATGTCCGTCACAACCCACAGGTTGCCGTTCGAATCGAACGCAAGGTTGTCCGGCGAGCTGAATCCGGATTGACGTCCGCCTGCAATGAAAATTTCAAAATCGAACTCCGTCGCGCCGAGATCGTTGCCTTTCTCGAAAATACGCGTGATATGACCGTGAATGTTACCATGGTTGTCGTTGTTCGTATGACTGATGAACACCGTATTGTCGAACGGCGAAATTTCCACATCTTCCGGTCGGTCGGTCGGCGTACCGCCGAGGATCAAGGCCGCTTCGTGCACGTTGGTTACCACATCCGCTTGGCTTTGGAACATGCGTTGCAGTTCCTCTCTCGTGCCTTTAACGCCTGCCGGCGCTTTGAATTTGGCGTCGCCGATGACTTTGGACAGCGCTTCGTACGTAACGGCAACCCACTTCCCGGATTTCAGGTTGGCTACATATAGCGTGCCGTCTGCCAGCAGCTCGGAGTTTTGACGGCCGCTCGCCGGCACGTATTTGCCCTTCGTGACGAATTTATACACACAGGCATCCTTCTTATCGTCTCCCATGTAAACGACGACGCGGCCGTCGGCCGTCAAACCCATAGCCGTATTCTCATGGTTGAAGCGGCCAAGCGCCGTGTGCTTCTTCAAGAAGCTGCCGTCGAACGGATCGATTTCTACAACCCAGCCGTAGTGCGTCAGAGGCAGACCGGCTTCCGTCGCCAGCTCGGAGAAGTTCTCTTCACAGGACAGAACCGTATTCCAGAGCGTAACGCCTCCGGAGCAGTTTGCGAACGTGCCTTGGGCGGTGCTTGCGTTTTTCAAGATGGCGGAACCTTTGGCAGGACCGGTGAATTCGAATTTGGTAAAACCGTTGATGCGGCGGGCATGTTTGGAAGTCGTGTCCATTTTCCATGTGCCCTTGTCGTCCTGGAATACTTCAATAACGGACATTCCTTGGTAGTACAGGTCTTTATCCGTTTGTTCTTTCGATTTCTTGCCGTCCTTCACCGGACCGAGCGCAAAAATGTTCGTATATTCGTGGTTATTCACAAGCAACCCGCGCGTGTTGGAACCGTCAATCGGGAAGTAGGCGTTGTAATCGGAGCCTTGTCCGAATTTTTCGCCAGCTGCGTTGATTACATCGTCGAATGCCGCCACAACGTCGTAACGGTACCCTTTCGGAAGCAACAGCTGGTCTTCTTTGGAAGCCTGAATCGGTTCGAAATAACCGCTGACTTTATTCGTCTTAAACCCGAACAGGTGGTCGGCCGTCGGGGACATCGCGGAAGCTTTGCCTTCCAAGACGCCTAATCCGGCGGATGCAGCTGCCAGCGCCGCCGCCCCCGTACCGAGATAAGATAGAAATGTCCGGCGATCCATGTTTTTCTCCATATGTACACTCCCTATACTAATATAGTATATCCATAGATAAGCATAAGGAACAAAAATCAACAGAAGATTAGGGCCAAGTGAAGGTTTTGTAAAGGGAGAGGATGGGTTAGGCACAAGCGAGTACAGGGATTGTTCGTGGAGGGGCCATCGGCGGCGGACAACGGCAGCGGACAACGGCGGCGGACAACGGCGGCGGACAACGGCGGCGGACAACGGCGGCGGACAACGGCGGCGGACAACGGCGGCGGACAACGGCGGCGGACAACGGCGGCGGACAACGGCGGCGGACAACAAAAAAACTCCCTGCGGCGGATCATGCTCTCGCATGACCGGCAGGGAGTTTGATTACATACGGATTCCCGACGGATTATGACTTCGGTTCGTTCTTCTTGTTGTTCTCTTCCTCATTCTCGCCGGATCTTAAACCTCGCGTCGACTCTTTGAACTCGCTTAACGTACGACCGACCGCACGGCCAAGCTCGGGGAGCTTCGACGGCCCGAATAAGATCAGTATAACGATTAAAATAAGTAAAAGTCCGCCGATTCCGATATTGAACGGCATGTTCGTCACCCCGTTTCTGGGACTATCCTTTCCTTGCATTATACCAAGTCCGCGAGCGAAAAGAAACTTTCAGTTTGGTCCACTGCCGCCTAGCGCTGCAGTTCGTACCCGAGCGAAAGCTGGACCTTGTCCCACTGCCACTTGGCGAAAGCCAGCGTCTCCCGGCTGCGGTGCCAGGACATCATCAGCACGCTTGAATCCATCGGCGAAGCCTGCGGCCGCTCGAAGCCGAGAAAGCGCGCAATGTCGAGGGCGCGTACCGCATGATAGCGATGCGTAATAATGACCGAAGACGTCCATCCGTGCTCTTTCATAATCGCTTGGCTGAATTTCAAATTCTCATAGGTGCTGCGTGCTTCGTTCTCCAAGTAAATGTGGCCCTCCGGAATGCCCTGCTCCATTAAATAATTGCGCATCCCTTCGGCTTCGGTCAGCGTAGACTTCGGCGTGTCGTAGCCGCCGCTGACAATCACCTCGGTAATGACGCCGCTGCGGTACAGCTCCACCGCCCGGTCCAAGCGCTCCTTCAACGCAGGGCTTGGCGTCGTCTGCCAAAGCGAGGCTCCAAGCACGATGCCAACGTCCTGCGGTGGCAGCTCCCGATCGGGCAATGTGGCCATGCGAACCTGCACGACGCCAATCCATAGGACGCCCACAAGTGCAATCGCCAGCAGCCAGCGGCCGCCCCGTATCCAGCGATCCTTTCGTTTCATCGCCTTCCGGCGTCGTTTCTCTTTCATTGCAATCAGTCCCTTACGATTGTTCCCCCTACTGCGTCAGAAAGCGTCGTACGGCTTGAAACACCTCAGCCGCTTCGGGCTCGAGACAAAGCAAATGCCGGGACTTCGGTACATACAGCAGCTCTTTCTCGCCTTGGATACGGTTGTAGATATAGCGGGCGCTGCGCGGATGAACGATCTGGTCCTGACGCCCTTGTATAATTAACGTAGGGACCGAGATGCGGTTCAGCTCATGCCGCTTCGCAAACCGGGCCAATTTCATGAACTGCACCGCAGCGGGCAGCGGCACGCGTTTCACCCGCTGCCAATGCTCCCAATCGTGGGTACGCATCCGGTCGACCAGATCCCGCATGAACCGAACCGGGCTTATGTAAATCGCAGCGGCGCTCAGCAGCACCAAGCGGCGGATCGGGAAGCGGTTGGCCAAATATGCGGAGATCAGTCCCCCCATCGAGAAGCCGATCAGATCGACCGACGCATAATGCCGGCTAAGCCGGCGAGCCTCATCGGCGGCCGCATCCAGCCAATCCTGCCACGTGGAGGCCGCGAGACCCAGCAGCTCCGGATCGTGGCCGGGCAGCGTCGGGACATGACAATCATAACCGTATCCTTGCAAGTAATCCGCCAGCGGTTGAACCTCGTAAGGTCCGCCGGTAAAGCCGTGCAGCAGCAAGCACGCGCGTTCCTCGGCCATATGCAGGTCTCTCCTTTCATTAGACGAATGTATCCGGAATAAGGTTCCCTCAGTCGAAACAAAAAGCAGCGTGGATTCCCACGCTGCCTGACCATCCCGTTACTTTTCAGTAATCGTGACCGACTGAATGACGACTTTCTCCTTCGGTTTGCTTGGCGTTGGCTCAGAGCCTTGCTCGACCGGTGTGGCGGCAATTTTTTGCACGGTGTCCATACCTTCGACAACTTTGCCGAAGATCGTGTAGTTCGGCAATTTATTCAAGCTCTTGCTGTCTTCGCCGGTGCAAATGAAGAACTGGCTGCCGTTCGTATTCGGACCGGAATTGGCCATCGCTACGATCCCGGGCTCGTATTTGTAAGGCGAATTCAGTTCATCCGGGAATTTGTAGCCCGGACCTCCCGTCCCGTTGCCGAGCGGATCTCCCGTCTGAACCATGAACGATTGGATGATCCGGTGGAAGGTGATGTTGTTATAAAAGCCTTCTTTCGCCAAAAACACAAAGTTGTTTACCGTTTTGGGCGCATCCTTGGCAAACAATTCGATGACGAACGTCCCCTTGGACGTCGTGACCGTCGCTGTGTACGATTTGTTCGCATCGATCTTCATCTCCGGAGGCGACGACCAGGTTTTCTTGCCCGGTTCAGACGTCGTACCGGTTGAAGCATTCGGCTGGGCGGACGGATGGCTCGCGTTCGAATTGTCGGCGGGCGCCGGCTTCGTGCCGCATCCGGCCAGCATACCGGCAACCAGGCCCGCCGCGAGGGCTGTACGTATCGTTTTTTGCGCAATCTTTGAAATCATCGTTGGTTCATCTCCATCTGTAGCTATTGGAATCACGTTACGGCCTGATTATACTACACCGGAACTCGGAAAATAAAATATTCAAACCGCAACCCGGGGTCACACCCCTTGTTATGGGGAACGCTGCGGCAGCGCGGGACTTCCAAACGTGCCGCCGTTATTGCCGCCGACTGCCGGGTCCGGGGTTATCGGCTGCCCGCCGATTGGATTTGAGGCTTCGCCGCCGCCGGGCTCGTTCCCGGGCGTCGTACCGCCGGCTCCACCCGTCCCTGGGGGTGTGCCGCTTCCGGCGCCGGCTCCCGTGCCTCCGGTACCTGTTCCCGCGCCCGTCCCCGTCCCAGGCTTCGATCCACCCGGGGTTGTCGTACCGCCGGGCTTACCGGTTCCAGGCTGTTGTCCCGAACCGGCTCCTGTTCCGCCATTTCCGTTAGTTCCGCCCGGATTATGTCCGGTACCGGTGCCCGGCTGTCCGGCTTCCGGCGCGTTCGGATCAAGCGGCTCGCCGTCGTTTTCCGTACCCGGCTGTTGCGGATTTGACGAATCACTGACCGTTACGCTGGCTATGTTCGAGCGAGCGCCAGCCACGTTGTTTTCCGGGTTAAGCGGAACGACCGTATACTCGTACGTATCCGGCTGAATAGCCGAAATATCGTTGACCTCGGTCACCGTTGTCGAAGTGATCGGCTCGCTCGGAAACTCCTGCATTTTGCTGTCCTTACGGAATACCTGGTATACGACGCCTTCGCCGACAGCGGACCAAGTCAGCTTCACCGATTTCTTCTCGGCGACGAACTCCGCTTTCAGATCGCCGATTCCTTTTGGCGGTTCATCCATATCCGCTACACCGCTAGGCTTGACGAATTTCGTCATCGGCTTTTTGGCCAGCGCCTTCTGCATGACTTCCTTGAAGATAGCGGCCGGCGCGCCGCTGCTCATCGAAACATAATGCTTCGCATCTGTTTTATCGAAGCCCATCCAGACGGCGGCCGTCCATTCCGGCGTGTACCCGACAAACCAGAGGTCGCGGTTATATTTCTCAAGACCTTTAAGCTCGAGCTGCGTCGAACCTGTTTTCCCCGCAACCGGGCGTTCGAACTTCGCCGCCGTACCGGTGCCGCCGGGCTCCAGGACGCCTTGCAGCAGTTGGGTCATGTACCAAGCCGTCTTGGCGCTCCAGACGGGAGCCTTCTTCTCCGCCTTGAAAGCCGCGCGCTCTCCGCTGTCGTCCATAATTTTAATGATTGCGTGCGCTTCGACGACGTTTCCGTTGTTCGGAAATGACGTATACGCCTGCGCCATTTGCAGCGTCGTAACGCCTTTCGTCAAACCGCCTAAAGCAATGGCCAAGTTATTATCCGCTTTATCGAACGGGATGCCGAGCTTTTCGACGTACGACTTCGCTTTGCTTATGCCGACTTGGTTTAACACCTCAACGGCCGGAATATTCACCGACTTCTTGATCGCTTCGAACATCGTCACCTGGCCGCGGTAGACGCCGTCCCAGTTCCGCGGCGAATAACCGTTATACGACTTTTGTTCATCCGGAAGCTTCGAATAAGGCGAGAACTTGCCAAGCTCCAGGGCCGGCGCGTAGGAGATCAAAGGCTTGAACGCCGACCCCGGCTGACGCGGCTGGGCAACGGCCCGGTTCAACCCGCGGACTACATAATCCCGCCCGCCGATCATCGCGACGATCCCGCCGTCTTTGTTATTCAAGATGACCATGCTGCTTTGCATCTTCTGAGCAGGTCCGTCCTTTTGGAAAAATTTCGGGTTCGCATACGTTTGTTCCATGATCGCCTGCGCATTCGGGTCCAGATTCGTATAAATTTTGTAGCCGCCCCGCAGCAGATCGTCTTCCTCGAAGTTATACTTTTCCTGCGCCTCCCGCAATACGTAATCGATATAGGACTGGAATTGATCTTTCGCTGCGCCGGCAGGCCGTTCATAGTCGTGTGCGGCCGCTTCCGCCCGCTGCGCTTCCGTGATATACCCTTGGTCGTACATCAGCTTCAGCACGACGGCCCGGCGTTCCTTGGATTTGTCCGGATTCGAGATCGGGTTGTACGTATTGGGCGCCTTCGGCATGGCCGCCAGCGTCGCGACCTCCCACAGCTCCAGCTTGCTCAGGTCGGACTTTCCGAAATAAATTTTCGAGGCTGTTTTCACCCCGTAAGCCCGGTTTCCGAAATAAATCCGGTTCAGATAGTACGTCAAAATCTCGTCCTTCGTCTTGTTTTGCTCCAACGCCATCGCAATCGACATTTCCGTCGCTTTACGGAAGAATGTTTTGTCCGCGCTCAAGAACACGTTTTTCGCCAACTGCTGCGTAATGGTGCTTCCGCCTTCGACCATGCTGCGGGCGACGACGTCCTTCACCAGCGCCCGGGCGATCCCGAACAAATCGACCCCGGCGTGCTCGTCGAACCGTTTGTCCTCCGTCGCCACGAACGCTTGTCTCAGCAGCTCTGGCACTTCCTTCGGATCTATATTTTCACGGTTTTCCACCTTCAGGACGCCGACTTCCGCCCCATTGATATCCAGAATATGCGACGCTTCATCAAACTCAAGCTTATCCAGGTTTTCCTGCAATATTTTATTTCCGTTTAATATGACGAAAATGTAGACCCCCATCGCACAAATCGCAGCTAATGCTCCGGCAATGAACATGGCTAAGAATACTTTGCCTGTCGTCACTTTCTTCTTCTTCTTTTTCAAGCCGCTTGACGTCTTTCTCTCCTTCGGCGCTTGGTTCGGTGTCTTTTTGCTTGATCCCGTCATGCCCCGACTTCCTTTCCTTATCTGTGTCACAGTCCTATTAACCTGCGCAAAGCTGTCTTAAACAAAGAAACAACCCGGAAGAATCGGGTTGTTCTTTCGGTTTCTATGCAATTAGACGCGATTCGAACCGGAAATGTTGCTTCCGGCCCCAACCCTGGGTCAAGTACCCTGCGTATGAATAGCGGGCAAAAGCCGATTATTCGGCGTTCTGCTCCTGCTGCTGCATCAACGATACGGCGCGCTGCGGGGTAAACGTAGAAATCGCATGCTTGTACACCATTTGCTGGCGACCTTCACTGTCAATGATAATGGTAAAATTATCGAACGCGCGAATGACTCCGCGGATTTGGAATCCATTAGTCAAATAAACGGTGACCGGAATGTTCTCCTTGCGCAATTGGTTCAGAAACGTGTCTTGAATGTTGATCGACTTGTTCATCAAAGGGCCCCCTCAGGTTTAGTTAACGGGTCAAAGTTAATTTAGTTGCTATTATACCACGAACGAATTGCAACTGGGTAGAAAATTCTCCCATTTGGCTCATATCCACCCATTCGATATCTTTCATCCGGCGGAACCACGATAGCTGCCGTTTGGCAAAGTGGCGGGTGTTCTTTTTTAAAACGTCGATTGCTTCGTTCAGCGTTGCTCGGCCTTCCAAATAGGAAACAATTTCTTTGTACCCCAGCCCTTGCATCGATAAGGACGAAGGATCGACGCCTTGGGCCAACAGGCCGCGAACCTCGTCCACCAAACCTTGTTCGATCATGAGATCGATTCTCTCTTCAATACGTTTATATAGTAAAGCTCTATCCATTGTCAACCCAATGATACACAATTCGTAAGGCGTTACCCTTTTTTGGACCTTCAGCCGGTCGGAAAGCCGTTCTCCGGTCACTTTATAAATTTCAAGCGCCCGTATGATCCGCCTTTGATCGTTCGGGTGCAGCCGTTCCGCCGATTCGGGATCGACTTCCCGCAATCGGGCATGCAGCGCATCAGCCCCATGGCGCAAAGCAAACGTCTCCATTTCTTCGCGAAACGCTTCGTCCGAGCCGGCTTCGCTGAATTGGAAATCGTAACAAACCGATTCGATATACAAGCCCGTGCCGCCCACAATAAACGGAAGCTTCCCGCGGCGGTCGATATCCCGGATCAACGGCACGCACCGTTCCTGAAACTCGGCGACCGAGAACGGCTCTTCCGGCTCGTGAATGTCGATCAAATGGTGCTTCACCATCGCGCGTTCTTCCGGGGTCGCCTTCGCGGTCCCGATATCCATCCGCCGGTATACCTGCATGGAATCGCCCGATATAATCTCGGCGTCGTACATTTGGGCCAGCGTCAGGCTGAGCTTCGTCTTGCCGACCGCGGTCGGTCCTACCAGCACGAGCAGCTTCGGCTTGCGCGCAGGCGCCGGATTTGTGCCGTCTCTCTCTACGAACATCGTATCACTCCATAAGCAATTTTCGTCGAGGAGCGATGAGCGACGGCAAAGCCGAGCCGCTCGAACTCCATGCTGTCGCGGTGTTCCTTCATGACGACGCAGCGCCGCGACACGCGCTTCGCTTCGGCGACCGCCTCTTCCGAGAGCGCCCGGTCGTCGGCAATTCCCCGAATCGCGCGGATCGAGTTCGATTCCGTGATCGGCTTGCGGAACATCGGGTCGAAGTATACGACATCGCAGCTATCATCCGGTAGTCCGCGCAAATAGGTCAAATGATCGACCGGATGCACCTGGATGCGTCTCATCGCTTCATTCAAACCGGGCACATCGGAATGATAGGACTTTAAGCCCTCTGCAAGTAAAAAAGCAGGGATCGCCGCACTTTCGAGCGCTACAACCGTTCCTTCATCGCCGACCGCAAACGCGAAAACGATCGCATCGGAGCCGAGTCCGGCCGTACAGTCCACAATCCGGTCGCCGGGACGAACGCCGGCCAAAGCGAGCAGCGTATCAGGCTCGCCGTTGCGCAGCCGCTTCACGCGGACGGCCGCCGTGCTCGGGTGAAAAAAGAGCGGCTGCCGGCCGTCGTGATGATACTCAAGCCGCTCCTTCGAAATGACTAAAATATCCTCGTCCCCGAATCGGGCGCGCAGTTGAGCCAGCGTCATTTGGCGGCGCTGCAGGCAGCGTCCGCCGAGCGTTCCGGCCAGACGCCGGGCCTCGGCAAGCTGCGCGGCGTTCGGGTCGTAGGAAGTTGTGACGAACAAAGCTACATCACCCTTTTGAACATTTTCTCCAATTCATAAGTCGAGAAGCTGACGACGATCGGCCGTCCGTGCGGACACGTGTACGGATTTCGGCATGCGGCCAGCCGGTCGAGCAGCACTTCCATCTCGAGCGTACCCATAGTTTGATTCGCTTTGATCGATGCTTTGCAGGAGCACATGATGGCGGCTTTCTCGCGGAATTTCCCGATATCGACGCCCTTCCTCTCGTTTAACAGCCATTCGATCATCTCTTCGATCATCTCTTCGATCAACGCCTGCTCTTCGCCGCGCGGCAGCCAGTGCGGGTAAGCGCGCACGAGAAACGAGGAGCCGCCGAACGGCTCAAGGTAAACGCCGGCCTGCTCGAGCTGGCCCAGCTTGTCCTGCAGACGTCCGGCTTCGGACGAAGTCAATTCCAGCGTAATCGGGACGAGCAGCTCCTGACTCGCTTCCGCCGGTTTTCCGAACAAATCGTAATAATGCTCGTAATTGATCCGCTCATGCGCCGCATGCTGATCGATCAGGAACAGCCCTTCTTCGTTCTGCGCGACGATGTACGTCCCGTGAAGCTGCCCGATCGGGTCCAGCTTCGGGAAGGCCGGCAGCGCCGGAGCGGCTTCGCCGGCC
>NZ_VIDW01000037.1:0-46933 GCF_006519665.1 Paenibacillus sp. tmac-D7 | reverse complement strand
CGTCAGCTTCGCGCTGCCCGCCGGAAGTGTCGCCGCGCTGATCGGCGAATCCGGCTCGGGCAAAACGACGCTGGCCCGCGCCTTGTATGGCCTCCTTCCCGCGGAGGCGTTGAAGGGGGAGGCCTGGATCGCCGGCAGGCCTATCTACGGAATCGCGGAAGGGCCGGCGATGAAGCGCTGGACGGATGCGGCCTTCATCTTTCAGGACCCTCGCCAAAGCTTCAATCCGCTGCTTACGCTCGGCGCGCAGTTTTCCGAGGCGATGCGGAGGAATCCGGCGCAGGGCCGCGAAGGGAAGAAGGCGGCGCAGGCTGCCGCTGCCGCCGCGCTGCGCGAGGTACAGCTGGACCCGAAGCTGCTGGGAAGCTACCCGCATGAGCTGAGCGGAGGCATGCTCAGCCGGGCGCTCATCGCGCTTGCGCTGATCAACAGGCCGGGCGTGCTCATTGCCGACGAGCCGACAGGCGCGCTTGACCCGATTGTGAAGCGGGAAATACTGGAGCTGTTGACGGTGAAGGTTCGGGAGCACGGGATGACGCTGCTGCTGATCACCCATGATCTTCAGGCGGCGGAAGCGGTAGCGGACCGCATCCTGACGCTTGCCGGCGGGGAGCTGACCGAAGACCGGCGCGTGGAACGGAAGCTCGGCTAGAGGCATGAAGCTCCTTCCTCCGCCGGGCCGGAGGTGTCCGCCTTTCCTCGCCTGTCCGTTGGAAACGGGGATAGGACAGGCAAAGGGGAAGGCGCGCGCAGCGCGGTTTCTTCCGGCAGTGTGACAGTGCAGGCGGAAGTAAAAGGAAAGGAGTCCGGAAGACGATGCTGGATGTGATCGAGGTAAGTAAGCGCTTTGAGGGGCGCAAGCAGGGCACGGACGCCCTGATGGACGTTTCCCTGTCTGTGGAGCGGGGGGAAATCTTCGCGCTGATCGGGGAAAGCGGCTCGGGCAAGTCGACACTGGCCGAGTTGATCGTGGGTCTGCAGCAGCCGACCCGCGGCGTCGTCCGCTGGCGGGAGGAAGCAGCGGCGGAGCGCGCGCCGGACAGCCAGGCGGCAGGCCGTTGCTCCGAACGGTCTGCGTGTCTGTACGCCGGAAGAGCGGCATCCGCAAACGCGCGGTCCCGGGTGCAGATTGTGTTCCAGAATCCGGATCGATCGATGAATCCGTATTGGAGTGTACAGCGCATTGTCACCGAGCCGCTGCTGCTTAATGGCGTAAACCGGACCGAGGCTGCGGCCAGGGCCAGCGAGCTGCTGGAGCAGGTCCGCCTCCCGCAGGCGCTGCTGGATCGGAAGCCTGCCGAATGCTCGGGCGGCCAGAAGCAGCGCGTCGCGATTGCGCGCGCGCTGGCCTTGTCCCCGCGGTTGTTAATCGCCGACGAGATTACCTCGGCGTTGGACCCCGGGACGGAACGGGAGATTTTGCAGCTGCTTCTTGCGCTAAGAGACGAACGACGGATGTCGATCCTGTATATCACGCACCGGCTGGAGACGATCGGCGGCTTCGCCGATCGTCTGGCGGTCATGAAGGACGGGCGGGTGGTCGAGACAGGGGAGACGGAGAAAGTGCTGGAGGCGCCGAAATCAGCCTATACGAAGCAGTTGCTGGCTGCCTGCTTATACCCGTAGCTGCTTGGGGGCGAAGTACTGCTGCATTTCGCGGCAGAACGACTCCTCAGCCTCGGTAAGCCGGGCGTCCTTGCGGATCACAAAGCCGTTCTTGCGGCGAATCTGGATGGAGGCGACCTGGCTGACGGCGAGCTCGCCCCGCCTCACTTCCTCCCGGATGACGGGATAGGGAAGGAACGCGATGCCGAGTCCGGCCTTGATCGCCTGCAAAATGACCGTGAAATTGCTCATTTGCAAAAAACGCACCTGGACGTTGAAACGCTCCAGATGGGTTTGAATATATTCGCTGATATAAAAGCTTTGCGGCAGCAGGACCGTAGTCTGATGCAGATCGCGGCTGTACAGCAATTTCCGTTCGGTCCACGGATGGCCGGCCGGTATGACGAGCGGAAGCTCGTCTTCGAACAGCTCGTAGGCGTCGAAACGGCTGTATACGGCCTCGTCCTCGGGATAGATGGGGAGGAAGGCGACGTTGGTTTTGCCCTCCAGCAGTGCCCGCTGCAAATCGGTGTAACAACTGGCATAGACCTCCAGAAGCTGCTCCGGAAACGCCTTGTGATAATGCGACAAAATGTCCGGCAGGTAGTAGTTGGCAATGTACTGGCTGATATAGACGGACAGGATGCTTTCCTGCCTTCGAAGGGATTGCTGGACCTTCTCGCCGGCTTCCCTTAGCAGGCGGGTCACTTGTCTAGTGTAATCCAGCACGATTTTCCCCTGCTCCGTCAGCTGTACCTGTCTGCCTTTGCGCTGGAACAGCGGCGCGCGGAACTGCTCCTCCAGCTGCAAAATATGGTGGCTAATCGTAGGCTGCGAGCAGTGAAGCCGCTTGGCCGCCTCCGTAAAGGAACCGCATTCGGCGAGGACCAGAAAGCTTTCCATCCTCTCGATTGTTTTCACAAGTATCCACCTCGTCAAGCATCTTGCGCAGGAACGCTTATTTTCACCACATTATATTTGAAAATGATTCTCATTGTCAACAGCTGTCGAATCATCTATGCTGTCTTCTCCGGCCGCAAACCGAAGCCGCCTGCCAGACCGTCGAACCTGCGGTCTTGAGCGCGCAAAACCGAAAGCGAGCATAACTCGTGCTGGGACAGCTGCGGTCATCTACCGCTTGCTGAAGGATGCTAATTGAATCAAATAATGTGGAAAAACCTCTCGGGAAGCAGTTTGCTTAACCTCAAGCTGCACCGAGAGGTTTTTTATTTGAAAATGTGTCTCAGCTTAAGTTAAAAATCAAGTGAATCCGAGTATCATAACACCCTGTGTCAACGAACACACACTTTCAATTCATGAATGGATTGAAGGGGCTTTTGTGTCAGGAAAATGATGGGGGCAGTATTGTTTCATTATTGAGGGTTAATTTGTGTCAATGGTGTAAGGCGACACGAACATAGATCCTTAATCGTGAAGATGATTCGATGGCCGTTTTTTTGTGTTGCAATATAAAGTATAACTGTATATAGTATAACTATATAGTTTGACGATATATAGTCATGCGATATAAAGTTTTTTACCAGGAGGGTAAGCATGGAAAGAGATAAACACTTGCCGTTGACCGAAACCGTTTATTACATTCTGTTGGCCGTGGTCGAACCGGCGCACGGTTATCTAATCATGCAGAAGGTGGAGGAGCTCAGCGGCGGGCAAGTTCGAATGGCCGCGGGTACCCTGTATGGCGCGATTGAGAATCTGGTAAAGCTGAATTTCATTCAGCCTGTGGCCAGCGAGGACAGCCGCCGCAAGGTGTATGCCATTACCAACAAAGGGTTGGAGATTCTGCTCCTTGACCTTGAGCGAATGAAGCACATGATTGCTGTGACGACAGATCGATTGAAATGAGAATGGAGGAACCGCGAATGAAAAAATATAAGTTCTTTACTAACTTCGACGAAGAAGAAAACTGGTTGAATGACATGGCAAGGCAGGGTTACCGATTCACAAAAAAGACGTCGTTCGGTTATGAATTTGAACCTGAAAAGCCAGAGAATGCAACGATAAAAATGGATTACCGCACCTTTAAAAAGCGGGAGGATTTCGAGGATTACTGTGCTTTATTTGAGGACAGTGGCTGGGAACATATCACGGGAACGAAAAGCTCGGGATATCAATATTTTAAGAAAGCAGACAAACAGGGAAGTGAAGAGATCTTTTCGGATGTCGATTCCAAAGCCGGCCGGTATAAGCGGCTGTCGGATATGTGGGCTGCGTTAGCTTGTTCCTTCATTCCTATACTGGCGGCACTCATTTCTACTGACGCGATCGATCCAGGAGTATTGCTTGATCCGAAATCGCTATATTATACTCCGGGACTATGGGATTTAAACGGAGCGGCTTTCTGGAGGGGCTTTCTCTTCGAAACGCCATTCGCCCTGTTTAGAGGCTTCTTCTGGCTAATCTTTCCGGTTATGATAATGACATATCTGTATTTCGCATTTAAGGCAAATAAACAATATAAGAAAACGCAAGAAGATAAAATCACCCGCAAATAAATACAACCGCCCCGATGCAGATTCATGTCTGCATGAGAGCGGCCTGCTGCCAGGAATAAATCGAGGATTGATTAAGCTATAGATTATGGTAGTTTTATGAAAGGAGGGAATAAAGATACTCCTTGTAGAAAAAAATGGACTATATGTAGACCGCAAAGTGAAAGTTCTCTCAGCACAAGTTAGAAGTTGTCGACTTGTTAGAACAATAATACCTGCAGCAGACGTCAGGTGGTGCCAACGAAGGCAACGAGCTTTTGGGGGTGATTAAACCGTTGGATCTCACCAACCTCAGAGATAATCGTTGCCGCGATTTTTCTCCGATACCGGGGATGGATTGGATAATCAGCATCTATTTGCTTTTCGAGGGTCGATAGATGCTCAACAAATGATATCTATCCTCGAAGATACTTACATGCTCGATGATAAACTCCTTGGTCTCAGGACTGTATGTATATTCCCTCTATAATCCTATTTTTCAAAATAACAAGCATATTGCCAAAATTAGTATTATGATGAGAGTTAATCCAGAAGTGATCATGTCTAAACGGGCTTTGATCGATCTGATAAATAATAAACCTGGAACTGGTGTGTTTTTATCATCGGGCTTTTTTATATTGCGATTTTGCAAAGCAGCCAACAACCAGAATTATTACAAGCATTGGGTAGATCATATATTCTGCTTTCGTATGGTAAAACTATTTTTAATTGTTTTAGATAGTGAAATCATTATGTTGTAACCAATTATTAAATAGGATACTGTTATTTTTAAACATAATTATTACCTACATAGAGTTTGCTGAATGTTAGAAGAACCTCATATTCACAAGTGTTTTCAGCCCTATTTGTCGAATTCATGTGCAAGGAAATCGGATGTGCTCCTGCTTGATACACGTGCACACCCGTCGGCGTGTCGTATCCGACGGAATTGAATCTACTGAACGAAGCGCGTGAGAGCTTCGGGGCATCATCGATAATTTGCATGCACCGTCTGTTGGTTATGCGCGCAAACCAAGAACGTATTGTCAGAAATACAAAATTGCAAGCGTTAACAATTTTAATTGGGAGTAGGGGATTTAATGAAAACCATCAAAATTGCTGTAATACCCGGCGATGGGATTGGTCAAGAAGTAGTGCCTCCTGCAATGGATGTTTTGAATACGGTAGCAGAGGTGCATGGAGGATTGAAATTTGGATTTACTGAGTTTCCTTGGAATTGTGAGTACTATGTAAAAAATGGGATAATGATGCCGGATGATGGATTGAAAGCGCTCTCTGATTTTGATGCCGTATTTCTGGGGGCAGTCGGCAATCCAGAACTTGTTCCTGATCACATTTCATTATGGGGACTTTTAATTAAAATACGCCGTGAGTTTCAGCAAGTTATTAATATTCGCCCAGCTAAATATTTTAAGGGATTGCAATCTCCACTGCTCAATCCAAACGATTTCGATTTAATTGTGGTAAGGGAGAATAGTGAAGGAGAATATAGTGAAATAGGCGGCCGAATACACCAAGGTGAGGACGAGATAACGATTCAAAATGCTGTTTTCACTCGTAAAGGGGTGGAGAGAGCGATGCGTTATGCTTTTGAACTGGCTATGAAAAGAAAAGGACATGTAACAAGCGCTACCAAGTCTAACGGTATTTTTCATTCAATGCCGTATTGGGATAGTGTTTTTAATGAAATCAAAGATGATTATCCGAATATTGCCACTGCGTCTTATCATATTGACGCCTTAACTGCATTTTTTGTTTCTCGTCCCCAAATCTTTGATGTTATTGTAGCAAGTAACTTATTCGGTGATATCTTGACTGATGTGGGTGGAGCAATCATGGGTAGTATTGGTATTGCTCCGGCTGCCAATATAAATTTAAACGGAAAGTTTCCTTCCATGTTTGAACCTGTCCATGGTTCCGCCCCTGACATTTGTGGCAAGGGCATTGCCAATCCAGTGGGCCAGATATGGACAGCCAAATTGATGTTAGACCATTTTGGAGAGATAGAAATGGGAAATACATTACTGGAAGTAATTGAAGGAGTCATCAGGGATGGCATTAGTACTCCGGACATTGGTGGAAAATGTAAGACAGTTGAAGTATCCGAGGAAATATGCAGAAGATTAAAAACAATATAAAAAAATACTTGAAGTTGTTTTAATAAATGAAACTTGGACGTTGTTTAAGGTTTCTAAAAGGTATAAATTGTAATTGTAATTAAATTGATAATGAAAAGGAGAAAGATGATTTATGGCTATCCGTAGTGGAATAGATTACATTAATGGTTTAAGAGATGGTCGTGAAGTTTGGATAGGAGGGGAACGAGTCAAAGACGTCACTACCCACCCTGCATTAAAACATGGAGTCGAATCCATTGCAAACTTGTATGACATGCAACATGATCCGAAATATCGGGATATTTTGACCTATGAGTCACCGGTTACTGGTGAGAGAGTAGGTATGTCCTTTTTAGCACCCAAAAGTGTTGAAGACT
Source organism: Paenibacillus sp. tmac-D7 (assembly GCF_006519665.1). Taxonomy (NCBI): domain Bacteria; kingdom Bacillati; phylum Bacillota; class Bacilli; order Caryophanales; family Paenibacillaceae; genus Paenibacillus; species Paenibacillus sp. tmac-D7. Next base: position 40,321 of record NZ_VIDW01000037.1, on the reverse strand, counting down.
TAATTCGTCGCCGTAATGCATGCCGATTATGGGCAGATGCCACACATGGAATGATGGGAAGAAGTCCTGATTTCCTAAATACTACGTTAATGGTCTTAGCCTCATATCCTGAATATTTTAATCAGTGTGACCCGCGTTTTGGCCAAAATATTGTTGAGTACTATCAATATGTTCGCGAAAATGATCTTTCATTAACCCATGCTATTGTCGACCCTCAAATCGATCGTTCAAAACAACCTCACGAACAGGCTGATCCTTATACTTATCTTGGAGTCGTACGCGAAACGTCCGATGGATTGATATTACGCGGAGCCAAAATGTTGGCAACCCTTGCTCCGTATACAGATGAAGTCATAGTTTATCCGTTCCCTAACTTACGAAAGGGGGATGAAAAATATGCAGCGGCTTTCGCAATTCCGCTAAACACATCAGGCCTGAAGATTATTTGCAGAGAACCGTTAGACCTTAGTCGTGGTCTAATTGATCACCCATTAGGGGGAAGATTCGATGAAATGGACGCCGTCCTGATCTTCGATGATGTGTTAGTGCCTTGGGAACGCGTTTTTCTTAAAGGTAATGTTGATTTAAGCACTCGTATGCAAATTGCGCTTCATCTTCCAACTTTCACTGCTCACCAGACAAGTATTCGCGCCTTAGCAAAGACCGACTTTTTACTCGGGATAGCATTTTTGATTGCGGAATATATTGACATCAAAGATTTTCTGCATGTGCAAGAAAAACTCGGTGAAATGATAACCATGCGTGAAACGATTAATGCTTGTATACGGGCTTCCGAATCCGACGCGGTGTATTTAAAAAACGGTTTAATCAGACCGAGTGATCAGGCCTTACAAGCGGTAAGAATTTGGTTTCCGAAATTTTATCCCCGAATGATTGAAATATTACAGTTAATAGGTGCAGGTGGACTGATGATGACGCCATCACAACATGATTTAACAGGTATCATGTCGGAAGATATCAAAAAGTATTACCGTGGAGCTCATGTCAGCGCTGAAGATCGAATCGGTTTGTTTAAATTGGCTTGGGACCTTGTCGGTGACGGATTTGGATCACGTCAATTATTATATGAGCGTTACTATGCAGGCGATCCGGTCCGTTTAACAGCCCGTTCCTATTTGACTTACGACAGGGAACCCTATATGGATATTGTTCGGGACTTTTTGGATGAAACGCGTCAATTGCAATATCGTCGAGAATCTAATCTTAGAGCCGCAAAGTAATTCATTTCATAGGAAACGAACCGCTGAAATTTCCACTATAAACAGGTAAAGGAATGAAAAAACATGAGTACGGTATGGACGAATTTATCAGGACTTGAATTTTCGCAACGGTATGTAAATGCAGAAGGGATTCGTACCCGAGTCATTGAGGCCGGGAACGGAGAGGGAGATCCCCTTATTTTTTTACATGGCACCGGAGGTCACGCCGAAGCTTACAGTCGAAATATTAAAGAACATGCGAAACATTTTAAAGTTTATGTCATTGACTTTGTTGGACATGGGTATTCAGATAAACCGGATGTGCCTTATACCATTCCGGTATATGCGGATCATGTATTGAAATTTATGGATGCTTTAGGCATTCAAAAGGCGCATCTTTCGGGTGAATCTCTGGGCGGATGGGTAAGTGCGTGGCTAGCGATTCATCATCCGCATCGCGTTGCCAAGTTGGTTTTAAATACGGCGGGTGGGCTTATTGCAGATCCTAAAGTCATGGAACGTTTGAGAACGCTTACAAGACAAGCGGTTGAACAACCAACCCGGGAGTTTATAAAAATTAGATTGGAATTTTTAATGCTCAGTAAGACGAGTGTTACAGATGAATTGATTGATATCCGCTACGAAATATATTCCCAGCCGGAAATGCGTGAAGCTGTTGAAAATATATTAGTGCTGCAGGAGATGGAAGTTAGGGTTAAGAATATGCTCTCTGAGGAGGATTTAGCAAAAATAACAGCGCCGACATTTGTTATTTGGACTTCCCACGATCCGACGGCAGGAATCGAAGTAGGAGAACGTTTTGCCAAGGCTATTCCTAATGCCCGAATGAAGGTAATTGAAAACGCGGGACATTGGCCGCAATATGAACAAGCAAATGAATTCAATGAACTTCATATTAACTTTTTGAATGAAGGTGATAGGTAATGGCACATATTGTTGGTGGATATGCAGCTTCCCACAGTCCGTTAATGTTAACCTCATTTGGTAAAGCCGATCAGGACAAAGCTAACCTGGTTTTGAGCGGTTTCAATTATATTAAACAACAATTGGATGAGCAAAAGCCGGATGTCATTATCGTCATCTCAGACGATCATTTCAAATCTTTCTTCTTGGATAATATGCCTATGTTCTGTATCGGCGTTCATACCTGTAAGGGACACGGTGACTTTGGATTGCCGCAAACGGAAATCCCGGTTGATCAACAACTGGCCAATGATATTCTCAATACGGCCATAGTAGAAGGTTTTGATCTCAGTTATTCGTTTGAACTACAGCTTGATCACGGGCATATTCAACCGCTTTATTATGTTCGTCCTGAGTTTGATATTCCGATCGTCCCTATCGTGACCAATTGTTGTGCTCCACCACTGCCAACATTGAGAAGATGTTATCAATTAGGACAAATGATCCGAAAAGCGCTGGACAAATACTCCAATGAAAAACGGATCGCCATTATAGCCTCAGGCGCACTTTCACATTGGCCGCCTATCCCTAAAATCGATGTGAACGCAAATGATGAGGATAGTCTTCGGATGAAGAATATCATGATCAATGGAAAAACCACCTCAACAGAAGATGAAGAATTCAGAAAGAGCCGGGTAGTGAAGATTGCTTCTGGGCGTGTAAATCAAAGTTGGGATGAACAGATTTTGAATCGGATATTGGGAAATAAAATTGAGGATTTACTCTCAATGAGTTACGAAGAAATTGAAACAAACGGCGGTAACGGGGGACAGGAAATTCGGAACTGGATTACGTTAATGGGCATCATGGGGGGATATCAAGCTAAAGTTATAGAGTATCAGCCCGTTGCGGAATGGATCACAGGCATGGGGATTGTTGAGTTTATGGATGGCGCCCATTCGCAAAGCTAACTCTCTTTCATTTTAGGGGGATGTTATGTTGTCTACAGTTTCCAATGCTTTGCAAATTTTGAAGTTATTCCAAAACCAAAAAAATATGTTGTCCCTCACAAGTATTTCTAAAGAAATGGGTCTTAACAAAAGTACGAGTTATCGACTATTGTCCACGCTTGTCGAGGCTGGTTTCGTATATCAAGATCCGAAAAGCCGCCTTTATGGGCTCGGTTCCATGAGCTTTGAACTTGGAGGGCTGTTTCTTTCCCGCATTGATGTTCATAACGCTTCGAGAGGAAGAATAGAGGAGCTTTCGCAAATTACAAAAGAAACGGTTCATCTGGCTATTCTGGATCAAAACGAAATCCTTTTTTTAAATAAAATTAATTCTCCAACGTCAACGGCAATAAACACCAGGGTGGGCCTGAGAGTACCCGGGCATATAACTGGTTTAGGAAAGGTTCTGTTGGCTTTTCAGAATCAAACCAGAATGGAGGAAAGTATTCTAACGAAAGGCGTAACCGGAAAAAATAAAGAGGCTTTATTGCAAGATCTAACTTTAACCCGCAAAAGAGGTTATGCCATTGATAATGAAGGATACCAGGAAGGTGTAACCTGTATTGCGGTTCCAATTTGGGATTATACCAGGACCATCACTGCAGCAATCAGTATATCAGGGCCAAGTTTTCGCATGAATAAGGATTTAAACTGGTTAGTCATGAAAACATTGGAAGTAGGACAGCAAATTTCTGTAGAAATGGGATATTAAAGAGTAGCCTGATTGTAAGTCAAGGCAATGATTAATAAGTAGAAGTCAAAAGAATGAGGTGTTTTATAAATGAAATTTGTACAGCTTGAAAAACAAATCACGTGGCCGACTGAAGATTTTAGCAGAATACCGAGAAAGGTATTTGTTGAACCAGAACTTTTTGATATGGAGATGGAACGAATCTTTCAGGGATCAACTTGGAATCTTGTGGGTCATGTCTCGGAGATTCCTCAACCTGGGGACTTTAAGACAGGCTATTTAGGAAACATACCCATTATAGTGGTAAGAGATAATAAAAGTCCCCGTGTTATTAATGTATTAGTAAATACTTGCGCTCACCGTGGGGCCGAAGTGGAAAGAAGACCGTGTGGCAATGCTAAACAATTTTCATGTCTTTATCATAAATGGACATATAACCTTTCGGGCGAAATGATTGGGGCTCCATTTAAGGAAGATATCCCCCCAAATATAGAAAAAGAGGAGATGACATTAAAAAAATTAAATGTAGCCCAATTTCATGGTCTCATTTTCGCTTCTTTTCAACAAAATATGGTAAGTATAGATGAATATTTAGGGGATATTGGAGACGGCATTCGTAAAGGGCTAGGCGATAAGCCGCTTATCCCTATTGGAAATCAAAAAGTTGTTTATAACTGCAACTGGAAGCTATATTCCGAAAATGTAATTGACGGTTATCACACTGGATATTTGCATGCGGCTTTTAGAATGTTAAGGATGTTTAGTGCCGGAGGCGTCGGAACTACATCCAATTATGGAAGTGGGCAATTTAGTTATAAAACTCTGCCACTTGAAAAAAATGATGTGCTCAATGATTTATCGATACTAGAGAAAACCAATGAGACCAGCTTTATCATGAATTTTTTCCCTACTTCTGTGGTTTCAACGCATTTAGAAACCATTGGTATTCGATATGTGATCCCTCATAGTATAGATAAAACACTGGTATATTTTCAGTATTTTATGTGCGAAACGGATTCTCCTGAAAAAAAAGATTTGCGAATTAAACAAGCAAGTAATGTTCTCGGACCGCTAGGTTTGATTAGTTTGGAGGATGCTGCCGCCTTGGAGGCAATTCAAAAATCAGCGGTATCCGGAGGCCACAACATTATTTTAAAACCAAGTGACGGAGGAATCCCTATTCACTCTGAAGTAATGGTCAGAAATTTTTGGAAGCAATATCACGAATTAATGGGTTTATGAGTCAGGCAGTTTAAAGGAAAGGGATGATTTTAGTATGAAAGGAATTGTATTAGATTCCAGTAAAAAAGAGGCAATAATCAATCTAATATATGAATATGCTATGGCTGTGGATGATGGCGAATTAAAGAAATGGCCCGATTTTTTCTCAGAAAACGGTTCTTATTATGTGTATCCTAGAGACAATTACGAAAGTGGACTGCCAATAGCTTTAATAATGGATGATAATAAAAGCAAGATTAAGGATCGGGTAACTATAATAGAAAAAATATGGACATATAATATCCAGTACCAAAGACATATCATCTCCAATATCATTGTTAAAGAATCAGCGGATCGCCAGGTTAGAGCGTATTCTAACTTTGTCATTCATTTAACCGATAGGGAAGGGAATACGGACTGGAAATTGATCGGGAAGTATGTGGATACCATCGTTTTTGAGGATGAATCCCCAAAAATTGAAAAAAGGGAAGTCATTTTGGATACGTTTACGTTACCGAATTATTTCGTAAATCCATTGTGAGTACAATATGGCAAACGCAGTCGATGGTAAAGGAGGCCAACCATGATTGATTCAAAACAATTCAGAAATACAATGGGTAAGTTTGCTACGGGTATTACGATCATAACAACGGTTGAAAACTCGAAAGTTCATGGAATGACCGCGAATGCATTTGTATCTGTGTCGTTGGATCCCCCCTTAGTATGCGTATGTATTGATCATAAAGCGAAGATGGATGAATTATTGTCGAAAACAAAGAGGTATGGAATCAGCATTCTTGCGGAGAATCAACAACAAATATCACAGCATTTTGCAGGTCGCCCAATGGAAATAGCTCCATCTTTTATATGGGAAAAGGATTTGCCTTTTATCGAACATTCTATTGCCAACATGGCATGTATGGTTGTAGATAAACATATTGCCGGTGATCATACCTTATATATTGGTGAAGTCAAATGGTTGTCTAATTCCGATGAGGGGAAGCCGTTGCTTTATTATGGTGGTAAATACCGTTTAATCTCTTGAAATAACAGTCTAATGATTTAAAAAAAGGGGGTATTAACTTTTGGATTATGGATTAGATGGAAAGATCGTACTAATTACAGGCGGAGCAAATGGGATTGGAGCGGAAACGGCCAAAATATTCGCTGAAGAAGGGGCAAAAGTGATTGTCACTTTTTTATCAAGCTCCCAATCAGCTCAACAATTGGTACAAGAATCTTATGAAAAAAAGTACAGATATCCTATGCAGGCTAAATGTTTAAATGTGAACGATATGGAATCAGTCAAAAAATTAATATCGGATATTGAAAGCGAATCGGGAGCAATAGATGTTCTTGTTAATAACGCAGTCGCTCCTGGATGGTCGGATTTCGATATCATCTCAAGTGAACCTACAAAATTTACTGAGATGGTCCATACCACATTGAATGGTACCTATTACTGTACAGCCCAAGTAGTTCCCCAAATGAGAAAGAAGGGTTGGGGGCGAATTGTTAATATCTCTTCCAGTGTCGCATTAAATGGACGTAACGGTGCTTCTCACTATGGGGCTGCGAAGGCAGGAGTTATTGGTTTAACAAAGGGTCTATCTAAAGAACTTGCTCAGTACGGTATATTAATAAACGCTGTCGTGCCGGGACTAGTAGAGACAGCTAAGGCGAAATTTGAATTAAACCCAGTATATCGTAACGATATGGCGGAAAGAAACCCTACTAGGAGAAATGCAGCACCAAGTGATATTGCGGGCGTCATTCTCTTTGCTGGTTCAAATGCCAATACGTTTATGAACGGCGCGCTTTTAACTGTAGATGGGGGAATGTTTTGAATAAAATTTTGACCTTCGAAACCTATCATCTTATTCTGTTCGGACATACAAAAATTGGGGAGGTGTTACATATGTCAAGAAAACATTATTTGATTTCTATCTTTTTACTTTTGCTACTACTTGGGGCTTCCGGATGCGGTAATACGAAATCAAGCTCAACCGTCCAGAATGAACCATCAAATACGAATAGTTCAGATTCAATAAACATAGGGGTTCTTGTAGCCGAGACAGGGGCATCTTCATCTATGGGAAAACCGGGTTCTGAAGCTGTTAAATTAATTGATGATCAATTAAAGAAAAACGGCGGGATGATTAATGGAAAGAAAGTAGAAATTCATTTACAGGATTTTAAATCTGATGATCCCACTGCCATTTTAAAATTAAAAGATTTAATTTCAAAGGAAAAGATTGTTGCTGTAGTCGGTGCTACTAACCTGAGCGCCAGTTCTGCCGTTAGTACTGAAGCGGAAAAAAACAAAATTCCCATGGTGTCTTTAGCATCGTTGCCAAACGGCTATGGGCATTACATTTTCGGAGTAGTCCAGAAAGATATAGTTATACAATCTGTCATCGTGGATTATCTTAAGAAAAATAATATAAAATCAGTTGCTTTTATGCATGCCCGTGATGGATTTGGACAAAATGGCTTGAAATCATTTCAAGAGTTAGGAAAAGAAAATAATATAGACGTAGTAGCAGTTGAAAATTTTGAGGTTTTGGCATCAGATATGACCGTTCAACTGACCAAAATTAAAGCTAAAAATCCTGACGCCATCATTGTTTGGACGCGTCCGCCGGCATCGGGAGTTATAGCTAAAAATTACAAGCAATTAGGATTATCTATTCCAATGATCCAAAGTCATGCAACGGCTAATCAGACATTTTTAGATCAGGTCGGGACGGACGGTGAAGGACAACTGGTTGTGGGAAGTAAACTTAATACAATTAATCAGTTCCCCGATTCAAAGCAAATCAAAATATCAAAAGATTTCTCTGAAGCATTCTCTAAAAAATACAATTATGAACCCAATGTTTTTAGCGGATATGCTTATGATGGAGTTCAATTAGTTTTGGATGCTATTTCTAAAGGAAATGATACACCTGAGAAGATCCGTGATTATTTTGAAAATGGAATTCATAATTATCCTGGTATCACCGGAACAATATCATTCAGTAAAGATGATCACAGTCAAGTTGCTCCGGATGGGTTAGCTTTGTTCCGAATTCAAAACCAAAAATGGACGTTAGTCAAGTAAAAAGTTAAATTCGTTATCTCCAGTATAGTAAACAGATCTTATCCAATGGGGGATATCCCCATTGGATAAGATACATACACGGAAAGAGGGTTTAGGAAAATGCCCGAACAAATTGTTCAATTTACTATCACCGGGATACTTACTGGAAGCATTTATGCCCTTGTGGCTATAGGACTGGTTACTTTTTATAATGTGACTGGAATCCTAAATTTAGCTCAGGGTGATTTTGTTATGTTAGGGGGTATGATATTCGTTTCCATTTACAAATTAGGTTTGCCTTTACTGCCAGCGGCCGTGCTATCTATCATTTTAATAGCAATCATCGGAATATTTATAGAAAGAACTGCAATTTACACTGCCCGGAATTCACCTATAATCATTTTAATATCGATAACTGTTGGGTTAGGGATCTTTCTTCACGGATTGGCACTGATTATCTGGGGAACGTCTCCTCAATCCACTTCTTCCTTTATAGGAAGTGTACCAATTCGAATTTACGGCGCTGTATTGCCTCCACAGGGGATCTTGGTCATCATTTCTTTATTATTGCTTTTATTGGTTCTTTATATATTTTTTGAAAAAACAATACTGGGAACCTCATTAAAGGCGTGTATGATTAACCCGGAAGCTTCACAACTGGTGGGTATTAATGTTCGAAATATGTCAATGCTTTCTTTTACGATAAGTGCGGCAATTGGAGCTATTGGGGGAATCATAGTTGCCCCTATTTCAGGTATTACTTATGACATGGGGCTGATGTTAAGCGTAAAAGGATTTATGGCCATGGTTATTGGAGGTATGACTAATGTTTTTGGAGCGGTTGTCGGAGGACTTATCCTGGGATTGTTTGAATCTTTTACTGCCGGGATGATATCGACGATCTATAGTGACGCTATCAGTTTTGTCATACTTATTTTGTTCCTATTTTTATTACCCAACGGATTGTTTGCCAAATCAAAAGGAAAACGAGTCTAAAAGGAAGGTAATCATATGGATATCCGCAAGATTCTTTATAATGGCCGTTGGAAAAGTTTAATGACAATGCTTGCTTTAATTCTTATTGCTCCCTTCTTGTTTTCTTCTTCTTATTTATTGACTGTATTAATTTTAATCGGGATTTATAGTATTGTGACCCTTGGATTAAGTTTATTAACGGGCTACGCGGGACAGCTTTCACTTGGTCAGGCAGGTTTTTTTGCGATAGGCGCTTATACATCCGGTATTTTAACAACTGCATATGGAATATCCCCCTGGATTGCAATCATAATAGCGATGATTGTTACAGCAATTTTTGCATATTTGATGGGAATTCCAACATTAAAATTAAAAGAATATTTCTTTTCTTTGGCAACCATGGCTTTTAATATGATTGTGTTTATTTTAATTGTAGGCATGTATAATTTTACAGGAGGGGCTCAGGGGCTAATAGGAATACCGAAATTATCTGTTATTAACTTCCCCCTGGAGGGATTGTCCTATTATTTTCTTGTCTGGTCGATTGTTTTTGTGGTTACTTTATTTTCCATGAATATTATTCAATCTCATGTAGGCAGAATATTGCGTGGTATTCACAGCAGCGAAATAGCCACTTCAACGCAAGGGATAAACGTTGCAAAATATAAATTGCATATCTTTGTGATTAGCGCAGTGTTCGCTTCTTTGGCCGGAAGTCTATATGCGCATTTCTTTAATTTTATTTCTCCATTTTCTTTTCAGGTTAGTGTTTCGATCCAATTTCTTATTATGCTCTTTGTTGGTGGGGCGCGTTCTTCTTGGGGGGCCATCTTGGGGGCTTCTATCATGACCTTATTGGTTGAATTGATAGATTGGATTGTTTCTTCCTTTATGAACGGGGGAGGAGAGTTGGGGCTTCTGATATACGGGTTCATGTATATTCTTGTATTAATATTGATGCCAAGTGGGTTGGTTTCAATTATTACCAAAGTAACAGATAAATTGAAAACGAGATTTCAGACTCTTTTTTATAAAAAGGAGGAGGTAACAATTGGGGAAGAGCATATTGGAGATTGATGATCTAACAAAAAGATTTGGCGGCATACTGGCTGTCAATGATATCTCTTTTAATATAAATGAAGGGGAAATAGTTGCTGTCATTGGACCGAACGGGGCTGGAAAAACAACGTTGTTTAATATGATTTCCAATGTTATTATGCCTACCCAAGGGGAAGTCCGGTTTAAAGGAGAGAAGATTAGTGCAAGAAAAATTCATACCTTAGCCAAATTGGGAATGACAAGAACGTTTCAAAATTTACTTATATTTGAGAATATGTCGGTTTTAGAAAATGTTATGTTAGGGACACATATAAAATTAAACACAACTATATTGACTGCAGGATTCCGACTGCCAAGTGTGAAAAAAGATGAGGAAATGTCTTTTTATATGGCTTCAGAAGCCTTGGAATTGGTTGGTTTAAAAAGCAGAATGTATGAGAGAGCGGAAACACTTCCTTACGGTCTTCAGAAATTGTTGGAAATCGCAAGAGCGATTGTTTCAAATCCAACACTGGTTTTATTAGATGAACCCATGGCAGGTCTAAACGATAGTGAAAAGAATAAAATTACTCAGGTTATCTTAAATATGAGAAAAAAGGGGTATTCTTTTTTATTCATAGAACATGACATGAGGGTTGTCATGGAAATGGCGGACCGGATTATCGTAATGGATTTTGGAAATAAAATTGCTGAAGGCAGTCCTGAGGAAATACAAAAAGACCCCAAAGTAATTCAAGCTTATTTGGGAGAGGAGGTATTCTAATTGCTTGAGGTGAAAGAACTTGTAACCTATCACGGCTCTATTCGAACGATTGATTCGATCAGCTTCCATGTGAATACCGGTGAAATTGTATCCATAATTGGCGCCAATGGTGTTGGGAAAAGTACATTATTAGGAACACTGGCGGGGTTATATAGACCAAGTCAGGGCGAGATTTTACTTGATGGTGAATCCATATTCAGTCTCCCTGCCTATAAGATCGTAAGGCAAGGAATCAGCCTTGTCCCACAAGGAAGGCAAATTTTTTCCAGCTTATCTGTCCGTAAAAATCTTGTATTAGGTATGTATCATAACTATCAAAAAACGAAAAAAAACTTAATGAAATCAAAAATAGATAAAATGCTAGAAATTTTCCCCTCTCTTAAAAAACATCTTAATAATATGGGGGGAAACTTAAGTGGTGGGGAACAACAGATGCTTGCTATTGCAAGAGGATTGATGTCGGATCCAAAGATTATTTTGTTAGATGAACCCTCGATAGGCCTTGCACCAATAATTGTTCGTGAAATACTTGAAATTCTACAAAGTGTGAGAGATGAATTTGGAATGACCGTTATTCTCGTTGAACAAAATGTGAAGGCCGCTCTCAAAATAAGCGACCGTGCATATATAATGGATAAAGGCAAATTTGTATTAAGTGGTCATTCATACGAGTTAATAAATAATCCTATGATTCAATCTACCTATCTGGGTCTCAAAACATAGCATAAGAGAGGTGCACGAAATGGTTGATGCAATACGATTGGCTATTAGCAAGGATTAATTGAACTATCTTGAAAATAACTTATAACGTAAGTTCAAAAAAGACAGCACGAAACTAGGCGCAGCTTAAACGGTTTTTAATGGTTAATAAAAAGCGTATTGCGCTTATGCGGCATACGCTTTTTATTTTTTTGATTTTAGGACGACATTCGGCTACTGAATTAAAAAGATAAGTTTGTGTCGTCCGACGGGGCGGGTGTTGGTGTGGGTAATTGACGGAATGAAAAAATTATTCAACAAGCAACAAGAGTCATACTAACTTTATTCCATGACATATTCACAAAACCCGTATTTTGTACATATGTTTATAGTTCGATAAAACCCCTTGTATGTTAACCTGTCGGACGACACAAACATTATCCCATAAACGACACAAACATTGTCCGATTTCCCTCTTTTTCTTTTTGCAAAAAAGCAAAACAACACCTTTACCGTATTATCCAATTACAATAGGTGTTGTTGTTTTTCTCTACATGAGAAGTTTTTTCACGAAACCAATAGAATTCGATTTGACCTTCTGACGAACTAAGACACTTCCTTTGTAACGGAAGTGTCTTATTTATTGAATGCTACTAATTCTTTGTTGTATAATTTATGGCTTTATCCCTTTTATAATAGCCGAAACAATATAATTCTCCACATTCGCTCCTGGAACCCAATCTTTAATAAATGACTTGTTTACCTTAAACGAGTATGAGGCTACAGCATGATTCCGCGGCAGCCTCATTATGTCGTGCTCTTGCTTTCTGAGAAGCGATTGTCCATTGATAAAAAATGTTGGTTAAACTTTTTCATTAAATCCCTTTGTTTCTACATCCAAATAATTAACTATAGACTAACTCTTTTTTGCTTAGACCAAGCATCTCTGCTGTTGAAGTATGAATTTCGTGCAGAAGCTCTGGATTTTCCATTAGTGACACGCCATAAGAAGGAATCATTTCTTTAATTTTCGGTTCCCACTCTTTCATATGTTGCGGGAAGCATTTTTTTATTACCTCAAGCATAACGTGAACAGCAGTAGAAGCACCTGGAGAAGCACCTAGTAATGCTGCAATCGAGCCATCGGCGGCACTAATAACTTCCGTTCCAAATTGAAGTGTACCTTTGCCGCCAGCTTCAGTATCTTTGATAACTTGCACACGTTGGCCCGCTACTACTAAATCCCAATCCTCGCTTTTGGCGTTCGGGATAAACTCTCGTAACTCTTCCATGCGCTTTTCTTTCGATAACATTACTTGCTCGATCAGGTATTTTGTCAATGACATGTTTTTTGCACCTGCCGACAACATAGTTACGAGATTATCCGGTTTTACGGAAGTTACCAAATCAAACATGGAACCGGTTTTTAAAAACTTTGGTGAGAAGCCGGCAAACGGTCCAAATAGCAACGATTTTTTATTGTCGATAAATCTTGTGTCAAGATGCGGTACAGACATTGGTGGAGCTCCAACCTTAGCTTTGCCGTATACTTTTGCATGATGCTGCGCTACAACTTCCGGATTATTACACACCATGAATATTCCGCTTACCGGGAATCCTCCAATATGTTTTCCTTCAGGAATACCGGATTTTTGCAGTAAATGCAGGCTTCCTCCCCCGCCTCCGATAAAGACGAATTTTGCAGTATGGCGTTCGACGTTACCGCTATCGAGATTCCGCACTTTCAATTCCCACAAGCCGTCGCTAGTACGTTTAATATCATTAACACTATGTTTGTAGTTTATATCAACGTTTTTGCTCTTTAAGTGGTCAAACAAAATGCGCGTTAAAGCACCAAAGTTGACATCAGTTCCAGAGTCGATTTTTGTTGCCGCTATAGGTTCATTCGATGGACGGTTTTGCATAATAAGCGGAATCCATTCCATCAGTTTTCCAGGGTCATCGGAAAATTCCATCCCTTGAAACAGAGGATTATTTGACATCGCTTCAAAACGTTTCTTTAAAAACGTTACATTTTGTTCCCCTTGTACCATACTCATATGAGGCAATGGCATGATAAAGTCCTGTGGATTATGTATCAGCTTGCTGCTTACAAGATAAGACCAGAACTGCATTGAAACCTGAAACTGTTCATTAATTTTGATAGCTTTACTAATATCTACAGATCCATCCGGTTTTTCGACCGTGTAGTTAAGCTCGCACAGTGCCGCATGCCCCGTTCCCGCATTATTCCATTCGTTAGAGCTTTCCTCTCCTGATTTTGAGAGCTTCTCAAATACTGTAATTTCCCAGTCCGGTACTAATTCTTTCAGAAGTGTCCCCAAAGTCGCACTCATGATTCCGGCACCAATTAAGATAACGTCTGTTTTAGTTTCTCTGTTGCTCATTTTTACCTTCCTTATACATTTAAAATTCGCAGAAAGGATGTAGGCGCTCCTGCTTAGGAGTCACACCAAGCCAAGGCGCGACCTAGTCATACACCTTTTCTGTCTCGATTATAATCTTATAGATTAAAATATTTATATACTATTATATGATAGTTATAAGGTATACGACAAGAAGTGCGGCAAAGAAACCTTACCGGATAATCCTTATAGCGTGCAAATCAGCTTCCACTATAGCTAGTTTTTATAAAAATAGGTGTTACATTGTATTTGCACATATGTCTTGGCCTTCTTCTTATATTGTTATACACAAATATTAGTGCTATTTTGATTTAGTAAAAAAATAAGTGCCAGATCCCTATTTGGGATTTGTAAAATAAAAAGGACTAGATAATCTAGTCCAATCCAATCAATACTATAACGGTCCAAATAGCAACGATTTTTTATTTTCGATAAATCTTGTGTCAAGATGCGGAACAGACACACCATAAATATTCCGCTTACCGGGAATCCTCCAAATATGTTTTCCTTCAGGAATACCGGATTTTTGCAGGGGTACCCTTTCGTAACATCAATGCATCGGATTCATCGACGCATGGTTGACGACGACGCGGCGGATGAAGAACGCCGTGGCCAGACCGATCAGCGTCACAATCATCGCGAACAAGAACACGTTCTGGGAGCCTAACGTCATCGCGTTGGCCATCTCGGTCAGCTCGGTCGGCGCGGGGGAGTCGTGCAAATAATTCTCCATGCCGCTCATAAGGATACTGATCGCGATCGCCGTGCCGATCGCGCCTGCGACCTGCTGCAGCGTGTTCATGACCGCCGTGCCATGCGGATACAGCTCCGGTGGCAGCTGGTTCAGGCCGTTCGTCTGCGCCGGCATCCACACCATGGAGATGCCGACCATTAGGCCGATATGCAGGGCGACAATGAAACCGACCGAAGACGCCGGCGTAATGCCGGAGAAAAACCATAACATCGCTGCAACGACGACGAGGCCGGGAATGACGAGCCACTTCGGCCCATATTTGTCGAACAAACGCCCCATGTGCGGCGACAGGATGCCGTTCAGCGCGCTGCCCGGCAGCAGCATGAGCCCGGCGGCGAACGCGGAAAGTCTCATGCCGTTCTGCAGATACATCGGCAGAATAATCATGCTCGACAAAATAATCATCATACACGACAGCACCATAAGCAGCCCCACTAAGAACATCGGGTACTTGAAGACGCGCAGGTTCATCATCGGCTCGCGCATAAACGTCTGCCGCAACGTGAACAGCGCGAGCGCTACCAGCCCGATAACGATCGATGTGACCACGATCGCGCTGGTCCAGCCTTCTTCGCCTTCGCCCGCCTTGCTGAAGCCGAAGACGACGCCGCCAAAGCCGATCGTGGACAATGTGACGGACAGCAGATCGATGCGGGGCTTCGTAACGTCGGTGACGTTTTCCAAATACTTCAGCCCTATCAACAGCCCTATGACCAAAAACGGCAGCGAGAGCCAAAAGATGTAGTGCCATGTTAAATATTCGATCAGGAGACCCGCCACGGTCGGGCCGGTCGCCGGCGCGAACATAATGACGAGACCGACAAAGCCCATCGCAGCCCCGCGCTTCTCCGGCGGATAGACGACGAGAATCGTATTGAACATGAGCGGGATCAACAAGCCCATACCGGCCGCCTGCAGTACGCGAGCGACCATCAGCATTTCGAAATTGAACGCGAGCGCCGCGATCAATGTGCCGATGATCGAGCTCACGAGCGAGCCGATGAACAGCTGTCTCGTCGTAAACCATTGCAGCAGCAGCCCGGTCATCGGCATCAGAATACCGAGCGTCAGCAGGAACCCTGTCGTCAACCACTGAGCGGTCGCGGCAGAAATTCGGAACACGTCCATTAAATTACTGATCGCGATGTTGAGCGCCGTCTCGCTGAACATGCCGACGAAGCCGCATATGAGCAGCGACGCCATGATGGCCCGCGTATTGTATTGTTTCTTCATCGCTCCCACTTCCTCATCAGAAAAATGTCTATTTGTACGAGACCCTGTATTCGGTCCGCTCTCTGCTACAATAGTATTTGAAGTTACCCACGTCAATACCCGGAACATAAAATTTGTAAATCGAAAGAGAGTTGTTTGCGCGTTCCGTCAAGGATGGCATCGGGTGCTCGGCGCCTCGTCCGTGCCAGAAGCGGAGCTTGATCCCATCCCCTTCGGCTACGACGATCGCCGGGAAGTCGTGGCCCCGCTTACCGTTGACCTCGACGGGACTTAGTTACCGCGTAAAAAAACCGACCTCTCTTGCTTCCAGAAGAGGTCGGTCGTGTCAATTTCCTTACGGTGTTTAGGAATTTGCTCGTACAAGTTGGCTAAGAGCCTCGTGAATTGGCGTTAGCGGCCGACCAAGCAGCTTTTCGAAATCGGTGCTTTCGACATCCAATGTGCCTTCACGAATTCCTTGTTGGATCCCGACAAGAATCGGGATGACGAAGTCCGGTACACCAACATTTTTCATGATGTCGGCATAGGCGGCATCATCGACTTGCTGCACGGGAACTTCCTTATCCAGTACAGAGCTAAGAGCATACACCAATTGTTCCTGCGTGAGCGGCTTGCCGGACAACTCGTAAGTCTTATTCTCATGTCCGTTTCCTGTAAGAACGGTTGCTGCTGCATCCGCATAATCTTGCTGGAGGGCCCAGCCTACCTTTCCAGAACCCGCGGACGTCACCCAAGGCGCTCCTGCCAGTACGCCTTGAATGCTCGAAATTTCATTCTCCAGATACCAATTATTCCGCAGGAATGCGTAAGGAATTCCTGTTTTCAGAATGGCCTTTTCCGTGGCTTGATGCGGCGGAGCCATGAGATTCTTGCTTTCGCTTGCATTCGCGATGCTCGTATATGCAATGAAACCGACTTTCGCACGGGCAGCGGCTTCTACTGCATTCGTATGTTGACGAATTCGGGTGTCATTGTCCCCGTCAGCGGAAATGATCAAGATCCGATCAATCCCCGCGAAGGCGGCATCCAAAGTTTCCGGACGATCAAAGTCTCCTTGCCGAACATCGACGCCTTTCGCGCGAAAGTCTTCCGCTTTCTCCGGATTGCGAACACTGATAGCTAGTTGGTTCGCCGGTACGGTTTTCAATAACGTGTTCACTACTTTCGTTCCCAGTTTCCCTGTTGCACCAGTCACTAAAATTTTCATCGCTGTTTCCTCCATTTTTTTTGTAATCACTACTGTTATAACAATTACTATTACAACAAGTGCATATAATAAAAGCTCTGATGGGAGCTTTTATTTGAACTTTTCGATTAGTTGGTCTAACGTCGTTTGTGCCAGCCTTTGTTCCATCACGGATTGGGCGTCTCTCAATTCCGCTTGAAGGACTTGCTCGATATTCCGCCCAACCGGGCAATCGAAATTTGGGTTATCGTGAATGCGAAACAGTTGATTCTCCTCTGTCGCGTTCACGGCACGATAAACATCAAGAAGCGTAGTCCGGTCGGAATCCTTAAGCAAGGTAGCGCCCCCTACGCCTGGGCGAACGTCCACTAACCCCGCCTTTTTTAACATCCCCATAATTCTCCGGATTACCACGGGATTCGTATTAACGCTCCTCGCGATAAAGTCCCCGGTGCAATCCTTCGGGCTGACGGCAATTAGGGAAAGGGTATGCACTGCAATCGAAAAGCGCGTACTGATTTGCTTCACTTGTATCACCACCGTTGTAACCATTATAGTTACCACAAGATATAATGTCAATATGTGAGGTTCTCTTCCTATAGAACCTTGAATCCGGTCTATTTTATTGAATATTAACGGTAACCAGCAGCATTCGCCGGTTTGCCTGCATCCTGCACTTCTACGAGATACCGCCAACAGTCTGGCTGTGAGCCGTCAAGATCATAAAAACCATATACTTGCGCGAGCTTACCGCTTGAAACAGAGTCACCGTTCCATCGGGCAACTTCCGGATCTCCAGCTAGCGCGGCAACGGCGCGCCCTACAAAACGAGGCGATTCCGAGATGATGAAATGAGGTTCCTTCACAGTGGTGTCACGCCAGTTTTCTTCCTTAACACCATAGTGTTCAAGCATGATTTCAGAACGCATCCAACCCGGAGTCACTGCTACTGCGGTGCATTTGTATGGTGAAAGTTCATGGGCTAAAGACTGAGCCATACGAATGACAGACGTCTTGGCTAGATCATAGAACAGTGATAAACGGTAGTTTTTATCGTTGTATTCTGCCGTGCCGTCCGTTATCTCAATGACCAGTCCATTCTTGTTTTGGATTAACAGGGGTATTGCAAAGTGGCTTGTAATAATATGCGTGTCAATCGCAAGCCGAAGCATGCGAAGCCCCCGCTCAAGGGAATGCTCCCACACGGGCACGTTCCACTGTGCCAAATATTCAGCCCCCCACACATCGTTGACCAGGATGTCCAGTCTCCCCTGTTCATTCTCAATGCGAGCAATAAGAGCCTGAACCTGATAAGGATCCAGATGATCCACTTGAACCGCTATTCCTCGACCACCCGCATTACTTACAAGTTCAGCGGTTTCTTCAATAGTTTCAGGACGATTGTACTCGGAGCGTCGTGTTCGTGTCGTGCGTCCTGTCACATAAACAGTGGCCCCTGCTGCTCCCAATTCGATAGCTATTCCTCTACCAGCGCCGCGTGTTGCACCTGCCACCAAAGCCACTTTTCCATTTAGAGGTTTCATGATCTGTCACTCCTTTCGTTGATCTACCGACCATTATAAACCTTAAATATGCCAACTTATGTCATATTATAAACAGCGAAGGTATCTTTTCAACTATGCTGCTGCCCTTTAGCGTAACGAGACCGCCAATACATGCCGGCAGCCTAGGGATTGCTGAATTGATTACGTTTTCAGTGAGGTTGGAAAACGGAATAGAACGCGATAAAAGCCATTGCAGAACAGGAAAAAAGAGACTCCGGAGAGTCTCTTTTTTCTTTGGTCCAAGTCATGAGGTGCTGAATGGATAGGACAGAAAGTTACACCCTTAAACTATCGCCTGATGGTTTTGTATAAGTTTAAAAGGGAGCATTTATCAAACACGGAATTCCTGCCAAGTTCGATCACTTCTGCTGCTTGCCGGGCTCCAAGAATCGGATCGAGAAAAGAATGAACCTTTCGCTTCATTTCCTCTGAACTTAACTTCATTTCGGGGTCCCCGGGTGAGTCCGTAACCATCTCGCTTGCTATTCCATGTGAAGTAGTCTTGACTTCGATCCTTGTAGGCCATTTTTCAGGATAATACGAAAGTAAAGTGGAATCTCCAATAACATGAACTTTATCCATAAACGATCGAATTTCCTCGGAATTAAGGATTTCATTGCGGGAAATATCATATAATCCAGCAGGATGATACGCTGCTACCGCTAACTGATAGGGTGCGCTTGATAGAGATGAGAGTCTATTGGTCGGTCGGTTCTTAATCATTGATACAAACGGAAGGGGAACAAATAAGTTAACCTCCTTGATGTCATCCAGTGAAATCCCCTGATCTAGCAATTTGGTAAATCCATAAATCGAAGGAATTACTTGTTTTGCCGAGCAAAACGGTTTCATGCTGATCCTCTTTAGGATTCCATCCTGGCCAAGATCCTCAACTATAGCCGCAGTATCCGCTTCGATCCCGTATGTTTGTTCAAACCAATTCCCCTCCAGCATTTGCGAACTTCCAGTAAATCCTTTCGCTGCAATTAAAGATGCCATACACCCGGATCTCGCTGCATAACCAAGAGTAAACCAGCGAAATGGCATTTCACTCCCCCTGCTTATTCCACCGGTCGATAAATTGAGGGCGAGAGCAAGGGCATGGACCGTTTCCTTTTCCGATAATCCAAGTATTCGGGCACTCGTTGCTGCAGTTCCAAAGGCTGCGCAAAAATAAGTTGGCCAAATCCCCCGGTACAGCAGCTCCGTACCCTTAATTGCTTTTCCTAATCTTGTCATGAGATCATACCCTGCAATTACCGCATCCGTAAAGGTTGTAAGCGAAAAGTCTACCTTTAAATTAGAACATAGGGTCAATGCCGTAGGGATAATCACGGAGCCCGGGGTGATACAGGAAGCAAGATGGATATCATCAATCTCTGATAAACGCGTAATCGCGCAGTTCACTATGACTTGGTTCAAAACATCATCTTGAAGCACCCCCCGAAAAATGGGATGCTCTTCATTTAATTTCTTGCCTAATTGTTCTCCCTCAGGAGTAGCCTGACCACAAATCCACGCTGTCACGGTATCTAGGATATGGGCAGAAAGCTCGCTCCTTTCGGTAGAGAACTGTGCATGAACCACATATTCAGCAAGAGAATGTAATTTTGTCATGAAAGCACCTCACTGCCCTACCGACGACCACAAGATTTCATTTCCATTTTCTGTTACCAGCATCATAGACGATAGCAATACGTTATTATCTTTGTTGTCTGTCAGTCCAGCGTGCAGGGAGTAGACAGTTCCTGCTTCAACTTTATTTTCTGAACGGGATGCATGTAGCGACGGTGCTTCTACTATTGATAATCCAATGCTGTGTCCAAATCCAATTTGAATCAGCGGATGAAGTTGATAGGGCTGAACCATTTCCTCTGCTTGATGGACCAAATCCCCGACTTTCGCACCTGGCTTTAATGACTGGGTTAAGAATTGTAGTAATTCAGCAGCTCGAAGATCAATGGGGCTAGCTTGCTGTGATAATGTCACCATCGCTTCCACCCAATATCCAAGACATTCGACTGCCACATAGCTAACCAGGCGATCGTTACGCACATCAGACAGCGTCTCAAAAGGCTCTAAGGTTTTCCCGTGATTCGTGCTGTATAACACTCTCACGTCATGGGCTCCCAGATATCTGGCGACACGTTCCGCTTCCACAGCTGTTGTAACCACACTGCCGCCTCTGCGCTGAATCTCCTTCATCGCTTCCACCACGGAATTTAAGATCCCGCTGGCTTCACGCATCACACTAATCTCACGGGGGCGTTTATGTCGTAACAATTGATCAAAGGGGATATCCATGTCCTTTAATGAATTTCCCTGGCATCCAGCCGCAATTTCTGTATATACGGTATGCCTCATCTCCGCCTTCCCGCAAATTCCTATGACGGGCTGCCCATCTTCTGCGACTTCGCTAACGAACAGCTCAATCTCCCCGGTGATGTTTTGTGCCGGTTTAATATCATCAGTCCAGGTCAACACACTGACAGAAGGAATATCCCGAGAACCTGCAACTTTGGCCAGTAAACGGGGTTTTCCATGAACCGGAATCAGTACAATTGCCCAACTGTGTTTGGGTATATAGTTAGTGATATAGCATAACCTGGCATAGTCCCGGCAGTCACTATACACAATAAGACCATTGATTTCATTCTGTCTCATCATTTCTTGAATGGATTGCAATCGCTCATTAAATTCATCCCGTGGCAGTCGTTCCTGATCCCACGCGGTCGATCCATGTAAAACAACAGGATGCATGGTTTGCAAAGCAAATCCTCCTTATTATGATTTGGGCTGCCAGTTTTGCAGGCGTGCTTCCACTAAACGAATCAATTGTGTGAGGATCAGTCCAAAGAGAACCACAAGAACGAGAGATACAAAGAGGTTCGCGGTTTGCAGTCGTGACCCGTAATAACTGATACGAAAGCCGAGGCCAGAGTTCGAGCTAAACATTTCACCGACAATCACGCCAATCAACGATCTTTCTACACCGATTCGACAACCGGTAACAATCATGGGTAAGGCGGAAGGAAGAGATATTTTCAGTAACATTTGCCGATTCGTCGCCCCAAAAGAACGCGCAGCGCGAATAAGAATCGGGTTTGTTCCCTTGGCACCGGCGAATGTATTAATGGTAATGGGGATAACCGCCATTAAGAATCCCATCATGACAACCGTTTTAAAACCAAGACCAAGCCACATAACAAATAATGGATAGAACGCAATCAATGGGGTTGAATAAAAGAACCAAAGAAACGGATCAGCGACATATTCGATGTGACGATACCAGCCCATCACCAGACCGCATAAAATACCAATAACTGCAGATATCCCAAAGGCAATGATGAACTCTATGGCTGTTACCTGGAAATCTGCCCAAATTGCCCCCTTAGTCGTCTGCTCAATAGCTGACGAAAGTATTTGCGAAGGGCTGCTAACCAGAAAGGTATTGATCCACCCCAATGCTGAGGCCATTTGCCATACGGCAACCACCAAGATCATGCCAGTGAACCCAAGAATCAATTGTTCGCTTTTATGGTACCATCTAAACCATTTTGATGTTTGTGAATTTCTCATGCCCCTTGTTGCTCCTCTCGGTATGGAGTCAACTTTTGCTCAAGTCGCTGGAAGGCGCTCGTCCCGAGAAATCCTAGACCAGCTACAATAAGAATTAAGAAAAACAACCGATCTGTTTGCATGGCATTCCCAGCTGTAGATATCATGTAACCAAGACCAGCCATTGCTACATACATCTCCCCGATTACAACACCAAGGATTCCACGACCCCATCCAAGGCGGATTCCCGTCAATATAGCCGGCAAGGCTCCCGGAAGAAACACTTTCGTAAATAATTGCCATTCCGTAGCTCCGTAAGAGCGTGCGGCGCGTATTAATATTCGATCTACCTGACGGATTCCGGTTATGGTATTGATTAAGACAGGAAATAAAGCCCCAATGAAGACAACAAATATCTTACTTCCCATCCCCACTCCAAACCAAATGACAAATAAAGGGATCATCGCCATACGTGGTGTCGCATATAGTGCCATGAGCATAGGGTCAAAAAGCCCACCTATTATCCGGTAATGACCCATAAGTAATCCCAGTGCCACCCCTACGAGAACAGCAAGTATAAACCCGGTGACTAATTCGACCAATGAAATATAAGCAGAATAGTAGAAATCACCAGTCACTAACAATTTAATTCCTGCACCAGCCACATGGCTTGGTTGACTAATATACTGCGGATCAACCAGGCGCAGTGCGGCTACAAACTCCCAGGACAGAAGGAATACAAGAACCGAACCGATTCCCCACTTCACTCGTGATGTAATATTACGAAGCATCCCCTTTGCGGCAGGTTGTACAGGAGCAGCAGATGCAATTTCCGTTTTCAACCCCATTCCATGACCTCCTTAACTCCAACCGGCTGATGCCGTCACTTCGTCTTGAAGCAGTTCCCAGATACGTCTCCGAAGTCTTGCGTATTCAGTAGTTTCTTTAACCTCCAAACCTCTGGGGCGGGGCAGTTTGACATCAATAATTTCCTTGACTGTTCCTGGTCTTGCGCTCATGACCACAATCTTATCGGCCAAATAAATGGATTCATCGATACCATGAGTGACGAAAAATACGGTTTTCCGATTCTCATCCCAAATCTTTAATAGTTCATTCTGCATAATCTCCCGTGTCTGTGCATCAAGAGCTCCGAAGGGCTCATCCATGAGCAGGATATCGGGATCTACAGCCAGGGCTCGCGCAATTCCCACTCGCTGCCGCATACCGCCGGATAATTGATGGGGAAAATGGTCTTTAAACTGTGCAAGTCCGGTCAGCTTTAGGAAGCGGTCGGCCGCTGATTGCAATTTTTCCTTCTTTTCCCCCTGAAGCTCCAGTCCGAACCAGATGTTCTGCTCAATCGTACGCCATGGCAGCAAGGCAAATTCTTGAAATACCAGCGCACGGTCTTTCCCGGGTTTGGTCACAGGCTTGCCGTCAATCAGGATTTCTCCGCCCGTATGGGGGAGTAGGCCATCAATCGAGAGCAGTAAAGTACTCTTTCCACATCCACTGGGCCCGACAATGGTAACAAACTCTCCCTTTTCCACGTCAAGACTAACACCGGAAAGGGCAAGGAAATCCTTGCCCGTTTTATGGTTTTTATAAGTAATCTCGACATTCCGAATACTTAAATACGCCATTGCTTAAAGCCTCCCGTCTTTTTTATTTCAGCCATTGATCTGCTGAGTTTAAAAACGTATTGTCGAGCCATTGATCGTCAGGCCAAGCTTTGTCGGCATCCCCCATGGCAACGGTAATCTTCCAAAAAAATTCGATACCTTTCGGATCAATTTTCCCCTTTTTATCGAAGCCCGGCATCATATCCTCCAGTGCCTTAGAAGCATACTTTTCGTCGAATTGTAGAGTATCAGCCAACACCTTCGCAGCCTCTTGAGGATTTTTCTCCATATAATCCACTCCCTTAACCATAGCACGTAAAAAAGCCTTAATGGTTTCCGGGTTTTTCTTTATAAAGTCTTTATTGGCATAAACAACATGTTGCGGCCAGGTTGGTGTCAGATCTTTTCTCTCGCTCAACAGAAGGTTCCAGCCCTTATCGGCGGCCATAAATTTATACGGATTATCGAGAGTTGATGCATCAATCTGTCCGGACTGCATCGCTGCAAGTGCGTTAGCCGATCCACCTACTTGCAGGATTTGCACGTCCTTTTCCGGATCGAGTCCAGCCTGGCGGACAGCATACCGGGTCAAAGCATCGGTTAGTGAGCCATAAGTAGAAACACCAAAACGTTTCCCCTTGATATCCTTCATCGACTTCATGTTGGGACTGTACCAATCAAAAGGAGCCTGGTTAAACCCGCCCCAAAAAGCAGCAAATTGTTGGTTTGACTTGATGGAGTTGACGATTCCAGTTAATGAAGCTACGTTAATATCAACGGAGTTGCCCGCCAATGCCTGAATAACACCGGCATCTCCCTTAAATTCAGCAATGCTTACATTCAACCCTTCCTCTTTAAAGAATCCCTTTTGGTCCGCTAAATAGATCGGTAGAAAAGTAGCCCCCCTCAGCGGCAGCCCAATTTTAATGTCCGCCTTTTCCGGTTTTCCGGCTGTACTCTTGGCCGTATCTCCACCACTCGGGCCGGCTCCCGCATTACCGCAACCTGTAAGCGCAAACATAATTAGAAACAGGGAAATTGACACTGTTATGGTCTTATTGAACCCGTTTAAACATTTCAACGACTTTCACCTCCATATTTTCTTTTATTTCCCTTCACCGTATGACACTCTGTATTTTTCCAGCGTCTTTCCGCGCAATCCCGCCAAATAATCCAAAATCCCCTCATTGCTGATAAATTTACCAGGATCATACATGTCATAATGTATCATGTCTTCAATATCTCTGCGCACACCCTTCTTTGCTTCAACAGCCGGGAAGCCAACCGGGATAATCAGATAAATCGTGTAGATATCAGGAATGTTCAGGATTCTGCGATACGGTTCCTGAATATGAATGGTTATCCATTGAGTTCCGAGTCCCAGTGACGCAGCAGCCAGGTGCATGATCTGGCAGCAATTCGCAAGACCATCGGTGAGATGGGACTGGTCGCGTCCAAAAGTGTGACCAGCCATGACCGTTCCCCACTGACGTCGCCCATCTCCAATGACCACGATGAGTTCCGGTGCATCTGCCCATTTAGCACGACTTTTGATGTGCTCAATTTGTTCATACGGATCGCCTTTCAAGTGGAAGGAGGGGTGACGAAGCTCAGGAATGCGTTGTTGTTCCATCCAATACGCATAGTCAATATTGACTTCCTTATAGGCCTCCTGAATCGCCAGTTTGGTCTCTCGATCACGGACCACAATAAATTCCCATGGTTGTGAGTTAGCCCCTGACATTGCCCAATGTCCTGCTTCGATAATCTTCTCTACAGACCCTTCAGGCAGCGGATCAGATTTCAAACTGCGAACACTGCTCCGTGTTTTCACAAGATCGAGTAACAGGTCATAATCTTTGTGATTCAAAGCTTCTGTCATGAATACCACTCCTTATAAGGTAAGTTTCATTTTTTCCAAACGTTTATCTTACACAGCAATAATATCCAGTGAAGGTTTCCTCTTTGTTAAAACCTGTGATCCGGTGGAAGTAATCAGTACGGGCTCACCACATAGCAGGTAACCAGTTTCCGGAATATATTGATTGGGGTGAATGACGAAGAACATCCCCTCCTGCAGCACGGTGTGGTTCGCTTCACTCACATCACCTGGTTGAAAAGAACTTAATCCCAACCCATGGCCGCGGACCCGCATATAGGGAGGCCTGCAATATTGTCCATATCCTGCCTCTTCAAGCGGCTCATTGATCGCTTGAACCACATTTGATAATTTCTCTCCGGGTTTCGCTATGGCGATTCCCCTCTCCAAAGCAGTGACGAGCAAATGATAACTCTCGAGCAATGGGTCACGGTTCTGATCTCCCAGTACCACACTGCGGCAGATTTGTGTGAACTGGCCTTCGTAACTTGGTGAAATTTCAGCCAGTATAATATCTCCCTTTTCCAACCTGTGCCGTCCTGGCGGACGTACCGCGTGATTATGAGACGAAGCACTCATGAGAAAAAAGTTATCGTCTGCTCCGAGGGATTTCATAAAACTTTCAATTTCACCGGCCAGTTGATAGTCATACATTCCAGGCCTTGCGATCTCTAGCATTTTTTCATATCCTCGTTCAGCGATCCAGGTTGCCTTTCTAGCTTTTATCAATTCGCTTTCCGTTTTGCATGCAGTGAAATCAACAAAATGTTCATCTAACAGATGGAGTCGATTTTTGAAATAAGAGGACAATTCACAATAGCTGGATTGCCTAATGCTTGTAAGCCCAATAAAACCGATCTTGTCGGGCCCTGCTTTGGCCAATTCCATGAATCCTTTAAAGGTATTGATTAGATCATCCGTTGGCAGAATGGTTGATACATTCGAATTCGTTTTCGCTCGTTCGGCATCCCAGAATGGCGTTGTGATCAGGGTTGTTAACCCGTTAGATTGCAGTAAAACCATGCTCTCTCCAATGGACTTAAATCCAGTAAGCAGAAAAACCAGGTTGGGTTCTAGAAATGAATGAATCCCATCAAAGTAAGCCACAAGATAATCAAGGTCCAAATCTTTCATTTTGGTTAAGAACGCTTGTGCACGCGAATGATCAGCCATCTATGCATTCCTCTCCTGACGCAAGAGATTGGTCTGCTCCATATCTATGGCTAAATCATCAGCATTTAACACAACGCCATATTCCTCTTTGGCTGCTTTTAGGGAAACCAATCCTTCCCTTACATCCCAACGTACTTTTTCCGGATCTCTTTCCAGTGGGTTACCCCAGCCTCCTCCTCCAGAGGTACGGATGATGACCTGCGTTTCAGGTGGAACGGTATGGCGTGCCACATCCACACTAGCCCATTCTTCTTCATGTGGCAGTTTCAGCAAATAATCAGAGATGGCGCCGCTTTTCCCCCCCCATAATCCCCACGGTGGAACGTTACGGCGTCGGGCCTGGGAGAGGCTCCATTGAACTTCCACCAGGTTTCGTACTTTTACGTCCAATCCGCAACCTCCGCGATTCTTGCCGGGACCAGCGGAATCCATCCGCAAACTGCGCTCTTCGACGATCACAGGTGCTTTGAGTTCAATACTTTCAATGGGTGCGTTGCGCACATCTCCCTGGCATACGGAGACGGAAGCCGATTCTCCATCTTCATGCGGTCTTCCTCCCCAACCACCACCTTCGATGCTCTGCAGCACAAAACGTTTGCCGGTACGAGGATCGGCTCCGAAGCAGGTAATTGACCCTCCCAAATTCCCCATATGTGCAGCAGGGATCTGGTCCGGCAAGGCAGGTGCCAAAGCGGTCAGAACGGTGTCAATCACGGTGGGAAGAATAATACTCCACTTCGCCATGGGTGCAGGGTATTTCGCCATCATCACATTGCCTTCCGGAATGATTACCTTAAGCGCTCCGAAGGAACCCTCATTAACCGGATCCAATGGTGCGGTCAATCCTTTATAAGCTACCATAGCACCCGCCAAAGTACGTCCATTGATCGCTCCCTTGCGCTGTTCAGAGCATCCAGATAAATCGATGGTCATTTCTTCCCCACTGACCGTAACACGGGCATGGATACGAACAGGCTCATCCAAGTTAAATCCATCGTCGTCCATGAAGGATTCCGCTTCATAGACCCCATCCGGGATTTTGGCCACAATTTTTCTGCATTTCTCTTCGGTTTTGGCAAAAATCGCCTCTACATATTGCAGAAAGGTTTCATGTCCATATTTTGCAATCAGTTCATCCAATCTTCTCTCGGCCAATCTACATGCGGCAATTTGCGCTCTCATATCGCCCAATGAGGATTCTGGAAAACGAATGTTGTCCTTGAGAATTTGCAATAGGGTTGGATTCACTTCACCGGACTCATAAATTTTCAGCTGATCGAGCTGCAGCCCTTCCATCCAGGGATCGGTGATCCTGACTCCTCCGCCAAATCCTGTGCTTAAGCCTCCTACATCCATCCAATGAGCCCTTACCATGGCAAAGCAGACGAGCTCACCCTTAAAGAAAAACGGAGTATAAATAACAATGTTATTCAGGTGCTGCCCCGCAACAGCCTGATGGTTCGTAATCAGAACATCTCCGGGTTTAAATCCTTCTTCCCCGTATTTCTTCATTCCATCCTTAATAATTACGCCTAGGTCAGCGACAAAATGGGATACCCCACCCAGATTTTGTGAAATCAGCCGACCTTGCTTATCGATCAAAGCACAGCAATAATCTTTCACCTCATAGACCATCATGTTGTAGGATGCGCGTTGCAAATCAGCCGACATTTCATTGGAAATCGCCGGTAAAGCATTTCCGATGACTTCTAAGGTTACAGGATCCAATGTCTTCATCAGTAAATTACTCATTTTTGATTCCTCCCAGCGAAACAATTAATTCACCTGTGTCACTAACTTTGCAAACATCTCCTTCGTAGATAACCGTTGTGGAAGCGTATTCTTGAATCAATGCAGGACCTGAAAATTCATATCCAGGCGGCAAGCTTTCCCTGTCATATACCGGGCAATGAAACGCTTGACTCAAATCATCAAAATAGACAGGACGGTATAACGGTTGTGGATTACTATTGCGCTTCTGTAATGCTGGAAATTGTGGTTTGCTTCTCTCGCCGGTTACCGTCAAGCGGATGTTGACCATTTCGACCGGCTCATTCGCTGCCTTGTGTCCGAATCTCTTATCATGAATGTCATCATATGCGGTGCGGATTGCGGCAATATCGCCCTTACGTAATGTTTCTTCATCTATTGGAACCAATAGGGTAAACTCTTGGCCTACATAACGGATATCGAGATACGCCTGGTAATCCACTTCTTTTGCAGAAATGGATTCCTCATCCAACAGTTGCCGTGCTTCCTCCACCATTTCATGGTGAATAGTTAACAGTGCATTAAAATCCACCTCTTCCAGCTGACGGAAATAAGTACGAACAAAGTCATGCTTTTGATCCGTAAGCAGCATCCCAATCGCCGAGAAGTGGGCAGGGAATCGTGGGATAATCACCTTTGGGATATGCAGTTCACGTGCTACCGCAACAGCACTGAGTGGTCCCGCACCACCGGAAGCGACTAACACGAACTCCCGCGGATCGTACCCCTTTTCCACAGACACTTCCCTTACCGCTAAAGACATATTGTTGATGGCAATTTGAAAGATGGCGTTCGCTGCACGAATAGTATCGATATGAAGCGGTTCGGCAATTTGGGTCTGCAGGCCTTTCATGGCTGACTCTTTATCTAGCGGCATATCTCCTCCGAGAAAGTCAGCGGCGCCAATACGTCCCAAGATCACATTCGCATCCGTGAACGTTGGTTCCGTTCCACCCTTACCGTAACAGATCGGTGCAGGATCTGAACCTGCACTTTGTGGTCCAACTTTCAACGTACCTACTTCATCAATCCAAGCGATACTTCCACCACCTGTACCTACCTCAACCACATCCACTACCGGAATCATCACGGGTTGGCCGCTTGCACTTCCGCCAATGTAGTACATTTCGGTCATGCTGGCTTCCCCGTCTTTAATCAAGCTGGCTTTAGCTGTTGTCCCCCCCATATCAAAAGCAATCACATTGGTATAACCTAGCGATTTCCCAATTTCCGCAGAAGCAATGATTCCGCCCACCGGACCGGATTCCATCATATTTACCGGCTTTGCACCCGCCGTTTGAGGGGACATAATCCCTCCATTGGACTGCATAATGGATAGGGACCCCTTGAAACCGCTATCATTTGTTTTCGCGTGAAGCTCATTGATGTAACGACTTACCTTCGGTCCAACATAAGAGTTCAACACCGTGGTGGAAGTTCTCTCGTACTCGCGGTATTCACGCAGGATTTCATGGGAAAGCGATACGTAACAATTAGGTAAGTTCTCCCGAAGTATTTCACCTACCATTTTCTCATGTGCTGGATTTGCATAGGAGTGCAGAAAACAAACCGCGATGGCCTCAATCCCTTGTTCCTTCAATTGTTCACAAAGCGCTTTTATCTCTCCTCTATCAATCGGAGTTAACTCTTCCCCATTGGCAAGCATACGTCCCGACACTTCAAAGGTAAGGTGCCTTGGCACTACCGGACGAGGACGGTGAAAAAATAGATTGTAAGCCTCTGGCCGGCTGCCTCTTCCGATGCTGTAAACATCCCGTGTTCCTTTTGTCGTCAGCAGCGCTGTCCTGGCACCTGTTTTTTCAATCACTGTGTTAATAGCAATGGTCGATCCGTGGACGATATTATCGGTATGGCTGATATCTACACCGCTCTTATCGATGCAATCCAGAATCCCCTGGACCAGGTCAAAATAGGTAGTCGGTCTTTTTGCGTGAAACAATTCTCCGGAGCTTTCATCGAAGGCAATAAGATCGGTAAAGGTCCCGCCAATGTCCACACCTAAGTAAATACTCATAGAGCTTTCTCCTTTTGTGTTTGATTATTTGTATAATTTTTTATTATAATAATATTGCGACAATTTGATTATATAGGGATACTTATATGTAAAACAATACATTTTTTGACTATAACCCATAACCTATAGATTATTAGTTTGACCAGGGAAAGGATGACTAATTTTGCTTGAATCTTCCATACATCGTCTCAGAATCTTTAAATCTGTCATTGAATCTGGCGGCTTCAATGCAGCCGCCAGAAAACTAAATATCTCCCAACCCGCCATTACAGCTCATATTCAGTCCCTGGAGCAAGAACTAGGAAAGAAACTGTTTACCCGTGAACCCGGCCGAAAAGCATCGCTTACGGAAGCCGGTGAGATTTTTTATTCCTATGCGTTGGAAATTACCTCAAAGACGAATCTGGTAGAAAAACATTTACAAAAGTTGCAAGGGGAACAAAGAGAAGTCACTGTTGCCGTCCAACGTAGTATTGCTAACAACTTATTCCCGTCCTATTTGGCTACATTTTCCAGAACCCATCCTGACTTCCGCATTATTATGTACAGCCATACTCAGGAAATGATTATCCATCAGTTGATGGAGGGAAAAGCAGATTTGGGTTTATTGATGACATTGGGAAAAATAGAGGGATTATATTCCGAGATTCTTACTTATGAAAATATCGAATTAGTGGTAGGCCCAAGCCATGAATTGGCCTCGAGGAACAGCATTCAACCGGTGGAACTAGAGAAGTATTCTTTTGTCGGCGGGGTGAATACTTCCAGTCATTCCAGGATGATCAATGAATCCCTAAAGAAGATAGGCATTCAGCAATATAATGTCGTACTGCAACTAGAGGATTACCGAACATTAGTTGAGGTGGTTAAACGAGGAATCGGGATTGCAGCAACCCCTGGTTTCGGCATTCAAAAGGAACTGGAAGATGGAGAACTAATTCGCCTGCCCCTTGATTGCGAACCAGCCAAAATAGAGATCAGATTGATTTATAATCCTGACTTGAAAATGTCCGATGAAACTCGATTATTTATGGTGTTTCTGAGAAGAGAAATGAGTGCGTTATAGAGACGGATGCGGATAATTTAGGGGTATCTCTTCAAAAAGTTACTAGGTACGTGCGAGATTATGTAATCAGAATTCAGAAGTCATCTGTGATTGCTCATGCTGGAAAGTCTTGCTAACCGATTTTCCGCCCACCTTGATCTTGCCGCTGGTCGGTTGAAGCAAATCTGCCATAATTCGCAAAAGCGTTGTTTTACCGCAACCGGAAGGACCCAGGAGGGAGACGAACTCTCCCTTTCTGATGTCCAAACTTACCTCTTTTAGGGCTAAGACATCAGATACACCCGATGCATAACGCATGCTCACCTGATCCAACTCAATCTCAGGAATCTTAGTTAGACTCATATTTCGCGTTCTGGGATTTTTCTTATGGAATCTATAATATTGTCATGTTTAATAACATAATATTCCCATTGCGATCACGTTGTCATTAGACAATATGTAAAATACTTAAGTTGTTGATTCGGCTTTTAGCGATTTTCTGCGGTTTACCAAATAGATCCCTACTACGATGAGGGCCGATCCCAGGAACAAGGTAAAACTGATTTTTTCATCCAAATACAGGATACCGGCGGCAATCGAAACAAGAGGCACTCCAAATGTATAAGCGGACGCCACGGTCGCATCACCCGAATGGATCAGTTTTAACCAAAGCATCCACGATACCATGATACCGATTACTGATGTATAAAGCAGACTGACCCCAAAGGAAATCGTCCATTCGATGGCCGACCAGTTTTCGAAAAACAAACCCGCCACAATCAGAACCAGTCCCCCGAAAGTAAACTGAGCGGCCAATAACCAAGGGATATCTACGGTATCCTGCACATTTTTCAAATACACCGTACCAATCGCCCATGCACATGCGGAAGCCAGACCCATGCAAATTCCTGTAACGGAGATTTCCCCGTTAGATATTCCCGCCATACTGATCACGATAACGCCAAGAAATCCCAGCATTAATCCTGCTAACTTTAAGGGAGAAAGCGATTCTTTGAGCCAGTATTTCGCAAGAATTCCGACAATAATGGGCTGCAAATAAATCAATACAGCGGCCAATCCCGATGTCAAATAAGCGACAGCAAACGTTTGCAGGCCGATAAATAATACCACGTTGAAAAACGCAGATATGCCGAATATCTTCCCATTCTTTCGAAAATCCGCTTTCCCTCCTCGATTAAGGGCGATCGCCAGGAGAAATAGACCTCCTAGTATCGTGCGAATACCGGAGAAAAGAATGGGAGGAACGTACTCCAAACCAATTTTAATAACAGAAAAGGCGGTTCCCCAAATTAAGATCAACAACACCGAATACAGGACCGTTGTCCGAATGCGAATCACCCCCTTCTTTTACGAAACCAAATAAGTCTGCTACATCCTGCTTGTTTTCTTGATGAGGCGCGCTATGCCTTAAACTTTAAAATGGTATCATTTAGCTCCTGCGACAATTCGCTAAGCTGCACGGTTGAAGTCGAGATGTCTTCCATCGCGTGGATTTGTTCGGTAGTGGCCTCCGTGACCTTCTGGGAGTGACCCGAAGTAATTTGGGCGTAGTGCGACAGCTGGTTAACCGTGGCTGTCACTTCCTCAGCACCCGCGGACATCTGCTCCGCAGTGGAGGTGACCTCCAGAATCTGCTTGCGCACGGATTCGATACTGTGCGTGATGGAATGGAAACGCTGCTCCATCACAGTCATCTCCTGCTTCCCGTTCTCTACTTCCATCTTGCCTTGGCGGGTTTCCAGTGTAACATGATCCGATTGGGCTTGTATTTCCTGCACGAGTTGGCTGATTTTCTGCACAGATTGTCCTGATTGTTCGGCCAGCTTGCGAATTTCGCCGGCCACGACCGCAAACCCCCTCCCTACTTCACCCGCACGGGCCGCTTCAATGGAGGCGTTCAGGGATAGCAGATTGGTCTGTCCGGCCAGGTCGGATATCAGGGCTCCAATCCCGTTTATCAGATTGATTTGCTCGTTTTGCCGGGTGACGGCGGTTTGAATTTGCTCCATCGATTGATAGATCACATCCATTTGTGAGGCCAGTTCATTCATTGTACGCTGTCCGGCCAGGGCTTCCTCATACACCTCTGTCGAAGAATCAGATACCAGCCCGGAAGATTCAGCAATTTGAAAAATACCACTCGACATTTGCTCAACGGCCGTCAGCGTTTCCTCTACAGCAGACTGCTGGGTCAGAGTCGCCGAATTGACGATCTTCATCGATTCTGTGATCTGACGGCTCTGTCCGGCGGTACTGGCTGCGCTCCTTGCCAAGGAGGAGGAGGCTTTCTCCACAGCTTCGGAAACCGTCTGTACTTTCCGGATAATCGGTCGAATATTGGCGAGCAGCAAATTGACGGAGCGTCCCAGCTCGCCCAAGTCGTCCCGGACATTCAAGGAGATTTCCCGGGTCAAATCCCCGCCGTTTTCGGCCAGTTCGTGAATCTTTTGACGCAGTACATTGACCGGAACGGTGATAGAGGCAAACAAAGCATACATATTGAGGGAAACCGCAATGAGCACACTGGCTGCAGCCACCATATTCCAGTGGACAACCTTGGTCGATTGGTTCGTCAAATGCTGATTGTATACACCATTGATATTAACAACCATAAACAGAATCATAATGCCGAGACAAGTGACCAGAACATTCAAGGTCAATTTGAATTTTAATGACACAGATCTGTAGCGGGTATTTACCGGAACAAGACTGACCCATCTCTCAAGAGTAACCACCAAAAAAGCAAAGAAAGAGATGGAGTAAATCGAGATGATGGGGAGAGCCAACAGAACAGAAAACCAATACTCTTGGCGGTTAATAAAATCTTGCCCCAGTAACGCTGAATGAGGAACTACAAGGCTATAAACGAGGACGCCCGCGACAAAAAATTTAGGGATGAAAGCGATGCTTTTCTGGGCCGGCTCCAATTGGTCGGGATGTTGATGCTCCATATAGGCCGAGATCCGCCTGATTTGTCGACGGAGAACAATAACAACGGTTCCGATGTTCACAGCTATAAAAATGATGAGGGGCGGGTGAAGCAAAATGAGACCCACTTCGGAAATACTTTCGAGCGCTTCATAGTAGTACAGGCCGACTATCCAGATAAGCGGCGCAAGTATAAAGAAAGTTAAAACAATCGTCATCAGCTTGGATGAGTATTTCATAGTAGCGGGTTGATCCTCCTTGTGCTTAAAACTTATGGATTTGAACATGGGTGAGAATAATAGCCGCACGGGGATCAAGCTCTCAAAAGAACGACAACGTTCACTCGGATGACTTAATATCGTGCGAACACTTCATGAAAAGAGGTCAACCAGGTGGTCTGATTGACCTCATAACATGGATTGGAGACGGAAAGTTGCATAACACCTGATATAAGGCTCAAACGGAATACTTTTCCATGTTTTCTTGGGCAAAGTCGGGCCACCCTGCTCTGCGATTTGCTTTCGAAGCCATTATCCTCTCCTCGGGACTTGCCAAATGTTGGTCCCAATACTTGATTCGGGGTATTACGATTTTTTTAAACCAAAAAGAAGGAATAAGCGATGCCAGGAAACAGAGTACGATACTCGGCATCTTTGGGGCATCACTTGGTTTCAGTTCATAGAAAGGCATGTACGGATCCTTATGATGATCCGAATGCGTTGTGATTTCTACCGCTCCGGCCCGTACGAAGAATGTATCATGTTCCCAAGTATGGCGGCTCTCAAAGGGTTTACCTTCGATCCGAATCAATCCATAATGCTGTGTATAGTTAAATGCTTCAATAGTGAGTTTTGCAATAAACAACGTAATGATAACAACGACTAAACCAGTCAGACCAGCCATCCAATAGAAATATCCTATTACAGTTGCAAGCATCAAAACAGCCCATAGAATTCGACTACTCCAATGCCATATCGAATGCCCTTTTCTCCGGAGACGTTCCCGCTCAATCTTAAACCCTTCCTTATACCTTCCCCATGTAGCACGGAACACAAAGTGATAAACCGTTTCCCCCCGGTAAGGGGTATCCGAATCCTTGGGAGTCCCTACATGAACATGGTGAACATGAATATGAGCTATATCACTATTGGGATCACCAAAGAAAGTACCTCCAATACTGTTTAATGCGCGGGGAAACCAGTGTCTTCGATGCATAAGCTCATGTAATATCGGCAGATTGGGAAATGCACTAAGCAGGGCAACGGATAGAATTGAACCGCCGTATAAAACCAGCTCCGACAAATTCGGCAGCGAACCAAATCCAATTTGCAAGCGCCATGCAAAGACACCATAAAGAACTATGGTTAGAGGCACATGCAAGTACAATGCAAGATCAGCGATCCAGGGATACTTTAAATTTCGAATATTCGTATCCTCACCCAAAATCATGTCACCGATAAGAACAGCCACAAGCACTCCGAGTGACCCCAGCCACACCCAATGACCACCGAGAAGCAGACCCGCTATCCCCAACATCACATAAAAATTGGCGATGTAATACCTGACATGATCTAACACAGATCATTCCCCTTTCTATCAAATAAATGTCTTCTCAAGTTGAAATCCCCCGAAGAATATCCTGAAGCCAGAAATTTATCAATCAGAATGATGCATTTTTTTCTCCACATGATATCGATCCAGAAATTTGTCAAAAAAGATATGTTCTCCAGTAACGCCACCTTCATTTAGCTTACTTATTGCTGCGTCAATCATTCCGGGAGGGCCACACAGATAGGCTTTACTATTCGCAACTCGAATTTCCGGAAGATCTTTGATGTGTTCGGTGACAAGTCCGCGGGCACCTGACCAATCACTATCGGCCGGCTCTTCCGACAATACCGGAACGAAATGGAAAGGCGCATTCCAAGATGAGCTGAATTCGTCAATTACTTCAAGACAGTACAGATCTCGCTGCGTACGTGCCCCGAACAAAAATAACACCGGAATGTTTCCTCCCATCTTGAAGATTTTCTCCAAAATCGCTTTTAACGGTGCCAAGCCACTACCGCCAGCAATGCAGACAATCGATTGATCGGAAGGACGGAGATAGAAAGACCCGTAGGGACCGGTAATACTCACTTTGACGCCTGTTCGGTCCGCAGCGTGCAACCAGCCGGTCATTTCCCCATTCACCACATGACGAATAAAAAAACTGATTGTTGTCTGTCCCTGCTCGTTCGGAGCATCTGCAAACGAATAGGATCGGGGTTCACTTAGGCTTGGTACCGACAGATCCGCATATTGTCCAGCTTCGTAAATGATGCTTTCGTCCAGTTCAATCGTGATTTTCAGTATATCGTGTGTCAACTGTTCGCTTTTGCGAATCACACCGCAAATCGATTTTACGGTATGTTGTGGGCCTTCCAAAGGACGGTCAAGTGCAACCGTAAGATCACTTTTGACCATTGCTTGACAGGCAAGGATATAACCCTGTTCCATTTCTTCCCTGCTTAACGTGTAGGAAAAGTCCATAATCGCTTTAACTTTCCCTTCAACTAAAAGGCATTTACAAGTGGCACAAGTCCCAACCCTGCAGTCATGCGGGAAAGGCACCCCTGCGGACAAGGCAGCTTGCAATAATGTATCTTTGGGCTGCACCGAAAAACGCTCACCGCTTGGTTGCAGATTGACGAATAACGGTCCTCGTGATTTTTTGAATAAATTAGATAGTAGATTCGCCATTCTAATCTCCTTTTTTTTATGTTGATGCGTAAAACAGACAGATCAGGATGAAATCTGTCTGTAATTACCGAGCATCAACAGGTCGTAACACAAGAGCGAATCGCAATCACTTCATATAACGTATGCCGTGATGTTCAATATAGTCTGCCAAACTCAACTCGGTAAACTCTCGACCGATTCCGCTTTGTTTAATCCCGCCGAAAGGCATCCGGACGTCAAGCGATTCCAAACTGTGACTGTTAATAAACGTGCTGCCTGCTTCGATCTGGCGGGCGACTTTGACAGCACGGTTTACATCTGATGACCAAACCGAAGAACATAGACCAAATTCGCTATCATTGGCCATCTCAATAGCTTGATCCAAGGATTGATAAGGGATTAAAGGAATCACGGGCCCAAACTGTTCACAACATGCCAATTTTGCTGAGTGATTGATGTCACGCACAACAGTCGGAAGCAGGTAGTAACCGTTATCCCATTCTTCCGGTTGCAGCTTTTGCCCCAATTCCCGGACTACAGCATTGCTTGCTTTGGTATGCTGAATCAAATCTTTTACAAAATTATACTGACCACGATTGACCACCGGCCCCATGGTTGAACGTTCATCCAATCCATGCCCAACTTTAATTTCATCAACGACCTGGCACATCATATCGAAAAATTTGTCATACATACCCTGAGACACATAAACCCGCTTTACCGAAAAGCATATTTGTCCCGATCTAGTAAAAATCCCCTTCACCAGCCTCGGCATGATCTCGGCTGGATTTACATCGTCCAAAATGATAGCCGGATCATTCCCCCCGAGCTCCAAAGTAATGTTTTTGATTGTGGACCCGGCATCAGCCATCACATGTTTTGCCGTTTCCGTACCACCGGTGAAAGAAATTTTCCTCACCAGCGGATGATGAGTGAGAGTCGCGCCAACATCTCCGTCCCCATTCACAACATTGATCACTCCAGGAGGCAAGACGGAGGCCATTTTCTTCAAAGCCTGCGTAATCGCTGCCGGTGCAAACGGTGACGGCTTCACCACCAACGTGTTCCCGGTTACCAGCGCAGGTGCAAGTTTCATCATGGTCAGAACGATCGGAAAGTTCCAAGGAACGATGGCAACCACAACACCCCTCGGGATTTTCTCGATTTCAATCCGGCAGTTTTCATCTTCAATCACTTCTGGAACGAGATAAGATTCGGCAATTCCCGCAGTAAACTGGGCTGCTCCTACTCCAAAACCAAAATCCATTTGAGATTCACCCAATAATCCTCCATGCTCTCTCGTCAATAAAGGACTCAACTCTGGAATTGATTGTTCCAATGCTTTAGCAGCTGCAAACACGGCTTGAATCCTTTCACTCAAATCGAGTCTTCGCCAGGACAGGAATGCATGGTGAGCGGCAATAACCGCATTATTGGCGTCTTGAACACTTCCTCTCGCGACTCTGGCTACCAAATGATTGAGACGTCCGGGGTCATATATTTCGAAATAATCATGGGTTGACACTCCGGAATTATTAATCCACAAATCGACTTGCTCCGTTGGCATGTTCAACCGATTTCCTCCTCCAGCTGAATTCTTAAATATTTTCCAGAATATCCCCAAAGGTATTCCACCTGCTTTTTTGCTAGTTTAGGCCGGAAACACGCAAGACCGGTTTGATTGTATTGCCTTTTTTGGAGTCTTCCGCAGCTTGATTAATTTCATCAAAAGCGTAGATCGTAATGAGTTTGTCATACGGGAACAGTCCTTGTTTATACAACTCAATCAATTCGGGAATAAAAAGCTGCGGTACTGAGCTCCCCATCGTAACCCCTGCAATGGTTTTTTCTGAAATGAGGCCGAAGTGATCCAATTCCACATTTGTCCCGAATGGTGGTGCACCTACAACCGCCGTCGTTCCGAGCGGTTTGATGCTGTCAACCGCCTGTCTTAAAACTTGCGGAACACCACTGGTTTCGACCGCATACTTTACGCCTCCATTAGAAATCTCCGTGACCTTTTGAACAACATTATCGACATCTTTACTGTTTATTGTATGTGTGGCTCCAAGTTCTTTCGCTAATTCT
Organism: Paenibacillus sp. tmac-D7; assembly: GCF_006519665.1. Taxonomy (NCBI): domain Bacteria; kingdom Bacillati; phylum Bacillota; class Bacilli; order Caryophanales; family Paenibacillaceae; genus Paenibacillus; species Paenibacillus sp. tmac-D7. The sequence goes on along the minus strand of NZ_VIDW01000037.1, from coordinate 670 downwards.
AAGCGGTCATTATTAATGTCGATTGCAATAATGGTTGTGCAACCTTTGACTTTCGCCGCCATTAAGGCGCTTAATCCGACAGCTCCACAACCGAAAACAGCCAGGCTTGAACCAGGTTCCGGTTGCAGTTTATTGAGCACCGCACCACTGCCGGCCGAGATACCGCATCCAAGCGGAGCAAGGATTTCTAACGGGACATCTTTAGGGACTTTAATAACGTTTCGGTAATGGATGACCGTATATTCTGAAAAAGAGGATTGCCCGAAAAACGTGGAGATTTCCTGGCCGCTTTGTTCAATCCGTTTCGTACCATCCGGCATGATTCCACCAAAGTTCAACATGGCAAAATGCACACATCCGGCAGGTTTACCTTGTAGACAAGCATCACATCTTCCACAAGAGCTATAAGATAACACGACATGGTCCCCTGGCTCAATTCCTTGCACCGATGACCCGACTCGTTCCACCACGCCCGCACCTTCATGCCCCAAAACGATCGGTAACGGACAAGGAATAAAACCATCTTTGACACTCAGGTCGGTATGACACATACCGACAGCAGTAATTCGAACCAATACCTCCTCCGCCTTCGGCTCATGCAGCGTAACTTGTTCCATACTAAATTCGCCTTGATTGCGTGTTACCATAGCTTTTGTTTGCATACATACCT